>JAYVZV010000052.1:0-5031 GCA_043782995.1 Acidimicrobiales bacterium | reverse complement strand
TGCCTTCGCCGCGGTCGTGCTGACCACGTTCACACGCTACGAGCTGCGCCGCGACGGTCCGCTGCTCGACGTGCGAATCTTCTCGAACCGTACGTTCTCGGCCGGCGCGGGGGCGATCGCCACCAACTTCTTCTGCCTCTTCGGATTCATCTTCCTCGTCACCCAGTACTTCCAGCTGGTGCGGGGCTACTCGGCGCTGTCGGCGGGGGTGCATACGCTGCCGTTCGCCGTCGCCGTGATGGTGACGACGCCCCTGGGGGCGCTGGCCGCGCTGCGTCTGGGCACCCGTTACGTGGTCGCGCTGGGACTCGTCGTCTCCGGTGTCGCCCTGTGGTGGATGTCGACGCTCGCGGCGCACGCGTCGTACCTCGGCCCGATCGTCGGCTCAATGGTCACCCTCGCGATCGGCTTCTCGCTCGTGAACGCTCCGTCGGTAGCCGCCACTATGGAGACGCTGTCGCCTGAGCAGATTGGCGGGGGAGCGGCCGGCAACGAGACGACCCGTGAGCTGGGCGGCACGATGGGTGTCGCGGTCATCGGCTCGGTCTTCTCGTCGCTCTTCGGACCCGACGTACGACGCGCACTGGCGCCCCTTCGCGGCCACGGGCTCTCCCTGGCGCAACTGAACCAGGCCCAGGGCTCGATGCAGGCGGCCCAGGCGACGGTGGCGCGGCTTCCCGGTGCCCTTCGCCCCTCGCTCGATGCCAAGGTTACCCACGCCTTCATGGAGGGTCTGCACCGGGGCTGCCTCGTCGCCGCCGCGACCGCCGCCGCCGTCGCCCTCGTGATCTTCTTCCACCTCCCGGCCGCGCGCCCCGTCGCCGGCTGAACTCGTCTTCGAGGCCTGAGCCGTCGATTCGGGCTGCCGAATGCCAATGTTTCTCGATATCTGGTATCAATGGACTCCAGACGCCGACCTCGGCGACGGGACAAGGTTAGGGAGAATACATGCAGCGGACTTCACGGGTGCGGACGGCACTCGTCACAACAGGCATCGCCTCACTGGTACTGGCCACCAGCATGACCGCGGGCGCCTCGACTACGACCGGGAAGTTCAACGCCCGGGCCGCGGCCCTCGTACCGGCCGCCCTTAAGCACGTGACCCTCCAGGTCGCCACCGACGCGACTTACGCGCCGGACGAGTTGATGAGCGGCACCAACGTCGTCGGCTTTGATGTCGACTTGATCCAGGCGATCGCCAAGACCCTCGGCATCAAGGTGAAGGAGAACAACGTTACCTTTGGCAGCATCATCGGCGGCATCATTGGCGACAAGTACCAGATTGGCAACTCCTCGTTCACCGACTCCAAGTCACGCGAGAAGCAGCTCAACTTCGTTGACTACTTCACCGCCGGCGAGGGCGTGTACGCCAAATCGGCCTCCAACGTCACGTTCACCGGGTTGAAGAGCCTCTGTGGTCTCAAGGTGGCCGTAGAGAACGGCACCGTCGAGCAGACCGACGCGCTGTCAGTCGCCAAAACCTGCCCGTCGAACAAGAAATTGAAGGTGACGGCCTTCGCGACCCAGACGGAGGCCAACACGGCGGTCCTCGCGGGCCGCGCCGACGTCGGATTCCTCGACAGCCAGATCGCGGCCTATATCGTGTCATTGGCCCACGGCACGTTCAAGTTGGTCGGTAGTGCGGTGAACGTCGCACCCTACGGCATTGCCACGGCGAAGACGCCCCACGGCATGGCCCTCGCCAAGGCCATCCAGGCGGCGCTCAAGGTCATGATCGCCAACGGCACCTACGGAGCAATCCTCGCGAAGTGGGGAGTCTCCTCGGGCGCACTGCCGGCGAGCAAGATCGTGCTGAACGGAGCGATCTCCTAGTCACCATGTAGTAGAACGAAACGCATGACTACGAACGGGGACGACGCAGCCGAAGTCGTCCCCGTTCGTCATTACGGTCAGTGGGTGGCGAGCGTCGTCGCCCTCGTGCTGCTCGCAATGCTGGTGCACACGCTGCTGTCCAAGGTACCCGCGCCCTCGGGTCAGAAGGTCTGCCACACCGCCGGCGGGGTGCGCTCCTGTCATCCGTTGCTCGACTGGCGCTTCGGCTGGCACGTGGTGGGCCAGTACTTCACGACCGCGGACGTCCTGAAGGGGCTGCTGGTGACGGTTGAACTGACGCTCGTCGCGATGACGCTCGGCATCGTGATCGGCGTGGTGCTGGCCGTCATGCGCCTCTCGCCGAACCGGCTGCTCTCCTCCACCGCGTGGTCCTACACGTGGTTCTTCCGGGGGACCCCGGTCTACGTCCAGTTGTTCTTCTGGTTCTACATCACCACGATCTTCCCCCAGCTCACGATCGGTGTGCCCTTCTCCAACATCACGTTCATCCACCTGAACGTCAACGCCATCCTCACGTCGTTCGTCGCGGCCTCGGTGGCCCTCGGGTTGAATGAGGGGGCCTACATGTCCGAGATTGCCCGCTCGGGTTTGATTGCGGTCGACGAGGGCCAGACCGAGGCCGCCAGCTCGCTCGGCATGACGCGCGGCCAGACGCTTCGTCTGGTGGTGCTGCCCCAGGCGATGCGGGTCATCATCCCGCCGACCGGCAACGAACTGATTTCGATGCTGAAGACGACGTCACTGGTCAGCGCCGTCGGCGTCGTCGAGCTCTTCGGCGCGACCAACAACATCTCGGCGTCCAACTTCAAGGTCATCCAGCTACTGATTGTGGCGAGCATCTGGTACCTGTTCGTCACGACAATCCTGTCGATCGGGCAGTTCTACCTGGAGCGGAAGTTCGCGAAAGGGGCACTGCGCACGCCGCCTCCGACGCCTATAGCGCGTCTGCGCAACGACCTGCGTGGCGTGCTGAAGAAGTTCCGCACCCCTCGGATTCCCAAAGGGGTCGGCGCATGACCGAGGGTGCCACCCCGATGGTCGAGGCGCTCGGCGTCCATAAGCACTACGGGGGCATCGTGGTGCTAAAGGGCGTCGACCTCAACGTCGCGCGAGGGGAGGTCACCTGCCTGATTGGTCCCTCGGGCTCGGGCAAGAGCACGTTGTTGCGTTGCATCAACCACCTCGAGAAGCACGACGCCGGCGAGCTGCGGGTCGACGGCGAGCTCGTCGGCTACGTGGCCCGTGGGGGCAAACTCCACGAGCTCAACGACAAGCAGATTTGCGGCGAGCGTGCGCAGATTGGCATGGTCTTCCAGCGGTTCAACCTCTTCCAGCATTTGACGGTGCTGGACAACATCACGATCGGACAGATAAAAGTGAAGGGCGTCGACACCGAGACCGCCCGGTCCAAGGCTCGACTGCTCCTGGCCCGGGTGGGACTCGAGAACAAGGAGAAGCACTACCCGGCGCAGCTCTCCGGCGGCCAGCAGCAACGCGTCGCCATCGCGAGAGCCCTGGCGATGGAGCCGAAGCTGATGCTCTTCGACGAGCCGACGTCGGCTCTCGACCCCGAACTGGTCGGTGAGGTCCTCGACGTGATGAAGGACCTCGCGAGGACGGGTATGACAATGATCGTGGTGACCCACGAGATGAACTTCGCCCGCGAGGTCGCCAACACCGTCTACTTCCTGGACGGGGGCGTGATCGAGGAGTCGGGCGACCCCCGCGTCATCTTGACGTCGCCGAAGTCGGACCGCTTGAAGAGCTTCCTCTCCAAAGTCCTCTAGACCTCAAACGCCGTCGAATGCGGCGCCGTCGTAGGTGTCCACCGTGGTGAAGTCGGCGACGGACCGGCGACTCAGTCTCGTGAACTGTCGCGTGGGATGGCCGATGGCCACGATCGAGGCGACGGCGAAGTTCGCCGGAGCCGAAACCACCGCGCGCACGGCGGCCTCGTGCCGAGTGGCGACCGTCGTCATGACGCCACCCAGCCCGCGCCCGTGCGCCGCGAGCAGGACGCTCCACACGAACGGGTAGACCGACGCCCCACCCGCGATCTGGTAGCGATCGAGGTCCCGGTCGGTCGCCGCCAACGCCCCCAGGTCGGCCAGCACCACGAGCATGACCGGCACGCGCTCGAGCGACTCGGCGAAGCCGTCGGGTCGAGAGAGTTCCGTCGCGGCCCCGCGCTGGGCGAGCGCCGCGAGACGCTCGGCGGGGCTGGCGAGCGGCGAGAAGGGGACGAGACCGGCCAGTCGATGTGCGACGTAGTCGTGCCACGCGTCGAGGTACAGGTCGCGCAGAGCCGATCTGCGGACGCGGTCACGTACCACGACCACGCGCCACGCTTGTCGGTTGCCCCCCGAGGGGGCGAAGCGGGCGTCGTCGAGAATCGCGAGGAGGACGTCGTCGGCGACGGGCTCTTCGCTGAACTCGCGTACCGATCCGGTCGTGCGAAGGGCGTCGGTCAGTTCCATGGCGCCACCCTAGGAGACGTGACTACTGATTCGCTCCCGCATCACGACGTTTGAGCAGCGTCACGCCCACGCCGAAGACGACGATGACGTAGAGGACCAGGATGAGCAGGGCCGCGACGGCGCCGAAGCTGTTGACGGCCGTCGTCTTGGCCATCATCGACTGGCCGAGCGCGGAGGGCTCGAACTTGGCGACGTGGTTCTGCCAGCTCTGGGGCATGAGGAAGAGCACGATCGGCAGAATCAGCAGCAGCGAGGTGAACACGCTGATGCTGGCCGCGCTCTGGCGCAGGATCATCCCCAGCGAATAGCCGAGGATCGAGAGCAGCGTCAGGTAGACGCTGGCGAACACCACGGCTCGCAGGACCGATCCATTGCTCAACGAGTCGGTGGGCACGACGCCCGAGAAGATTGATTGACCGAGCTGGAAGGTGATGAAGCAGGCAACTTCCGACACGACGAGTAATGATACGAAGAGCACGATGAGCTTGCTCATCGCCAGTTGGGTCCGGTGGGGCACTGCCGCGAGCGTCGAGCGGATCGAGCCCGAGGAGTACTCGCTCGTGATGAATAGCGTACCGATGACCCCGACCGCGAACTGGGCGAAGAGCGTCCCGCCCAGGCTGGTGGAGGTGGGATCGAAGGTCAGCTTGCGCAGCGGGTCCATCTGGTTGTAGTGGCCGCGGATGGCGGTCGCGATCAG
>JAYVZV010000051.1:0-15384 GCA_043782995.1 Acidimicrobiales bacterium | reverse complement strand
GCACGTTGGTCGCCAACATGGTGACCGGCGTCACCGAGGGTTGGACCCGGGAGCTCGAGATCATCGGGGTCGGCTACCGCGCCGCCGCCGGCGGTCCGGGAGTTCTCGACCTCGCGCTCGGCTTCTCGCACCCCGTGAAGTTCACCGCGCCCGAAGGCGTCACCTTCGAGGTTCCGGCCCCCACGCGCGTCATTATCAAGGGCGCCGACAAGGAAGTCGTCGGCCAGGTGGCCGCGTCGATCCGCAAACTCCGTAAGCCCGAGCCCTACAAGGGCAAGGGTGTGCGCTACCTCGGTGAACGGGTGATGCGCAAGGCAGGAAAGGCTGCGAAGTAATGGCACGATCTACCCTCGAACTACGCAAGCGCCGTCACGCGCGCATCCGCCGTCGCATCACGGGCACGCAGGCGCGCCCGCGCGTCGCCGTGTCGCGTACCAACAAGCACATCTCGGCGCAGATGATCGACGACGTGGCGGGCCGCACTCTGGCCGCCGCGTCCTCGGTGGAGGCGGCCCTGAAGGGCACCAGCGGTGGCAACATCGACGGGGCCAAGGCCGTGGCGGCCCTGCTCGCCCAACGCGCCAAGGATGCGAACATCACCTCCGTGGTCTTTGACCGCGGTGGATTCGACTACCACGGCCGGGTGGCGGCATTCGCCGACACGCTGCGCGCCGCGGGACTGGAGTTCTAATGGCCGACGTGGAGCAGTACGAAGAGCGCACCATCAAGGTGAACCGCGTATCGAAGGTCGTGAAGGGCGGACGACGCTTCTCGTTCACCGCGCTCATGGTCATTGGCGACGGCAACGGCCGGGTCGGCCTCGGCTACGGCAAGGCCAAGGAGGCGGGGCTCGCGGTGCAAAAGGGCATCGAGGAGGCGCGAAAGAACCTCTTCGACGTGCCCCTCGCCGGCACGACCATCGTCTACCCCGTTCTCGGTGCCTCCGGCGCCGGACGGGTACTGATGAAGCCCGCCGCCCCCGGGACTGGCGTGATTGCCGGTGGGGCGGCCCGCGCCATCCTAGAGATGGCCGGCGTCAAGGACATCATCGCCAAGTCGCTCGGCTCCTCGAACGGCATCAATGTCGCCCACGCCACGATCGAGGGGCTCAAGCAGCTTCGCCGCCCCGAGGAGATCGCCGCGTCGCGCGACAAGACCGCCGACCACGTCATCCCCAGCGGCACGCTTCGCGCCTACCGCGAACGTCAGCGCGAGGGCGACCTGTTCAAGGTGACGGAGGGCTAGCCATGGCGCAGTTGAAGGTAACCCAGACCCGTTCGGCCATCGCCACGAAGCCCAAGCACCGCGCGAACCTGCGCGCGCTCGGACTCCGCGGGATCGGCCAGTCCAACGTACTGCCCGATCGTCCCGAGATCCGCGGGATGATCGCGCGAGTACCGCATTTGATCAAAGTGGAGGAGGTCAACTGATGAAGTTGCACGATCTCAAGTCGCCCGAGGGCTCAACGCACCGTAAGAAGATCGTCGGTCGCGGCATCGCCGGCAAGGGTGGTAAGACCGCCGGGCGCGGCACGAAGGGCCAGAAGGCCCGTCGCCAGATCCCGGCCGGCTTCGAGGGTGGTCAATTGCCCTTGCTCCAGCGCATCCCGAAGCTGAAGGGCTTCACGAACCCCTTTCGCGTGGAGTACACGCCCGTCAACCTCGACGCTCTCTCGGCGCTCGGCGTCACCGACGTCACGCTCGAGGTTCTGGTCGAGCGGGGGCTCGCGCGCAAGAAGGACTTCGTCAAGGTCCTCGGACGCGGTGCCACCAGTGCCAAGCTGAACGTGTCGGCGCACCGCTTCTCGGCGTCGGCTAAGGCCGCCATCGAGGCTGCGGGTGGCACAACGACCGAACTGCCACTGCCGTTCGCCGTGCGTCCTCCGGCGGCGGGCAACCAGCACCAGAACCGCTAGGACCCGGCCGTGCTGAAGCGCCTCGGGAACATCTTTCGGGTACCGGACCTTCGCAACAAGGTCCTGTTCACCATCGGAATCATCTGCCTCTACCAGCTCGGGGCCAACCTCCCCATTCCTGGTGTCAGCTGGTCCCAGGTCGCCCTGCTGCAGTCGAAGGCCGGCGCGAGCGGCGTGCTCGGGTTCTTGAACCTGTTCTCGGGAGGCGCACTGACTCGCCTCGCGGTCTTCGGTCTCGGCGTCATGCCCTACATCACTAGCTCCATCGTCATCCAACTGCTCACGACCGTCATCCCCAAGCTCACCCAGTGGCGGGATCAGGGTGCGGTCGGCCAGAAGAAGATCACCCAGACGACCCGCTACCTGACGATCGGATTGGCCCTCCTGCAGTCGACCGGTCTGATCTACGCCTTCCACGGCCACGACCAGGCGCTGCTCGGCTTCAACATCGACCTGATCCCGAAGTTCAACCTGGCGCTCGGGCTGTTCATGGTGGCGATCATGACCGCCGGCACGGCCTTCGTCATGTGGCTGGCCGAGCTCATCACCCAGCGGGGCATCGGCCAGGGCATGAGCCTCCTGATCTTCGCCAACGTCGTGGCGGGCATGCCTTCGGGCGGCAAGGCCGTCTGGACCGAGGGTGGCCCCTTTAAGTTCCTCGTCATCCTGGCGATCTCCATCGCCCTGCTAGTGCTGATTGTCTTCATGGACAACGGTCAACGCCGCATTCCGGTGACCTTCGCCCGACGGGTCGTCGGTCGAAAGGAGATGGGTGGGAACTCCACGTACATCCCGCTGAAGGTGAACCAGTCGGGCGTGATCCCGATCATCTTCGCCTCGTCGGTGCTCTACATCCCGGTGCTGATGAGCAACATCGTCCCGTGGGCCGCGTTCCAGAACTTCGTGAACACCTCGCTGCACCCCACGAGCTTCTTCTACATCGGCTCAGACTTCCTCTTGATCATGGCCTTCACGTTCTTCTACGTGTACATCGCCTTCGAGCCGCACCAGCAGGCCGAGATGTTGCGCCAGCAGGGTGGCTTCGTCCCCGGCATCCGACCGGGCATGCCCACCGAGAAGTACTTCGCGAAGCTGCTGAGCCGCATCACCGTCGTGGGCGCGACGTTCCTCGCGTCGGTCGCCGTCGTGCCGAGCATCCTGATGGCGCTATGGAATATCAACCGGTTTCCCTACTACGGTGTGACGCTGCTGATCGCGGTCGGCGTAGCCCTCGAGACGATGCGCCAGATCGACTCCCAGCTCATGATGCGCAACTACGAAGGCTTCCTGAAGCGATAGTCATGACCGCGCGTCTAAACCTCGTCGTCCTGGGCAAACAGGGCGCGGGCAAGGGAACCCAGTGCAAGCGTCTCGCTGCGACCTACGCGGTCCCCCACATCTCGACCGGCGACATCCTGCGCGCCGCAGTGAAGGCCGGCTCGCCGCTCGGTCTCCGCGTCGCCTCGGTACTCGAGTCGGGGGCCCTCGTGTCCGACGAGATGGTGATCGAACTGGTCAAGGAGCGCTTCGACGAGCCCGACGCCCAGCGCGGCGGGCTGCTGGACGGCTTCCCGCGGACCCTGCGCCAGGCCGAGGCCCTCGAGGCCCTGCTCGGTGTCGACGGCATCAAGCTCTGCGTCAACCTCGACGTGCCCATCGACCTCGTGACCGAGCGGCTCTCGTCGCGCAGGGTCTGCCAGGAGTGCGGCAACATCTACAGTGACAGTGACGTCGAGGCCATCTCGGGGACGTGTTCGAACTGCGGCGGTGACGTCGTCCAGCGCGACGACGACCGACCCGACTCGATACGTCGTCGGCTCGAGACCTACGAGCGCGACACCGAGCCGCTGCTCGCCTTCTACGGGTCGCGGGGCCTACTCGTGACCGTCGACGGCGACCAGAGCCCCGACGAGGTGACCGCGGAGATCGAGCGGGTCGTGTCCGAACGGCGCCTGGCGTGAGGCGTTCAAACGACGAGTTGGACAAGATGCGAAAGGCCGGCAAGGTGGTCGCGGAGATGCACGAGGCCACCCGGGCCGCGATCCGTCCCGGAATCACGACGCGCGAGCTCAACGAGGTCGCGGCCGAGGTGCTCGCCAAGCGCGGAGCCCGGTCCAACTTTCTCAACTACCACGGGTTCCCGGCGGTCATCTGCACGAGCCCCAACGACATGATCGTCCACGGCATCCCGGGGGATTACGCGCTGGAAGAGGGCGACATCATCTCGGTCGACTGCGGAGCGATCGTCGAGGGCTACCACGGCGACGCGGCCTACACCGCGGGCGTCGGCCAGGTGAGCGACCTCGCCCGTCGCCTCATCGAAGTGACCGAGCGATCGATGTGGGCCGGCATCGACCAGTTGGTGATCGGCAACCGCCTGCACGAGGTCGGCCGCGCAGTCCAGAACGTCGCCGAGGCGGCGGGCTTCTCGGTGGTGCGCGAGTACGTCGGACACGCCATCGGCACCGCGATGCACGAGAGCCCCCAAGTGCCTAACTACTGGCCCGGCACGCCCGGCCCGACGTTGAAGGAGGGCATGGTATTCGCCATCGAGCCGATGGTGAACGCCGGCAACTACGACACGTACGTGCTCGACGACGGCTGGAGCGTGATGACCCGCGACGGGCAACTCTCGGCGCACTTCGAGCACACCATTGCCGTGACCGACGAGGGGCCCGAGGTCTTCACCGCCGCCTAATCCGGTGGGTGGGTCCGGTCGAACTGACGCTGAGCGAAGAGCGCAGCCTCGGTTCGCCGCTGGAAGCCGAGCTTCGCGAGCAGGTTCGACACGTAGTTCTTCACCGTCTTCTCGGCGAGGAACATCACCTCGGCGATCTCACGATTGGAGAGACCCTCACTCAGCAGCTCGAGGATCCGGCTCTCCTGGGCGCTCAGACTCTCGAGACGGATGTCCTCGGTGATCTGGCGGCGCAATCGCTCGCGGGCCCGCTCGATCTGATCGTTGGTCAGCAGCATCTCGCCGTCGGCGACCCGTCGTATCGCGCCGACGAGGTCGTCACCGCGCACGTTCTTCAAGACGTAACCCCTCGCCCCGGCGAGCACCGAGGCGCTGAGCGCCTCGTTGTCGGCGAAGGAGGTCAGCATGAGGCACGCCAGCTCCGGTCGCTTCTCGCGCAGCAGTCGGCAAAGGTCCACGCCGCTGCCGTCGGGCAGGCGCACGTCGAGCACTGCGACGTCGAGCTCGGAGATGTCGAGCGCCAGCGCCTCCTCGAGCGACCCGGCCTCGGCGACGACCCGCAGGTCGTCCTCGACCTCGAGCAGTTCGCGCAGTCCCCGGCGCACGATCTCGTGGTCGTCGACGAGTAGCAAGCGGATCACATCAGTCCAATCGGTTCGCGGTCCATCGCACCATTGTGCCACGGCCTATCTCGGACTTAATGGTGCAGTCGCCGCCCAGCTCGCGGGCGCGCGACGCGAGGTTGCGAAGCCCGCGCCCCGGACCGAGATTGGGCATGAACCCGACTCCGTTGTCGCGCACGACGAGATCGATCAGGTTGTCCTTGACGGCCACCTGGATCTGGACGGCCGAGGCCTCGGAGTGGCGCACGACGTTGGAGAGGATCTCGCGCAGCGCCTGGATCGTGTGGTGGGCGCAGTGCGCCCCGATGGCGTCGTCGATGCCGGTGGGGATCTTGAGGTCGGCCTTGACGCCGAGGCGGTTCGCCAACTCGTTGGTCAGGACCCCGATCCGGCTCTGGAGGGTGGCGTCGGTCGTCTGCTCCTGGTCGATCTCGAAGATGGTGGTGCGGATCTCGTGGATCGTCGTGTCGAGCTCGTCGAGGACGCCGTTGATGCGCTCCCGCACGCCGTCGTCGTCGATCGAGGCCAGCGAGATCTGCAGCGCCAGTCCGACGCCAAAGAGCCGTTGGATGACCGTGTCGTGCAGGTCGCGCGCGAGCCGCTCGCGCTCCTCGCTCAACGTCAGGTCGCGCAGGTGGCTGCGCAGCGTCGCCTGGTCGATGACCAGTCCGGCCGCGCGCCCGAAGGCGGCAATCAGCTGCGCGTCCTCGTCGCTGAAGGGGCCACCGTTCAGGGGATCGGTGAGGTAGAGGTTGCCGAAGATCTGGCCGTCGCCGGTCGTCACGGGCACGCCGAGGAAGCGGTGCATCGGCGGGTGGTTGGCGGGGACGCCGACCGACGACGGGTAGCTGCTCAGTTCGTCGATGACGAGGGGCTCGCGGCGCCGGACGGTCTCGCCCAGCACGCCGTGGCCGTGGGGCTCGATACCGATGGCGGCGCGGGTGCTCTCGTCGATGCCGTAGGTGATGAAGCGCGAGAGCGTCTTGCCATCGCCCGCCACGACGCCCAGCGCCCCGTACTGGGCTCCGACGAGGCGACTCGCCGTCTCGACAATCGTCGCGAGGAGCCCGTCGAGGTTGGCGTCGGCCTCGATGAGCAGGATCGCGTCGATGAGGGCGTGGAGCCGTTCGGGATCCTTGATCTCGTGGTACGCCATTGCGATCAGCCTGCCACATTGCGTCAACGCGACGAGAAGGCCTACCGGCTTCGTCGACCGGTGACGACCGACAAAGGGAGTGAGAGTAGCGTCGCGCCGTGGGCGACGGCCTCGGAGAGGCCCTCGCCCGTGACCGCGTCGGTGGCGGCGGCGGCGATCCCCGAGGCCATGACCGACCAGGTCGTTCCGTCGGGTTCGAGGCCGTCGATCTGGACCGAGATCACGTCGCCGCGCCGGGCGGCCAGGATGACGGCCTCCTCGGCGCTCGCGAGCACCAGGTAGTCCTCGCCGACCAGGGTGATGCGGGTCGGCAGGGCAGCCGGCAGCGCTCGCACGGACAGCACGACTCGCGCGAGGTCGGCCTCGCCGAGGCGGGCAAGGCAGTCGTCGTGCGAAAGTGAATCCCCAGAGAGGATCTGGCCCGCTGCAGTCATGCATCCAGCATGAACCTCAATCGCCACGGCGAACTAGGGTCTGCAGTCACATTCCGGCCCCTAGACTGGGATTCGGCCTTTCGCGCACGGGAGCGGCGGGCCCGGCTTTTGCGTTCTGGGGGAAATTCGGTAGAATGGTCAGCCGACCTCTTGGCATGCCCAGAAGGTCCATCCGTGAAGGAGTCCGCTCCTTCACGTCCCGCTGTGCGCAACAAGGAGAGAGAACCTGAGTAAGCCAAAGGAAGACGCGTTCACCGTTGAGGGGACCGTCGTCGAGCCACTGCCCAACGCCATGTTCCGGGTCGAACTGGAGAACGGCTACACCGTACTCGCCCACAGTTCCGGGAAGATGCGAATGCACCGCATCCGCATCTTGCCCGGTGACAAGGTCCAGGTGGAAATCACGCCCTACGACATGACCCGCGGGCGCATCACCTACCGCTACAAATAGCTCAAGTTCTAGAAGATCGAGAAAGAAACGACATGAAGGTTCGCGCGAGCGTCAAGACCATGTGTGAGAAGTGCAAAGTCATTCGCCGGGCCGGTCACGTCCGCGTGATCTGTGAGAACCCGCGTCACAAGCAGCGCCAGGGCTAGGAGAGGAAGAACATGGCCCGTATTGCCGGAGTCGACATCCCACGCGAGAAGCGTACGGTGATCGCACTCACTTACATCTTCGGGGTTGGTCCGACCACCGCCGAGCAGATCTGCGAGGCCACGGGCGTCGACGAGTCGACGCGCGTGAAGGACTTGAGTGAGGACGACGTCAACAAGCTTCGCGCCTACATCGACCAGAACCTCTCGGTCGAGGGGGACCGACGACGTGACGTCGCCCAGGACATCAAGCGCAAGATGGAGATCAACTGCCTGCAGGGGATCCGGCACCGCAAGGGCCTGCCCGTTCGCGGTCAGCGCACGCGCACCAACGCCCGCACCCGCAAGGGACCCAAGCGCACCGTCGCCGGCAAGAAGAAGGTTACGAAGTAATGGCTAAGCCGACCACCGTCCGCAAGGGCCGCAAGAAGGAGCGCAAGAACATCGCCTTCGGCGTGGCGCACATCAAGAGCTCCTTTAACAACACGATCGTGTCGATCACTGACCCCGAGGGCAACGTGCTCTCGTGGGCCTCGTCGGGCCAGGTCGGCTTCAAGGGGTCGCGCAAGTCGACGCCCTACGCCGCGCAGCTCGCCGCGGAGAAGTGCGCGCGCGCCGCGATGGAGCACGGTGTGAAGAAGGTCGACGTGCTGGTACGCGGACCGGGCTCGGGCCGCGAAACCGCCATCCGCTCAATCGCCGCGGCCGGTATTGAGGTCGTGGCCATCAAGGACGTCACCCCGCTACCCCACAACGGCTGTCGCCCCAAGAAGCGCCGCCGAGGCTAAGGAAGATAATGGCTCGTTATACCGGACCCGTTTGCCGACTCTGTCGTCGCGAGCGTACCAAGTTGTACTTGAAGGGTGAGCGCTGCTTCACCATGAAGTGCCCCGTCGCCGAGAACTCGGACCGTCAGACCCGCGCCTTCCCGCCGGGCATGCACGGCCGCGACCGCCAACGTCAGGGTTCGGAGTACCTAACCCAGCTGCGCGAGAAGCAGAAGGCGCGGCGCATCTACGGCCTGCTGGAGAAGCAGTTCCGCAACCTCTACGAGGAGGCGAGCCGCCGTCCCGGCATGACCGGCACGAACCTGCTCCAGTTCCTCGAGTTGCGCCTCGATAACATCGCGTACCGCGCCGGCTGGGGCGCTTCGCGAGCCCAGGCCCGCCAGTTCGTCCGCCACGGCCACGTGACCATCGACGGCAAGCGCGTCAACATCCCCTCGTACCGCGTACGTCCCGGCGAGGTCATCGCCCTGAAGAACGTCACGCGCGAGAACTTCAACGTCAAGCGAAACCTCGACGTGCTGGATCGCACCGTGCCGGGCTGGCTCGAGACGGGCGAGAACGGCTTCAACGTGACCGTGCGCATCATCCCTCAGCGCGAGCAGATCGACGAGTCGATCAAGGAACAGCTCATCGTCGAGCTGTACTCCAAGTAACCGAACCCCTGTAAAGACCTCAAGGAGTCCCAATGTTGATCATCCAACGACCCACCATCGAAGCACTCGGCGACGAAGTTAACAACCGTCAGTCCTTCGGCATCGGCCCGCTCGACCCCGGTTTCGGCCACACGCTGGGCAACTCGCTGCGTCGCACGCTGCTCTCATCGATCCCCGGCGCGGCGGCGACTCGCGTCAAGTTCGACGCCGTTCTGCACGAGTTCGGCGTCATCGAGGGCGTCAAGGAGGACGTTCAGGACATCTGCCTCAACCTGAAGGACCTCCTGCTCCAGGTGCACAGCGACGAGCCCGTGACGCTGCGCCTCGACAAGCGCGGCGAGGGCCCCGTCATCGCCTCGGACCTGTCGACCACGGCCGACGTGGAGATTCTGAACGGCGACCTGCACCTCGCGTACCTGACCAACACCAAGGCCGCCCTCACCTTCGAGCTGACCGTCGAGCGAGGTAAGGGCTACGTCGGCGCGGAGGGCAATAAGGGATCCTCGACAATCGGCGTTATCCCGCTCGACGCCATCTTCACCCCCGTGCGTCGCGTCAGTTTCGAGATTGAGCCCGTGCGCGTCGAGCAGAGCAAGGACTTCGACCGTCTGGTCATCGAGATCGAGACCGACGGATCGATCAGCCCCCGCGAGGCGCTGGCCTCGGCTGGCAAGACCCTCGGCTCGCTCGTCGAGCTGATCGGCAACTTCGACGAGGAGGCCCCGGCCCTGGAGTTGGGCGACGTCGGCACAGCCCAAGCCGCCGCCAGCGAGCTCGACATCCGCATCGAGGAGCTCGGCCTCACCGAGCGCTCGCGCAACTGCCTGAAGCGCGCCGGCATCAACACGATCGCCCAGTTGGTGAACGCCACCGAGCGCGACCTCACGTCGATCACCAACTTCGGCGCGACGTCGCTGAAGGACGTCAACGACCGCCTCGAAGAGCGTGGTCTCTCCCTGCGAGTGGAGGACTGACCATGCGTGGCACTCCCACCAAGGGCAAGAGGTTCGGGGGCGACAGCGCCCACCAGAAGGCAATGATGGGCAACCTCGTTGCCTCGATGATCGCGGCCGAGTCGATCGTGACGACCGAGGCGAAGGCCAAGGCCCTTCGTCCCATCGTCGAGAAGGTCGTCACCGCCGCCAAGAACTCGCCCGAGGGCTCGGTGCACGCCCAGCGACGGGTGGTCGCCTTCATTCGCGATAAGGACATGACGCACAAGCTCTTCACCGAGATCGCGCCTCGCTACACGGAGCGCCCCGGCGGTTACACGCGCATCCTGAAGCTCGGACCGCGTCAGGGTGACAACGCCCCGATGGCGCGTATTGAGTTCGTCTGATCCGTCGTTAGGCGCCACCCAACGGTGGCGACTCGACCTCGCCTACGACGGCCTCGCCTTTAGTGGCTTCGCCTACCAGCCGCACCACGACACCGTGACCGGGCTGTTGCGCTCGACCATCGCCAAGACCCTGCGTCTCGATCACGAGCCCGTGGTCGTCGGCGCCGGACGCACCGACAGCGGCGTACACGCCTTTCGACAAGTCGTACACGTTGACCTGCCGCGACACCCCAAGGTCCCCCGACTCGAAGGAGAACGCCTGGTGGCGTCGCTCAACAAGCAGTTGCGCGGTCGAATCCAGGTGCTGAGCGCCGAGCCGGTCTCGCACGATTTCCACGCCCGCTTCTCCGCGACGTGGCGCGAATACCGCTACCTGGTGCTCGAGGGCCGGGAACCGGGTTTGGAGACTACCAATAGGTGGTCGTGGACTGTCGCGGGCCCCCTCGACGTTGCGACGATGAACCGGGTCGCCCGCGAGGTTATTGGCACCCATGACTTTCGCGCCTTCTGTCAACGACCGACCAATTCGAGTGCCGGTGAGCCCCTGCTGCGAAGGGTGCTGGAGGCAGAGTGGGAGCGACTCGAGGATCAGTGGATCATGAGTCCGCGTCACACGCCGGTCGTGCGCCTGACGATCCGCGCCCACTCCTTCTGCCACAACATGGTGAGATGCCTCACCTCAACGATGGTGGCCATTGGCCAGGGGGCTCTGCCCGAAGAGACGATTCGTGTGCGTCTGGAGAGTCTCAGTCGCCACCAGCTGCCTCCGGCGGCGCCCGCGGCGGGCCTCGCTCTCACGGAGGTCGGCTACGACGAGGACTCCGCCGACTAGTCCGGTCGCCCCGCGGATCGACCGGGTGCCTCAGTAGGCTTTCTGAGGTGACAAAACAGTGGCTCTCGTCGGGAATCGACGATCGCGGACCTCAGTGAACACGTCCGTCCACAGGATGACCTGTACGCCTACGTCAACCAGTCGTGGTCGGCGAGGACCGTGATCCCCGCGGACAAGGCCCGCTACGGCGCGTTTCACATGCTCGCCGACGAGGCCGAGGGGGCAATCCGCGTCATCCTGGAACAGGCCCGCTCCGCACCAGAGGGCAGTGAACAGCGCAAGGCCGGTGACCTGTACGCAAGTTTTCTCGACGAAGCGCGCGCGAACGAACGCGGAGTGGAGCCCTTGCGCGATCGATTGGCCGCGGTCGCCGGAGTGGGCTCGATTGACGAGCTCTTGGGCCTCGTGGGTGGTCTGCAGCGCCGGGGCGTCGCGGGCATCTATCACTTCTTTGTCGACAACGATCCGGGCAACCCGGAGCGGAGCCTCGCCTTCTTTGAACAGGGCGGACTGTCGTTGCCCGATGAGAGCTACTACCGCGAGACCCACTTCGCCCCCGTACGTCAAGCTTTCGTCGAGCACGTGGGGCGCATGTTCGGACTCGCCGGCCTGAGCGAGCCCGCGGCCCGGGCCCGAAGGGTCTTTGAACTCGAGACGAGGATCGCGATCGGCCACTGGAACAACGTCAGCTCACGAGACCGTGAGAAGACGTACAATCTCTTCGCCAAGTCCGCCGTGCTCGAACTCTTCGACGAAGCGTTACCCGCGTCGAGCACGGGGGCGGCGTCCCTCGCGACGTTGGTCGACCGACTCGACGTGCCGGAGGGCGCCTTTGACGAGGTGGTGCTTCGTCAGCCCAGTTTCACGAGTTCGGTAGCCGCACTATTCGACGAGGCACAACTTGAGTCGTGGAAGGACTGGACCTCGTGGCAGGTCATCAACAGCGACGCCCCCTACCTGTCGTCGGACTTCGTCGACCAGCACTTCGACTTCTACGGTCGTACGCTCACGGGGGCTCCGTTGTTGCGTGAGCGTTGGAAGCGCGCCGTCGCGCTGGTTGAGGGAGGGATGGGCGAGGCGGTGGGCAAGATCTACGTCGAGCACCACTACCCGCCAGTCGTGAAGGCTCGGATGGACAGGCTCGTCGTCAATCTCCTCGAGGCCTATCGCCTGAGCATCGCGTCGCTGGAGTGGATGGGCGAGGCGACGCGACTGCGCGCCTTGGAGAAATTAGCCTCCTTCACGCCCAAGATTGGCTTCCCGGTTCGGTGGCGTGACTACTCGTCGATGAAGATCGACCTCACCGACCTCGTCGCCAACGTGCAATCGCTCAACGAGTTCGAGTTTCAGCGCCAGTTCCACAAGATCGGTCGACCGGTCGACCACGACGAGTGGTTGTTGACACCTCAGACGGTCAACGCCTACTACAACCCGGGCCTGAACGAGATCGTCTTCCCGGCGGCCATCCTGCATCTACCCTTCTTCGACGCTGACCGCGACGAGGCCGCCAACTACGGCGCGATCGGAGCCGCGATTGGCCATGAGATCGGCCACGGCTTCGATGACCAGGGCTCGAAGTACGACGGCGCGGGACGCTTGACCGACTGGTGGGAGGCGTCGGACCGCGCAGCCTTCAATGAGCGAACTCGGATCCTGATCGACCAGTTCAACGCACTGGCGCCGCCCGAGAGCCCCGAGCTGCACGTCAACGGAGAGTTGACGATCGGCGAGAACATCGGCGACCTCGGAGGCCTCGGCATCGCGTGGCAGGCCTACCAACTATCGCTCGGTGGGGCGCCCGCGCCGGTGCTGGACGGCCTGAGCGGCGGTGAACGGTTTTTCCTCTCCTGGGCGCAGGCGTGGCGTCAAAAGGCGAGGAAGGAGGAGGTCGAGCGGCTCTTGGCCATCGATCCCCACTCGCCCCCCTTGTTCCGGTGCAACCAGATCGTTCGCAACCTTGATGAGTTCTACGAGGTGTTCGGGGTCGGGCCGGGTGACGCGATGTGGCTCGAGCCGTCGTTGCGCGTCACCATCTGGTGATGTCGATTACTCGGCTCCATGGCGCCAATGGCGCCACCGGGACCGGTGACGTCGCCGGTTCTGCCCGGGGATCGCGACGATTTGCCCCCCGGGGCCGCTTTTCGTAGACTAGGGAGTCCTCGGGCCCGGTCTGGGCCGTCAAGTTAGCAAATGGGAAGTTCCGTGCGCACATTTTCACCCAAGGTCAATGACATCACCCGCGAGTGGCTCGTCATCGACGCGGAGGGTCTCGTGCTGGGCCGCGTCGCCACCGTCGCGGCGTCGCTGCTGCGCGGAAAGCACCGCGTATTCTTCGCTCCCCACGTCGACACCGGCGACTACGTCATCATCGTCAATGCTGACAAGGTCGTGCTGACGGCCAACAAGGCCGCCCAGAAGTTCTCGTACCACCACTCGGGCTACCCGGGCGGGCTGCGCGCTACCTCGTGGCAGACCCTGATGGACAAGGACCCGGAGAAGCTGGTCTTCGACGCCGTCAAGGGCATGGTCCCCAAGAACCGGTTGGGCCGCGCCCAGATGGCCAAGTTGTTCGTCTATGCCGGCGCCGAGCACCCTCACATCGCGCAAATGCCTACTAAATTCGACACCTCGGCGATCCGCCGCGGCTAAGGAGAACGTTCCGTGTCATCACCCCTAACTCAGACCACCGGGCGGCGCAAGGAAGCGGTGGCCCGAGTCCGACTCCGCCCCGGCACGGGCACGATCACGATCAACAGCCGAGCCTTCGACAACTACTTCACGTCGGCGACCCATCGCCAGATGGTGATGGAGCCGTTGCGCCTCATCGACGCCCAGCAGACCTACGACATCGACGCGACCATCGAGGGCGGGGGCGTCGCTGGCCAGGCCGGGGCTCTGCGCCTCGGCATCTCTCGGTCGCTGCTCGAGATCGACGAGAACGTCCGTCCTGCGCTTAAGAAGGCCGGGCTCTTGACCCGTGACTCGCGCAAGAAGGAGACCAAGAAGTACGGCCTCAAGAAGGCGCGCAAGGCTCCCCAGTACTCGAAGCGGTAATGACCATGACCGTGCGATTTGGCAC
The DNA here is from genome assembly GCA_043782995.1 of Acidimicrobiales bacterium. Lineage (GTDB taxonomy): Bacteria > Actinomycetota > Acidimicrobiia > Acidimicrobiales > RAAP-2 > RAAP-2. The sequence goes on along the minus strand of JAYVZV010000051.1, from coordinate 1,273 downwards.
GGACGGGATTCGCGGGCGGGCCGACGACGAGATCACCACCGATCTCGCCTATCGCCTCGGCTTCGCGGTGGCGAGCGTCTTTTCCGCGCCGGTCTTCGTGGGTTACGACACCCGCGAGAGCTCTCCGCCGCTCGCGGCCGCGGTTATGGCGGGGCTTCGGGACAACGGTGCGTCTGCCGTCAATCTCGGCTACTTCACGACACCCGGCGTCGCGGTCATTGCGCGCCAGCGTAACGGTGTCGGCGTCGTGGTGTCGGCGTCGCACAACCCCTACTTCGACAACGGCTTGAAGGTGCTCGGTCTCGGCGGCGCCAAGCTCGATCACGCCACCGAGGAGGCCGTCACCGGGGCCCTGAACGTGGCACCGTCCTCGCCAGGCCCGTTCGAGGAGGTGGCCATCGACTCGACGGCCGAAGCCGACTACGCCGGTCAGTTACGCCGGCTCGTCCCGAGCGACCTCTCGTCGCTGCACCTCGTACTCGACTGCGCGAACGGCGCCGCGTCGCACGTGGCCCACGAGCTCTTCGAGTCGACCGGCGCGCGACTCACTACCATTAACGACCGACCCGACGGGCGCAACATCAACGAGCAGTGCGGCTCCACGCACGTCGAGGGCCTGGTCGCCAAGGTCCTCGAGCTCGGCGCCGACCTCGGCCTCGCCTTCGACGGCGACGCCGATCGCCTAATTGCGGTCGACGCAACGGGCACCGTGCGCGACGGCGACGACCTCATGGTTCTATTCGCCACGGACTTTTTCGAGCGCAATGCGCTCGGCGGGGGGCTGGTGATCACCTCGATGGCCAACCTCGGCCTGCACCACGCCTTGCGAGAGTCGGGAATCGCCATCGTCGAGACCGACGTCGGCGACCGCAACGTCCTGATGTCGCTCGAAGAGCAGTCGTGGTCGTTCGGGGGCGAGCAGTCGGGGCACCTGATCTTCCGCGACCTCGCCCCGACCGGCGACGGCCTCCTGACCGGGCTCATGCTGGCCGACCTCGTGGTGCGCCGCGGACCGCTCGCCGAGCAGGCCGAGCGGGCCTGGCGGCGCGTGCCCCAGCAGCTGATCAACGTGGCGCGCGACAGCTACGACGACGAGGCGGTGCACGAGCTCTTCGACGAGCTTCGCTCCGACTACGGCATCGACGCCGCCGACGTGCGACTCTTCATCCGCCCTTCGGGCACCGAGCCGGTCGTGCGCGTGATGATCGAGGCGTTGAACGCCGACTTCGTCGACTCGTTCGCCGCGCGGCTCCAGAGCATCTTCCTCGCCTAG
>JAYVZV010000050.1:0-5121 GCA_043782995.1 Acidimicrobiales bacterium | reverse complement strand
GTCGGTCCGACGGCGCGGAGACCTCCCCATCGCGCAGAACGAACATGCGACCAACTACCCCCGCGCCGCGTCGGACGAGGAGACCAGGACGACCTCGGGCTGCCACTTCGCGCCCCGTCGGCGCAGTATGCCGGCCAGATCGTCGGACTCGTCGTGGGCGGCGATCTCGTCGCCGGAGAACTCGCCCTCGAGCGCAATCAGTTGACCCAGTCGCATCTGGCGCACCTGGTCGCCCGAGAGCCCGACGGACTCGAGGTGCGAGACGAAGCATGACGGCGGGTGCAGCGGCGAACGGCCGGCCTCGACCACTTCGCCGACCTCGCGCAATGTCAAGGCGTCGTCGACGTGGTGGGTTCCGCTCGAGAGACGACGCAGCTCGACGAGGTGACCCACGGTTCCGACCCGCTCCGCGAGGTCGCTCAGGAGGGACCGAACGTACGTGCCGGTCGAGCACGCCACGTCAAAGTTCCACCGGGTCGGGTCGGCGCTCGGGCCCATCGAGAACGCGCTCACCGTGATCTCGCGGGGTCGGCGCTCCACCTCGACGCCCTCGCGGGCCAGTTCGTGAAGACGGCGGCCGCCGACCTTGAGCGCCGACACCATCGGCGGGGTCTGGAGTTGCGCGCCGAGCATCGCCGAGGCCGCCCACGACATCTGCTCGACGGTCAGGTCCGGCACCGGGCTCGTCGAGGTCACGGCGCCGTCGGCGTCGAGCGAGTCCGTGGCGACCCCGAGCTGGACGACGCCCACGTAGCGCTTCTCCTGGGACTGGGCGAAACGCAACAGTCGCGTCGAGGATCCCGCGGCGATAATCAAGAGGCCGGTCGCCATGGGGTCGAGGGTGCCGGCGTGTCCGACCTTGCGCTCGCCGATGATCCGACGCACGCGCGCCACGACATCGTGGCTAGTGAGGCCCGGGGGCTTGTCGATCAGTAGGAGGCCGCTAGTCGTCGTCATGGCTCTGGCGACGCAGGATCTCCTCGACCGCCTCGCCGCTGGCGACGGCCGGGTCGGCGACGAACGTCAACTTCGGGGTGCGCTTCAGTCGGGTCTGGACGTTGACCGCGGACTGGAGCTGAGCGCGATGCTCTTCGAGGGCGGTGCGCGCCCCCTCGCTGATCGAGTGGAGGAACACGACGGCTTGACGCACGTCGGGCGACGTCTCGATCCCGGTGACCGTGAGCAGGCCCAGCCGGTCGTCCACGTCGCTGATCCGCATGAGCTCGTCGGAGATCACCTCGCGCAGGATCTGGTTGACCCGCGCGGAGCGGGGGTAGGGATGATGACTTCCGGAATGGGCCATGGTCTAGGCCGTTCTGGGGATCTCGCGCTCTTCGAACGTCTCGATGACGTCGCCGGACTTGAGGTCCTGGTAGTCGGAGAGCCCGACGCCGCACTCGAAGCCGGACTGCACCTCGCGCGCGTCGTCCTTGAACCGGCGCAGCGACGTGATCGAGCCCTTCCAGATGATCGTCCCCTCGCGAAGGAAGCGGACCTTGGATCCGCGGGTGATGACGCCGTCGCGCACGAAGCAACCGGCGATGGCACCGATCTTGGGCACGCGGAAGATTTCGCGCACCTCGGCCTCGCCGGTGACGACCTCTTCGAAGACGGGCGAGAGGAGGCCGAGCATGGCCGCCTCGATCTCCTCGATGAGCTTGTAGATGATCTCGTACGTACGGATCTCGACGCCCTCGTTCTCCGAGAGCTCGCGGCTACGCTTGTCGGGCCGGACGTTGAAGCCGATGATCGTCGCGCTGGAGGCCTTGGCCAGCTGAACGTCGTTCTCGGTGATTCCGCCGACCCCGCGGTGCACGATGACGAGCTTCACGTCGTCGCGCTCGAGCTTCTTGAGCGACTCGGTGCAGGCCTCGAGCGAGCCCTGCACGTCGGCCTTCAATACGATGTTGAGCGTCGCGGTCTCGCCCCGTTGGATCTGCTCGAAGAGGTCCTCGAGGCGCGCGCCGCTGGTCGAGGCGACGGGCTGGTGCCCGATCAGCCTCGCGCGCTGCGCGCGGGCGTCGGCCAGCGAGCGGGCGTGGGCCAGGTCGAGGGCGACGCGCATCTCGTCACCGGCGAAGGGCGGTTCGGAGAAGCCGAGGATCTGCACCGGCGTCGAAGGACCGGCCGACTTGATCTGCTTGCCCTGGTCGTTGATGAGCGCCTTCACCTTGCCGTAGGCGGCGCCGGCGACGACGGGGTCGCCGACCGAGAGCAGGCCCTTTTGGACCATGACCGTGGCGACGGGCCCGCGGCCGACCTCGAGGTTCGCCTCGAGTACGGTACCCATGGCCCGTCCGGTCGGGCGAGCGGTCAGCTCGGCGACCTCGGCCACCAGTAGGACCTGCTCCAAGAGCTCGTCGATACCGGTGCCCTGCAGGGCCGAGATCTCTACGCAGATAGTGTCGCCGCCCCACTTCTCGGGCACCAGTCCGTACTCACTGACCTGCTGGAGGACGCGCTCGGGGTTGGCGTCGGCGCGGTCCATCTTGTTGACCGCGACGATGAGCGGCACGTCGGCCAACTTGGCGTGGTTGATCGCCTCGATCGTCTGGGGCATGACGCCGTCGTCGGCCGCCACCACCAGGATGATGATGTCGGTCACCTTGGCGCCGCGCGCGCGCATCGCGGTGAAGGCCTCGTGACCCGGGGTGTCGATGAAGGCAATCGACTTGCCCTTCCAGCTGACCTTGTAGGCGCCGATGTGCTGGGTGATGCCTCCGGCCTCCCCCGCGACTACGTCGGTCTTTCGGATCTTGTCGAGCAGGAGCGTCTTGCCGTGGTCGACGTGACCCATGACGGTCACCACCGGCGGGCGTGACGCGGCGGCAATCTCGTCGTCCTGGTCGTCCTCGTCGAAGAACTTCGCCAACAGTGCGGCCTCTTGCTGCTCACCCGGGTCGACCAGGTGCACCGCGGCGCCCACCTCGGCGGCGTAGAGCTCGATCATGTCGTCAGAGAGACTCTGCACGGCCGTGACGATCTCACCCTGGAGGAACAGGAAGCGGATGATGTCGGCGGCGCTGCGGTTGAGCTTCGGGCCGACGTCCTTCGCCGTCGATCCGCGCTCAATGATGACCTCGCCCTCGGGCACCGGCAAGCTACTCGGCTGCCACGTCGTCATCTGGGTCGGCTCGAGCTCTTCGGTGTTGCGACGACGTCGTCGGGTGGCCTTACGCTGCGAGCCGCGAGGGCCGCCGGTGCCGCGACTGGGCGGGCCGCCCCGGTTGGGACCTCCGGGCGCACCACTCGCAGGCGCCCCGGGACGAGAGCTGGCGAATCCACCGGCGCCACCGGGACGGGACGTCGGTCCCCCCGTGCGCGGGCCGCCGATGCTCGGACGCGAACTCATCGGGCGGGGGCCCCCCGGTCCGGACGGTCGCCCGATGCCGCCCGGCATCGGACGGCGCGCCCCGGGGGGCGGCGGGATCGGCCGACCCGTGGCGCTGAGTGGACGGCCCGGCGGTGGTGGAATCGGCCGACCGGTCGAGCTGAGTGGGGGACGGGTGGGAGTCTCGCCCTCACCCGAGGCGGAGCGCTGAGTCGGGCGGATAGTCGTTGGCCCGTCGGGCGACACGGTGCGAGTAGGCGGCGCCTTCACCACGGCGGCGCTACTGCGTACGACCTTCGGACCGACCTCCTCGACCGGCGCGGGGGCCGGAGCGACTTCGACGATCGTGTCCGAGGACTGCGCGGTCGAAACCTCGGCGGGCGCCGCCTTGACGACGCGACTGGCCCGAATCGTGGGGGCTGCCTCGAGCGGCGCCGGCTCGGTGACCTTCTCCTTCTCGGGCGCAGTCTTCGTGGCCTTGGCGGACTTGGCGGACTTGGTCTCCTCGGGCGCCACCACGCGACGGAGTCCCTCGGCGTCGGCGCGCCGACGGATGCGGTCGGCCTGGGCGTCCTCGATCGACGCCGAGGGACTTGAGGCCCCGATACCTAGTTTTTGGGCGAGCTCGAGCAACTCTTTGCTCGTGAGACCGAGTTCCTTGGAGAGCTCGTGCACTCGGATCTTCTTCTGGGCCAAAACATTCCCTCGCATCATGTACTCGCGCTACCGCGGGCACAGTTATCTATTCTTTCACACCTACCGCGGCGTAGAACCACTGCCCCGCGCTAGGACGCGCAACGACTCCACCTCGCCCTCGGAGACCGCGGCGCGAAGCGACCGGGTCACGTGCGGGGCCTTCAGGTTCCGGCCGCACCCCGCATCGAGGCACCACCAGATCCCCCGGCCGACGCCGCGCCCCAGGTACCACTGGCCGCCCCGATCCCGTCCGGCGCGAACCATCTCCGCGTCCTCGCGGCTCACCCGGCACACGACGCACGTACGCCGCGGTGCTATGCCCCGCCCTCCACGATCCCCTCGACGACCACGACCTTCTCGTGGTGGCCCCCGGCGTCGGAGACCTCCACGTCGGCGACGGCGGCGGCCACCTCGCCGGACTCCGAGGTCACGACCACGACCTTCTCGTCCACGACGACGTCGCCCTCGGTCCAGACCTCCTCGACGACCTCCACTTCGACGCCCTCGTTCTCTGAGCGGATGTCGATGCGCCAGCCCGTGAGGCGCGCGGCGAGGCGGGCGTTCTGCCCCTCCTTGCCGATCGCGAGGCTGAGCTGCTGGTCGTGCACGATGACCGTGGCGATGCCCTCCACCTCGTTCAGTTGCACTTCGCGCACTCGCGCGGGCTGCAGCGCCGACTGGATGAACTCGATCGGGTCGTCGCTGTAGGGCACCACGTCGATGCGCTCACTGCGCAGCTCGTTGGTGATGTTGCGAACCCGGCTGCCCCGAGCGCCGACGCACGCACCGACGGGATCGACCATGTGATCGTTGCTCGCCACGGCAATCTTGCTGCGGTGTCCGGGCTCGCGCGCTAGCGCCTTGATCTCGACGATGCCGTTGGCGATCTCGGGCACCTCAATCTCGAAGAGCTTGGCCACCAACGCCGGGTGGGTGCGGCTTACGACGATCTGGGGACCCTTGTTGGTCTTGCGGACCTCGACGATGTACACCTTGATGCGCGCGCCGTGCTCGTAGCGCTCGAAGGCGATCTGCTCGGCCTGGGGCAGTAGGGCCTCCACGCGTCCGAGGTCGAGCAGCGTGTAGCGATTGTC
>JAYVZV010000049.1:0-15400 GCA_043782995.1 Acidimicrobiales bacterium | reverse complement strand
GTCGACGTGCGCCGGGTGCCCCACGTGACCTGGAGGGCCGAGTAGCCCTCCTTCTCGGGGGTCTTCACCTGGACGACGCGAGCTGGGCTGACCCGGACCACCGTCACCGGGATGGCCCGGTTGTGACTGTCCCAGACCTGGGTCATGCCCACCTTCTCGCCGACGATCGCTTTGGTCGCCACGTTTCCCTCTTCTCTACCAATCTGCGTATCGGTTCGTCCGACACACAGACGCTCCGCCGGGCCAGAAAACCCGAACGGAGCGCTCGACTTGCTCGGTTCAGCGTTCCCCATTACGGGCGACTGAACACATCATTTGTTCCACCCGCCTTCATTGACGGGGCTATTAACCGTACACCATCGGGCTCCGCCCGCGCAAAGCGACTGGGCGGTCCGGTGCTTAGACCTGGCGGATCTTGATCTCGATGTCCACGCCGGCGGGCAGGTCGAGGCGCTGGAGCGAGTCGACCGTCTTGGCGGTGTGGTCCACGATGTCGAGGAGGCGCTTGTGCACACGCATCTCGAAGTGCTCGCGGCTGTCCTTGTGCTTGTGGGGACCCCGAACGACCGTGTAGCGGTGCTTCTCGGTCGGCAGGGGCACGGGGCCCTGGACCTTGGCGTTCGTACGCTCGACCGTTTGGACGATCTTCGCGCAGGACTGGTCCAGGATGCCGTGGTCGAAGGCCTTCAGCCGGATTCGGATCATCTGTCGGTTGTCGGCCATCACCCCTACTTGAGGATCTTGACGACTCGGCCCGAGCCCACGGTCCGGCCGCCCTCGCGGATGGAGAAGGTGAGGCCCTCGTCCATGGCAATCGGCTTGCCCAGCGTCACGGTCATCTCGGTGTTGTCGCCGGGCATGACCATCTCGGTGCCGGTGGGCAGTTCGATGGTCCCGGTGACGTCGGTGGTGCGGAAGTAGAACTGCGGACGGTAGTTCGCGAAGAACGGCTTGTGGCGGCCGCCCTCCTCCTTGGTGAGCACGTAGACCGAGGCCTCGAAGACGGTGTGGGGCGTGATGGAGCCGGGCTTGCACAGCACCTGGCCGCGCTCGACGTCCTCCTTCTTCGTGCCGCGCAACAGCGCGCCGAGGTTGTCGCCGGCCTGGCCCTGGTCCAGGAGCTTGCGGAACATCTCGATTCCGGTGACCACGGTCTTGGTCGTCGGGCGAAGACCCACAATCTCGACCTCGTCACCGACCTTGACCACGCCCTGCTCGACCTTGCCGGTCACGACGGTGCCGCGCCCGGTGATGGACATGACGTCCTCGATCGACATCAAGAAGGGCTTCTCGGTGGCGCGCACGGGCTCGGGAATCCAGGTGTCGACGGCGTCCATCAACTCCATGACCCGGTCGCCGGCAGCCTCGTCTCCCTCAAGGGCCTTCAGCGCCGAGACGCGCACAATCGGGGTGTCGTCGCCGGGGAAGCCGTAACTCGTCAGGAGCTCGCGGACCTCCATCTCGACGAGCTCGAGGAGCTCCTCATCGTCGACCATGTCGGCCTTGTTGAGGGCCACCACGATGTAGGGCACACCGACCTGGCGCGCGAGCAGCACGTGCTCACGGGTCTGGGGCATGGGGCCGTCGGTCGCAGCGACCACGAGGATGGCGCCGTCGACCTGGGCGGCGCCCGTGATCATGTTCTTGATGTAGTCGGCGTGGCCCGGCATGTCGACGTGGGCGTAGTGGCGCTTGGACGTCTCGTACTCCACGTGGGCAATCGAGATGGTGATTCCGCGCTGGCGCTCTTCGGGGGCCTTGTCGATCTGGTCGAAGGGCGTGAAGGCGGTTCCCGGGAGGCGGGTGGACAGCACCTTGGTGATCGCCGCGGTCAGGGTGGTCTTGCCGTGGTCGATGTGACCCATGGTTCCGATGTTTACGTGCGGCTTGGTGCGCTCGAACTTCTGCTTTGCCATTGTCGGGGACTAACTTTCTCTCTAGAAACGGGACCTCTGCGGACCCGCCGTGTTTGTTTCGGCCCGCCCCGACTACGGTTTGGACCTTGTTTTTACTGGTTTCCCAACTTCCTACGCGCCAGTGGCCTTGGCCACGATCTCCTTGGCGATCGAGTCAGGGACTTCCGCGTACGAATGGAACTGCATGGTGTACGTCGCGCGCCCTTGAGTACGAGAACGCAGGTCAGTAGCGTAGCCGAACATGTCGGCTAGCGGCACAAGTGCCCGAATTGCTTGGCTATTGCCGTTCTGATCCATGCCCTCGATGCGCCCGCGGCGACTCGACAGGTCGCCGATCACGTCGCCCATGTAGTCCTCGGGCGTCACGACCTCGACGGCCATGATCGGCTCGAGCAGGACGGGGCTCGCGAGGCGCGCCGCCTTCTTCACGGCGATCGACCCGGCGATCTTGAAGGCCATCTCCGAGGAGTCGACGTCGTGGTAGCTGCCGTAGGTGAGGCGCACGCGCACGTCGACGACCGGGTAGCCGGCGAGCACGCCGGCGGTCAGGGCCTCGGTGATGCCTTGGTTGACCGGCTGGATGTACTCCTTGGGGATCACCCCGCCGGTGATCTCGTCGACGAATTCGTATCCCCCGCCGGGGCCCGTCGGCTCGAGCGTGATGACGACGTGGCCGTACTGGCCCCGGCCCCCGGTCTGACGGACGTACTTCTCCTCGACCTTGGTGACGGTCTTTCGCACGGTCTCGCGGTAGGCCACCTGGGGCTTGCCCACGTTGGCGTCGACGGCGAACTCGCGCAGCATGCGGTCCACGAGTACCTCGAGGTGCAGCTCGCCCATGCCCGAGATGACGGTCTGGCCGGTCTCCTCGTCGGTGCGCACCCGAAAGGTCGGGTCCTCCTCGGAGAGTGAGTAGAGGGCCTTGCCCAACTTGTCCTGGTCGGCCTTGGTCTTGGGTTCGACGGCCACGTGGATGACGGGCTCGGGGAAGGTGAGCGTCTCGAGTTGGATCGGCTGGTCGACCGAGCTGAGCGTGTCGCCGGTCGTCACTTGCTTCAGGCCCACCGCGGCGACGATGTCGCCGGTGCGGATGGTGTCGAGGTCCTCGCGGTTGTTCGCGTGCATTAGCAAGAGTCGCCCGAGGCGCTCCTTCTTCATGCCCCGGGTCGTGTTGACGACGGTGTCGCCCTTCTCGAGGGTGCCCGAGTAGACGCGCAGGTACGTCAGCTTGCCGACGTGGGTGTCGGTCTGGATTTTGAAGGCGAGGGCGCTGAAGGGCTCGTCGTCGGAGGGCTTGCGCTCGATCGGCTCGTCCTTGCCGGGCTTGGTGCCCAGGGTCGGGGGCAGGTCGATCGGCGAGGGCAGGAAGTCCACCACTGCGTCGAGCATGGGCTGGACGCCCTTGTTCTTGAAGGCCGAGCCGTTGAGGATCGGCACGCAGAAGCCCTCGAGGGTCCCGTGTCGCAGCGCCGCGCGAATGTCCGCGGTGGTGACCTCCTCGTCGCCGAGGACCTTCTCCATGAGGTGGTCGTCGAAGGTGGTGAGGATGTCGAGGAGCTTCACCCGGTACTGGTCCGCCTGCTCGCGGTACTCGTCGGGGACTTCGATGACCTCGACCTTCTCGCCGTGCTCGTCGTGGTGGATCGTGGCGGTCATCGAGCAGATGTCGATGATGCCCAAGTAGCCGCCCTCGGCTCCAATGGGCAGTTGGATGACGGCCGGGACGCAGTCGAGGCGGTCCTCGATCATCTCGACGCAGCGGAAAAAGTCGGCGCCGGTGCGGTCCATCTTGTTCACGAAGCAGATGCGCGGAACGTTGTACTTGTTAGCCTGGCGCCAGACCGTCTCGGTCTGGGGCTCGACGCCGGCGACGGCGTCGAAGACCGCGACCGCGCCGTCGAGCACGCGCAGCGACCGCTCGACCTCGACGGTGAAGTCGACGTGGCCCGGGGTGTCGATGATGTTGATGCGGTAGCCGTTCCAGTAGGTGGTCGTCGCGGCCGAGGTAATCGTGATGCCACGCTCCTGCTCCTGGACCATCCAGTCCATGGTCGCAGCCCCCTCGTGGACCTCACCGATCTTGTAGTTCTTGCCGGTGTAGAAGAGAATGCGCTCGGTCGTGGTGGTTTTGCCGGCGTCGATGTGCGCCATGATGCCGATGTTGCGGACCTTGTCCAGGGGGATAGCGCGAGCCGTCATTTGAGTAACTTTCTTCGATTACCAGCGGTAGTGCGCGAAGGCCTTGTTGGACTCGGCCATCTTGGCCACGTCCTCGCGGCGCTTCACCGCGGCGCCAACGCCGTTGCTGGCGTCGATGATCTCGTTGGCGAGGCGCTCGGCCATGGTCTTCTCTCGGCGCTTCTTAGCGAAGTCGGTGAGCCAGCGGATAGCGAGGGTCGTGGCGCGTCGCGGACGGACCTCCATCGGGACCTGGTAGGTCGTTCCGCCGACCCGGCGGCTCTTGACTTCCAACTCGGGCCGGACGTTCTCGAGGGCGCGCTTCAGCGTGGCCACGGGGTCCGTCCCGGTCTTTTGCTCCACGGTCTCGAGCGCGGTATAGACGATGCGCTCGGCGATGGTGCGCTTGCCGCGCTCGAGGATCTTGTTGGTGAGCTGGGTCACGAGGACGGACTTGTAGATCGGGTCGACGGGTACCTCACGTCGGACGGCGGGGCCTTTGCGGGGCATTATTTCTCCCTCTTGGCGCCGTAGCGGCTACGGGCCTGCTTGCGGTCGCGCACACCCGAGGTGTCGAGGGCGCCCCGGATGATCTTGTAGCGCACCCCGGGAAGGTCCTTCACTCGGCCGCCGCGCACGAGCACGATCGAGTGCTCCTGGAGGTTGTGGCCAACACCGGGGATGTAGGCGGTCACTTCGACGCCCGACGTGAGGCGCACGCGCGCAACCTTTCTCAGCGCCGAGTTGGGCTTCTTGGGCGTGACCGTGTGGACGCGGGTACAGACGCCACGACGCTGCGGGGCCCCCTTAAGGGCCGGCGTCTTGGTCTTGGACACCTTGTCCTGTCGACCCTTACGGACCAACTGTGCGATTGTGGGCACGCGGAACCTCTTCTAGTTATTACATCGTTCTGGGAACGTGCCAACGACATCGGCACGCGGACTGTCCATCCTACGACAAATCACCGCGTAACGGCAAGCCGGCACCCGGCCCGGGAGGGCCGGGGCCGTCGGGTCCCTACAGGGCTCGACCGCCGAGCTCGTCCTCGGGGTGGGCGAGGTCGTTCTCGGGCAGGGCCGACTCGTCGTAGGTGGCCGTCCCGATGTTCTGGAACGACGTCAGGTCGGCGCTGAAGGAGTCGTCGCCGCTGAGCTCGCCCAGCAGGCTGGCGAGGTCCAAGTCGTCGTCCGAGACCTGGGCCCAGGCCGGGAGCAGCTCGGCGTCGGGCATGTCGAGTCGGAGTTCGCGCTTGTTGTAGTACTCCAGGCCCGAACCGGCCGGAATCAGCTTGCCGATGATGATGTTCTCTTTCAGGCCCACCAGGTGGTCGCGCTTACCCTCGATCGCGGCCTCGGTCAGCACTCGGGTCGTCTCTTGGAACGACGCCGCGGAGAGCCACGAGTCGGTCGCGAGGGACGCCTTGGTGATGCCCATCAGCTGGGCCCGTCCGTCAGCCGCCGCCTTGCCACTGGCCTCGATGTCATCGTTGGTGTCGTTGAAGAGCTTCACGTCGACCATGGCGCCGGGCAGCCACGGGGACTCGCCGGCGTCGACGATCTGGACGCGCCGGGTCATCTGGCGCACGATCAGCTCGATGTGCTTGTCGTGGATCGACACGCCCTGGTCGCGGTAGACGTTCTGGACCTCTTCGACCAGGTACTGCTGGGTCTCCCGGGTCCCGCGGAACTTCATCATCAACTTGGGGTCGAGGGGTCCATCGTGCAGCGGAGTGCCGACCTCGACCTCCTGGCCGTCCTCGACGAGCAGGTGGCGCGCGATCGAGATCGACTCCTCCTGCAGCTCGCCGTCGTTGCCAACGACCGTGACCTTGCGCTCACGGCCGATCAGTTCGACGCGCACGACGCCCGAGAACTCCGCCACCTTGGCGGCGCCCTTCGGGGTGCGGGCCTCGAACAGCTCGACCACGCGCGGAAGGCCGTGGGTGATGTCGCTCTCGGTGACGCCACCGGAGTGGAAGGTCCGCATAGTCAGCTGGGTGCCGGGCTCGCCGATCGACTGCGCGGCGATGACGCCGACGGCCTCGCCGAGCTCGACTAGCTGATGCGTGGCGAGCGACAGGCCGTAGCACGCCGCGCAAACGCCCTGGACCGCGTCGCAGGTGAGGGTGGTGCGCACGCGCACGCGGTTCACCACCGGGTCTTCGCGAAGGCGCTCGACGTCGTCGACCATGAGCATGGTCCCCGATGTCAGGGTGGTGCCGTCCTTCAGCGTGACGTCCTCGGCGACGACGCGTCCCCAGAGCTTGGTCTCGAGGTGGGCGCGCTGGCCGCGGGTGTCGGCCGTGACGTGCTCAATCCACATTCCCCGGGCCGTGCCGCAGTCGAACTCCTTGACAATGAGCTCCTGGGCGACGTCGACGAGTCGACGGGTGAGGTAGCCCGAGTCGGCCGTGCGCAGCGCCGTGTCACCCAGGCCCTTGCGGGTGCCGTGGGTGGAGATGAAGTACTCGAGCACCGAGAGGCCCTCGCGGAACGAGGACTTGATCGGGCGCGGGATCATCTCGCCGCGCGGGTTGGACACGAGTCCCTTCATCGCGGCGATCTGACGGATCTGCTGGCTGTTGCCTCGAGCGCCGGAGTCGACCATCATGCGGATCGGATTGTCGAATTTGGCGTTCATGGCCCGGTCGGTGGCGTCGCCGACCTCCTTGTTCGCGTTCGTCCAGATCTCGATCTCCTGCTGGCGGCGCTCGTCGTCGACGATGACGCCCCGGCGGTAGTTGGTCTCGACCTTGGCGGCCTGCTCCTCGTACTTGTTGAGGATCGCGGCCTTCTCCGACGTCGTCACGACGTCGTCGATCGAGATCGTGAGGCCGGACTTCGTCGCGTAGCGGAAACCGAGCGACTTGATCGCGTCGAGCGACTCGGCGACCTCCTGGCGCGTGAAACTGCCCGAGATCTCCTCGACGATCGTCCCGATCGGCGTCGCGTTCTTGCCGATCAGCTCGTTCACGTATCGGAATCCGAACGGCAGGGCTTCGTTGAAGAAGACGCGTCCCGGCGTGGTCATCAGCGAGCGGCTGGCGCCCTTCACCTCGACGCCCGCATCCTCCAGTCGGGTGTCCAGCGAGGAGCCCTCGAGGGGCCTGATCTGGATCTGCGTGCGCAGTCCGATGGACTTGTCGCCGAGGGCGTTCTCGATCTCGTAGACGTGACGGAAGACCGGGGGGTTGTCGCGAACGTCATCGGCCTCGAGGGTCAGGTAGTACGCGCCGAACACCATGTCCTGGGCCGGCTCGGTGATGGGGCGACCGGTCGCCGGCGTGAAGATGTTGTTGGTCGAGAGCATCAAGATGCGCGCCTCGGCTTGGGCCTCGGCCGAGAGCGGCACGTGCACGGCCATCTGGTCGCCGTCGAAGTCGGCGTTGAACGCCTTACAGACGAGCGGGTGGATCTGGATAGCCTTGCCGTCGACCAGCACCGGCTCGAAGGCCTGGATGCCGAGGCGGTGAAGCGTCGGGGCGCGGTTGAGCAACACGGGGTGCTCGCGGATGACCTCTTCGAGGACGTCCCACACGACGGTCTTGCGCCGTTCGACCATGCGCTTGGCGCTCTTGATGTTCTGGGCCATCTGGGTCTCGATCAGGCGCTTCATGACGAAGGGCTTGAACAGCTCGAGCGCCATCATCTTGGGCAGGCCACACTGGTGCAGCTTCAGCTGGGGGCCGACGACAATGACCGATCGGCCGGAGTAGTCAACGCGCTTGCCGAGCAGGTTCTGACGGAACCGACCCTGCTTACCCTTCAGCATGTCCGAGAGGCTCTTGAGCGGTCGTCCACTCTGGCCGGCGACCGGACGTCCGCGGCGACCGTTGTCGAACAGTGCGTCTACGGCCTCTTGGAGCATGCGCTTCTCGTTGTTCACGATGATGTCGGGCGCGCCAAGGTCGAGGAGGCGCTTCAGCCGGTTGTTGCGGTTGATGACTCGGCGGTAAAGGTCGTTGAGGTCCGAGGTCGCGAAGCGGCCACCGTCGAGCTGCACCATCGGGCGCAGGTCCGGGGGGATGACCGGCACGGCCTCGAGGATCATCGCGCGCGGGTCGTTCAGGCGCCGTCCCTGATCGTCGCGGCGGTTGAAGGACTGCACGATCGCGAGGCGCTTGAGGAACTTCGCGTGACGCTGCGCGCTGAGCGGCTTGCGGCCGTCCTTCGCGTCGATCATCTCGCGCATGACCTTCTCCTCCATGTCGAGGTCCATGCGGTCGATCAGTTGGAGGATCGCGTCAGCGCCCATCCCACCCTCGAAGTACTCGCCGTAGCGGAAGTCCATCTCGCGGTACAGCACCTCGTCCTCGATGATCTGGCGCGAGTGGAGCCCTTCGAAGGTGTCGTAGGCCTGCTTGGCCAGTTCGCGCTCCTCGGCGAAGCGCGAACGCACGCCGTCGAGTTCCTTCTCAGTGCCGCGCTGCAGGGCGCGCAGCTCGGACTCCTTGGCGCCGTCGGCCTCGAGCTTGACGGCCCGGGCCTCGATCTCTTTCAGCCGGTTCTCGATCGCCTTAACTTCGCGCTCGGCAATCTCGAGGATCTCCTCGGAGAGGCCCTGGCGAAGTTCGGGCAGGTTCCCGTGGCGCTTATCGACGTCGACGAAGGTAACCATGTGCGCCGCGAAGTAGATGACCTTCTCGAGCTGCTTGGCCTTCAGCTCCTCCTTCGGCGCGGTGCCCATGAGAAGGTAGGCCAGCCACGAGCGCGTCCCGCGCAGGTACCAGATGTGCACGACCGGCGCCGACAGGGCGATGTGGCCCATCCGGTCGCGACGAACCTTGTCACTCGTAACCTCGACACCGCAGCGCTCACAGACGATGCCCTTGAATCGCACCCGCTTGTACTTGCCACAGGCGCACTCCCAGGCCTTCTGGGGGCCGAAGATCTTCTCGCAGAACAGGCCGTCCTTCTCGGGACGCAGGGTGCGGTAGTTGATCGTCTCGGGCTTCTTGACCTCGCCCGAGGACCAGCTCCGGATGTTCTGGGCGGTCGCCAGACCGATGCTTAGCTCGTCGAACTGGTTGACGTCTAGCGGGCTCATGACAACTTCCTTTCGGCGGCGCGACGGGCGTCCTCTTCGTCACTGCCGCGCTCGGGTCGACTGATGTCGATGCCCAGCTCGCGGGTGACCGAGAAGAAGTCCTCTTCGGTGTCGGCCAGGTCCACGTGGGCGCCGACCTTGTCGCGCACCTCCACGTTGAGGCAGAGTGACTGCATCTCCTTGATGAGTACCTTGAACGACTCGGGGATTCCCGGCTCGGGCAGGTTCTGGCCCTTCACGATCGCCTCGTAGGCGCGCTCGCGGCCCTTCATGTCGTCGGACTTGACGGTGAGCAACTCCTGGAGCGCGTAGGCGGCGCCGTAGGCTTCGAGGGCCCACACCTCCATCTCGCCGAAGCGCTGGCCGCCGAATTGGGCCTTGCCGCCGAGGGGCTGCGCCGTGATCATCGAGTACGGGCCGGTCGAACGGGCGTGGATCTTGTCGTCGACCATGTGAGCGAGCTTCAAGATGTAGGCGTAGCCCACCGAGATCGGGTTGTCGTAGACCTCGCCGGTGCGACCGTTGTACAAGGTGACCTTGCCGTCGTTGTCGCCCGCCAGGAGACGCTGGCCGTTCTGGCCGTCGACGTTGAGTGTCGCGAAGGTCTGCTGGATCGTGGGCTTGTCCTTGGCGCGCTCGGTCTCGTCCCAGTGCGCGCCGTCGAACGACGGCGTGGCCACGTAGACGGCGGGCTCGGTGCGCGGACGGGTCTTGCGGTAAGGGCGCTTGGCGGCGTCGTGCTGGTCGGAGTGACCCGACGTGCCGACCGAGGGGCTGACCTCGATGCCGGCCCAGCCGTGGCGCGCGGCGTAGCCGAGGTGGCTCTCGAGCACCTGGCCGACGTTCATGCGGCTCGGCACGCCGAGCGGCGAGAGGATGATGTCGACGGCGGTGCCGTCGGCCATGAACGGCATGTCCTCCTCCGGGAGGATCTTCGAGATGACGCCCTTGTTGCCGTGGCGTCCGGCGAGCTTGTCGCCCTCGGAGATTTTGCGCTTCTGGGCCACGTAGACCTTCACCAGCTGGTTGACGCCGGGCTGCATCTCGTGGTCCTCGTCGCGGCTGTATACCTTGACGTCGATGACCTTGCCCGACTCACCGTGGGGAACCTTCAACGAGGTGTCGCGCACCTCGCGAGCCTTCTCTCCGAAGATCGCGCGCAGCAGGCGCTCCTCGGGGGACTGCTCGGTCTCGCCCTTCGGGGTGACCTTGCCTACCAGGATGTCGCCGGGCTGCACCTCGGCACCGATGCGCACGATGCCACGGTCGTCGAGGTCCGCGAGGATGTCGTCGGGCAGGTTCGGGATGTCGCGGGTGATCTCCTCGGCGCCGAGCTTGGTGTCGCGCGCGTCGATCTCGTACTCCTTGACGTGGATCGACGTGAGGACGTCGTCGCGCACGAGGCGCTCGTTCAAGATGATCGCGTCCTCGTAGTTGTAACCCTCCCATGGCATGTACGCCACCAGCAGGTTCTTGCCGAGCGCGAGCTCGCCGTTGCTGGTGCTAGTGCCGTCGGCGAGCAGGTCGCCGTCCTTCACGGTCTCGCCACCGAAGACAAGGGGCTTCTGGTTGATCGAGGTGTCCTGGTTGGAGCGGCGGAACTTGTTGAGGTTGTACTGCTTCTTGCCCAAGGCCTTGCCGTAGCGGTCGGTGACGTCCTTGTCGTACTCGACCACGATGCGGTCGCCCGACACGAGTTTCACCACGCCGTCGCCCTCGGCGATGAGGACGTCGCCCGAGTCGAGCGCGGCGCGGGCCTCCATGCCGGTGCCCACGAAAGGCGCCTCGGGCATGATGAGCGGCACGGCCTGCTTTTGCATGTTGGCGCCCATCAAGGCGCGCTGAGCGTCGTCGTGTTCGACGAAGGGGATCAGCGACGTGGCCACCGAGATGACCTGCTTAGTGGAGACGTCCATCAACTCGACCTCGTCGGGCTTGACGAAGTCGATCTCGGACGTCGTGGACGACGACTTGTTGGACGAGCCGACCCGCAGACCGGTGCCGACCGGGCCGCGGCGCACGAGCACGCGCTCGGCCTTGATGTGGCCCTTCTCGTCGACCTCGGTGTTGGCCTGGGCGATGACGAAGCGCTCCTCCTCGTCGGCGGTGAAGTACTTGATCTCTCCGGTGACCTTGCCGGCCGTGACGACTCGGTAGGGGGTCTCGATGAAGCCGTACTCGTTGATACGCGCGTAGTTGGCGAGGTAGCCGATGAGTCCGACGTTGGGGCCCTCGGGGGTCTCGATCGGACACATGCGCCCGTAGTGCGACGAGTGGACGTCGCGGACCTCGAGGCCGGCGCGCTCACGCGACAGTCCGCCCGGTCCGAGCGCGGAGAGGCGTCGCTTATGGGTGAGGCCTGACAGCGGGTTGTTCTGGTCCATGAACTGGCTGAGCTGGGAGGTCGCGAAGAACTCCTTGATTGCCGACATCACGGGCCGGATGTTGATGAGGGTCTGGGGCGCGATGGCCTCGACGTCCTGGGTGTTCATGCGCTCGCGCACGACTCGCTCCATGCGCGAGAGGCCGGTGCGCAGGGCGTTCTGAATCAACTCACCGACGCTGCGGATGCGGCGGTTGGCGAAGTGGTCCTGGTCGTCGATGTGGTAAGTGGTCTCCTTCGCGGTGCGGTCGCGCGCCAGGTTCAACAGGTAGGTCGCGGTCGCGAGGACCTCGGCCTTGGAGAGCACGTGCAGGTCGGCGTTGGGCCGCTCGAGCAGGTCGCCGAAGAGCTCGACGTTCTTCGCGACCTCGTCACCGAGCTTGCGGTCGAGCTTGTAGCGGCCGACGCGGCTGAGGTCGTAGCGCTTCTCGGAGAAGAAGGCGCCTTCGAAGTACTGACGGGCCGCCTCGATGGTCTGGACCTCGCCGGGGCGGGCCCGCCGGTAGATCTCGAGCCACGCGGTCTCTTGGCTGGCGCGCAGGAAGTTCTCGGGCGAGTCCTCGAGGTTGTACTTGTCCATGTGCTTGGCGATCTCGAGGTGAGCCTTCTTCCAGTCCGCGTGAAACTGGTCCTCGAGAAAGTCGAAGTGGGCGATGAACCGCTCGAAGAATGCTTCGTCCATGACCGTGTCAAGGGCGCGCAGAAGGGTGAAGATTGAGATGCGGCGCTTGCGCGCAATGCGTGCGCCGGCGTTGGCGGCCTTGTTCTTCTTCTCCTCGAGGTCGACCTGGAGCCACTCGCCGCGGCTCGGGTGGATGGTGCCCTCGAAGGCGACCTTCTCGTCCTTGCCGGGCTGGAAGAGGACGCCCGGCGAGCGCACGAGCTGGCTGACGACGACCCGCTCGGTGCCGTTGATGATGAACGTTCCCTGCTCGGTCATGATCGGGAAGTCGCCCATGAAGACGGTCTGCTCCTTGATCTCACCGGTCTCGGAGTTGAGGAAGCGCGCGCGAACGAATATTGGCTGGGAGTAAGTCGTGGCTCGCTGACGACACTCCTCGACGGTGAACTTCGGCGGACTCTTTAGGTCGACGTCGTCGGGGTCGAACTCGAGCTCCAGCGACAGGCGTCCCGTAAAGTCGGTGATCGGCGAGATGGCCTCGAAGGCCTCGCGAAGTCCCTGCTTCATGAACAGGTCGAAACTGTCCCGCTGGATCTCGAGGAGGTTGGGCAGGGGGTGCGCTTCACCCAATGCAGAAAAGTTAAAGCGCTCCGGGCTAGTGGACCGAGACGTCAACGGTCTATCCTCCGTGTGAGTGGGTGGTTACGACGGGCAAGTCCAATGACCACGTGCAAAACGGCGTCAGGGGATGACAAAGTTGAGTGCAGGGACACGGTCTTTCAACTCTAGCGGCTGAAACCGGCCATGCGCAAGTAGCGCTCCCCAACCGGGGCACGCGGCCGCTCAAAACGGTTGCGCTCACCCTAGGCAGGTTCGGGCCCGAGGTCAAGTACCCCCTGGGCGAGGGACCGACCCCGGCCGACATCGGCCGGGGTCGGTCCCTCGAAACCCGGGAATTACTTGACTTCGACGGTGGCGCCGGCGGCCTCGAGGGCGGCCTTGGCCTTGTCAGCGTCGGCCTTGGAGACCTTCTCGAGGACGGGCTTCGGTGCGCCGTCGACGAGGTCCTTGGCTTCCTTCAGGCCCAGGCTGGTCAGTGCGCGCACTTCCTTGATGACCTGGATCTTCTTGTCGCCGCCGGCCGTCAGGATGACGTCGTAGTCGCTCTTCTCCTCGACGGGGGCCTCGTCGCCGCCGCCTCCTGCGCTCGGCGCCGCGGCCACGGCTGCGGGGGCCGCGGCGGTCACGCCAAACTTCTCCTCGAACTCCTTAAGCAGTTCGCTTAGCTCGATGACCGACAGCTCAGCGATGCCGTCGAGGATCTGCTCCTTGGTGAGGGTTGCAGCCATGGTGATTCCTTTCTTCACTTCGTTTCGGTACTGCGTTGATGGGACTATTTGGCCGGTTCGCCCGGAGCGAGAACTTCGGACGCTTCGGGGGCCTCGGGCTTGACTTCGACCACGGGGGCCTCGGGCTCGACCGCGGGGGCCTCGGGCTCGACCTCGGGCTCGACCACGGGGGCCTCGGGCTCGACCTCAGCCACGGGTGTCGCGGCGTCGTCGCGCGCTGCCGGGGCAGCTTCCTCGACCCCGGCTGGGGTCTCGGCGACCTCATCGACCTGGACCTCGGCGGGGGCGACGGGGCCGCCCTTGGCGTCAATCAGGGCCGAAAGGCCGTAGGCGAAGTTCTGGGGGACCGCCTTCAAGAGCCCGGCCATGGTGCGAAGCGGCGAGGCGAGTAGACCGGCCATGCGCGCGAGGAGGATGTCGCGGCTCGGCAGGTCGGCGAGGGCCGTGAGGTCGCCCTTGGAGAGGAACTTGCCGTCAGTGACGCCGCCTTTGACAATCAGCTTGGGCGTCTCGCGGGCGAAGTCGCGGAGGGCCTTGGCGACGGCCGAGACGTCGCCGTCGACGAAGGCAATTGCCGTGGGCCCCTCGAGGAACTGGCCCATGGGCTCGACCGAGGTCCCGGTAATGGCCCGGAGTACGAGGGTGTTCTTGAAGACCTTGTAGTCCGCGCCAATGGCGCGCAGCTGGCGTCGCAGCGTCGAGATCTGGGCGACTGTCATCCCGCGGTACTCGGTAACGACGGCCGTAGCGGTGCTGGCAACCTTGGACTTGACCTCGTCGACGGTGGCGACCTTGTCGGGACGAACCTTACTCATGCTGCCTCTTTCACCGGAAGTCCGGTACGGGCCGGGACATCCAAGCGAACGAGTCTCAGCCGAGACCCGAACTCCTCGTCAGGCGGACCCTTCGGTCCCTTAGGGGGTCGCCCCCACCGGATGTCTTCGGCGTTCTTTGCAAATCTGTGGCACGGGGTTCGTGCGGGGTTCCATCGTAGCGACGAGACCCGTAGCGCGTCAAAACCTCAGGCGGGGGCGAGGACCTCGTCGGTCTCCTTGGTGCGGGCCGGGTCGATCTTGACTCCGGGGCCCATCGTCGAAGAGACGGTCACACTGAGCATGTAGCGGCCCTTGGCGCTAGCGGGCTTCACGCGAACGATCTCGTCGATGACGGCCTGGACGTTGCGCGCCAGGTCCTCGCGGGTGAAGCTGACCTTGCCCACGCGCAGTTGGATGTTGCCGATCTTGTCCGTGCGGTACTCAACGCGCCCGCCCTTGAACTCGGTGACCGCCTTAGCGACGTCCATCGTGACGGTGCCCGTCTTAGGGTTGGGCATCAGGCCTCGCGGTCCGAGCACGCGCCCGAGCCCACCGACCTGACCCATGAGGTCCGGGGTCGCGATCGCGACGTCGAAGTCGAGGAAGCCGCCAGCGACCTTCGCTACAAGGTCCTCGGCGCCGACGACGTCGGCGCCCGCGTCGCGAGCCGCCTGGGCGGCCTCGCCCGCGGCAAAGACGGCCACGCGGTTGGTCTTGCCGGTGCCGGCGGGCAGCGAGAGCGTGCCGCGCACGATCTGCTCGGCCTTGCGCGGGTCGACTCCGAGGCGGATCGCGAGCTCGACGGTCTCGTCGAACTTCGCGCTCGAGATTCCCTTGACCTTGTCGAGCGCCTCGTTGATCGTGAGGAGCTCTTCGCGGTCGACCTGGGCCAGCGCGTTCTTGTAGTTCTTACCGTGCTTCATGTTCTCTCCTAGCCCGCCACCGTGATGCCCATGGAGCGGGCGGTACCCGCCACCTGCAGCTTGGCCATCTCGACGTCATCGGTGTTCAGGTCCTTCAACTTGGTCTTGGCGATCTCTTCGATCTGGTCCATCGTCACGCTCGCGACGGTCTCTCGACCGGCGAGGTGC
>JAYVZV010000048.1:0-44011 GCA_043782995.1 Acidimicrobiales bacterium | reverse complement strand
CTGAGGGTTTCGGTCTGGACCCCGACCGGCTCTGGGTGACGGTGCACACCTCCGACGACTAGGCCGAAGAGCTCTGGCGCGACCTCATCGGGATTCCTCCCGAGCGAATTCAGCGCCTCGACGAGGACAACTTCTGGGGCATGGGCGAGGGCGGCCCCTGCGGGCCGTGCTCGGAGATCTTCTTCGACAAGGGCGCCGAGTTCGGCGCCGACGGAGGACCGGCACTCGGCGGCGAGGACCGCTTCGTCGAATTCTGGAACCTCGTGTTCATGCAGTTCGAGAAGGGCCCCGGCGGGACCATGACTGAGCTGCCCAAGAAGAACATCGACACCGGCGCCGGCTTCGAGCGCTGCCTCGCGATTTTGAACGGCGTCGAATCGGTCTTCGCCACGGACCTGTTCGCGCCGCTGCTCGAGACCGCCTCACGGGCCCTCAAGACGAACTACGGATCGAACGAGGAGACCGACGTCGCGATTCGGCGCATCGCCGACCACGGACGCGCGATGACCATGCTGGTCGCCGACGGCGTGTTGCCCTCGAACGAGGGCCGCGGCTACGTGCTGCGGCGCATCATCCGCCGCGCGATCCTCGCTGCTCGGCGCTCCGGCTCCGAGACCGCGCTCGCGGCGCCCCTCGTGGACGCCACGATCCTGAAGATGGGCACGGCCTACCCGGTCCTGGTGAAGGAACGCGACCTCATCGTCGAAGTGCTCGAGCGCGAGGAGGCCGGCTTCGCGAGGACGCTGCGCACTGGCATGTCGCTCCTCGAGGAGGCTCGCGACGGGGTCCTCGCGGCCCACTCGAGCATTTTTCCCGGTGACGTCGCCTTCCGGCTCCACGACACCCACGGCTTCCCGATCGAGCTGACGAGCGAGATCGCCGCCGAGTCCGGGCTCGCGGTGGAGCGTGACGCCTTCGACGTCGCGATGGCCGCGCAACGCGAACGGGCCCGCGCGAAGGCCAAGACCCTCAACCTCGCCGACGACGCGCAGTATCGCGAGTTGATCGAGCGTCACGGCACGACCGAGTTCGTCGGGCGCGACGTCACGCGTTACAGCGTGGAGACCCCGGTGCTGGCACTCTTGGCGGGCGAGGACGGCGTCGGCGAGCTCTTCCTCGACTCCACGCCCTTCTACGCCGAATCGGGCGGTCAGGTCGGCGACACCGGCACCGTCGTCACCGAGACGGGCCGGTTCGAGGTCCTCGACACCCAGAGCGTCGCCGGGGGGCTGTTCTCCCACCGCGGACGGCTGTCGGGCGAGATTGTGCCCGGCCAGGTGGCCGTGGCGACCATTGATGCCGTGCGGCGCGAAGCGACCCGTCGCAACCACACCGCGACGCACCTCCTGCACGCGGGGCTGCGCACCGTGCTGGGCGACCACGTCCGCCAGCAGGGCTCGTGGGTCGGGCCCGAGCGGCTGCGCTTCGACTTCAGCCACGGGTCGAGTGTGCGCGAAGAGGAGACGGCACGCGTCCTCACCCTGGTCAACACCGACGTCGTCGCCAACGAGTCCGTCGAGACGGTCCAGACGACCAAGGCCGAGGCCGAGACTATGGGGGCGATCGCCTTCTTCGGCGACAAGTACGGCGACCGGGTGCGGGTCGTGCGCGCCGGCGCGCACAGCCTGGAGTTCTGCGGCGGCACGCACGTCGAACGGCTCGGGGACATCGGCCAGATCCAGATCGTCAGCGAGGCCTCGATCGGCTCGAACACCCGCCGGATCGAGGCGGTCAGCGCGCTGGGGGCGCACCGCCGCAGCCACGAGATGGAGACGGCCCTCGGCTCGGTCGCCGCGCTCTTGAAGACCTCCCTCGACGACGTCGTACCCTCGCTCGAGCGCCTCGTCGGCCAGCTGCGCGACAACGAGAGGGAGATCGCGACCCTTCGCCAAGCCCAACTCTCCGCACTCGCCGACCGACTTCACGGTTCGGCGCCGGGCGACGTCCTCGCCGCGAGGGTGGACGGTTTCACCGGGGATCAGTTGCGCACGCTCGCCCAGGACCTGCAGCGTCGCGGACGCCGGGCCGTCGTTTTGGTGGGCGAGGTCGACGAGAAAGTGGCCATTGCGGTGGCGACCGACGAGTCGCTTGACGCCGCGTCGACCGTGAAGGAGTTGGCGAGCCACGTCGGTGGAGGTGGAGGCGGATCGGCGCGCGTGGCGCTCGCCGGTGGACGCGATCCCCGCGGCATCGGCGCCGTGCTGCACGCCGCCGCCGCCCTCTAGGACGATGGCCAGAGTCCTCGGCGTCGACCCGGGCACGAAGCGCTGCGGCATCGCCCTCAGCGACTCGGCCCGGCGAATGGCTTTCCCCCGATTGTCGATGTCGAGCGACAATGTACTGGTCGGTCTGGCCGCGCTGATCGAGGAAGAGGACATTGAGCGCATCGTCATTGGTCGACCGGTCGCGCTGTCGGGCCACGAGACGTCGAGCACCCGCTTCGCTGACGGACTCTTCACCGCGGTCGTCGCGGAGTTCGCCCAGATGCCGGTCGTCCAGTGGGACGAGCGGCTCACCACCTACGAGGCGCAGAAATCGCTCTCCCGGGCCGGTTTGAGCGCCAAAGACCAGCGAAGTCGCCTCGACAGCGCGGCCGCGGTCATCATGCTGCAAAACTATCTAGATGCCCTCCTTCCTGACTAGGCCCTTCAGGCGGGTGCTCGCGTCGGTCGTGGTGCTGGCGCTGGTTGGCGCCGGCTGGTTCTTTCTGCAGGTCGACCCGATCTTCTCCTCGGCGGGCAAGGTGGTAATCGTGACGGTGCGTCCGGGCGACTCGGTGGCGACCATCGCCGCCGAGATGCACGCCAAGGGCGTCATTGCCTCGTCGCTGGCCTTTCGCCTCGACGCGTTGGTCTTCGGCGCGCCAGTGATTCATCCCGGCACCTACGCCCTACCCCTGCGCTCGTCCTTCGCCGCGGTGAAGGCCGTGCTGGGCGCCGCGCCCAACATCGTCGACGTCGTGCCGGGACTGACGCTGCACGAGGTCGCCCTCAAGGTCGCGGCCGTCGAGGGTAACGCCTGGGCCGACGCCTTCGTCCGAGCGGCGACCAACTCGAATACGCCTAGCCCCTTCGCCCGGGGTAGCTCGCTCGAGGGCCTCATCGGCGCGGGCCCGTACGTGATCGCGCCGGGCAGCTCGCCCTCGGCCCTCGCCGCGCGCATGGTGGAGGGCTTCGTGCACGAGGCGGCCACGGTCGGGCTGACCCCGTCGACGACACTTCACAGTTTGAACGCCTACCAGTTGGTGATCGCCGCCTCGATCGTCGAGAAGGAGGGCTACTACCCGAAGAACATGCCCCGGGTGGCTCGAGTCATCTTCAACCGCCTGGCGCGCGGCGGCGGGCTGCAGATGGACTCGACGGTGCTCTACTACCTGGGCCGTGACGGCGGCCCCGTCTCTCCGGCCGACCTCAAGCGCGACACGCCTTACAACACGTACCTCTACCCCGGACTCACTCCGACACCGATCTGCTCGGTGTCGACGACGGCCCTCACCGCCGTGCTCCACGCGCCGCCGGGGGACTGGCTCTACTTCACGCTCGTCAACCAGGACGGCCAGATGGCCTTCGCCCACACCTTCGCCGAGCAGCTGAAGAACGAGCGGGTCGCTCAGCAGAACGGCATCGGATGAGGTGGAGCGTCGGAGTCGCCGGTTCGCCGATCGCGCACTCGGTCACGCCGACGCTGCACGAAGAGGGCCTTCGTTTGGCCCACCTCCAGGGCGCCTCGGAGAGGGTCGAACTCGGACGCGAGGACGCCGGAGAGCTGGCCACTCTCCTGGGCGACCGGTTCGACGCGCTCTCAATCACGATGCCGCTTAAGTTCGTGGCCGGTCAGTTCTGCGACGCCCTCGACGAGGTGGCGGCGCGCACGGGCTCGGTCAACTCCATGCTGGTGCGCGATGGCCAAGTGCTCGGCGCTTCGACCGACGGGCGGGGCTTCCTCGACGCGCTGGCCGGCCAGTTGGACTTCGACGTGGCCGGCGCCAAGGTCGTCGTGCTCGGCGCCGGCGGCGCCGCCCGAGCCATCATCGACGCGCTCGTGGCGGCCGACGTCGCTTCGGTCGTGGTCCACGGACGAACCCAGGGTAACGTCGACTTCCTGACTGGCCAGTACCCGAGGGTGTCCGACGATCGCGGCGCGCACGGGCCCTTCGACCTCATCGTGAACACCGTGCCCGCCGAGGGTCGCCCCGACGAGGCGACGTGGGTCGGGGGCGTGGGACCAGGTACCGTCGCGGTGGACATCACCTACGTGCCCGCGACTTCGACGTGGCTCGCGCTCCACGAGCAACTCGGGTGCCGTACCCAGAACGGGTTAGCGATGCTGGCCTACCAGGCCGCCCGCCAGATGCGCTGGTGGTGGGACGTGGAGATCGACGGCGCCCGGCTGCTGGAGGTGATCGCGTGAGCGACCCGCTAGGTGCCCTGACGACGCGGCTGCGCGCGAAGGACTCGCTGGACCTCGGTCTGTGCGGGGGCCTCATCGCGCTCGGCATCACCGGGGTGATCATGATCTACAGCGCCACGCGTCAGCCGCTGGCGCACGCCGGCTACAACCCGCATTACTACCTTGAGCGCCAGGGCCTGTTCGTCGTGATCGGCACCGTGGCGATGTACGTGACGTCGCGGATCGACTACCGGCGTCTCGAGATCATCGCGACGCCGCTCTACGTCATGAGTCTGCTCGGACTGACCGGCGTCTTCGTGATCGGCCAGTCCTCGCTCGGCGCCCAGCGTTGGTACAGCCTCGGCTTCATTCAGATCCAGCCGAGCGAGTTCGCGGTGCCGATCCTCATCCTCGCGATCGCGACGTTCTGCCAGCGACGGCCCGAGGGCCTCACGATGTACGACATCGCGCGACTCATCGTCATGGCAATCGTGCCGATGCTGCTGATCTTCCGAGAGCCCGACCTCGGGACCACGATCGTCATCGTGCTCGTGGTGGGCGCCATGATGGTCATCGCCGGCGTCCCGCCGAGGTTTATGACGCTCCTGGTGGTCGTGGGCTCGGTCACGGTCGTCGCGGGGGTCTACCTCCAGGTGCTCCACCGGTACCAAATCGACCGGTTCGTCTCGTTCCTGAACCAGAACTCCAACAATCCTCAACTGGCCCGGCTCATCTACGAGGTCAGTAACGCCAAGGTCGCCATCGGCGCGGGCGGGATCCACGGTGCGGGCTTCTTCCAGGGCCTCCAGACGGTGCTGGGTTACGTGCCCGAGCAGCGCACCGACTTCATCTTCACCGCGATCGGCGAGCAGTTGGGCTTCATCGGCTCGGCGCCGATCATCACCCTGCTGGGCTTCGTGGGCTTTCGGATGTTCGTGATCGGCCGTCGGGCCAAGGACAC
The DNA here is from genome assembly GCA_043782995.1 of Acidimicrobiales bacterium. GTDB lineage: Bacteria > Actinomycetota > Acidimicrobiia > Acidimicrobiales > RAAP-2 > RAAP-2. The sequence continues at coordinate 38,661 of JAYVZV010000048.1, read as the reverse complement.
CATGGGCCGGCTGCTCTGCATCGGGGTCTTCGTCTTCTTCGCCTTTAGCTGCTTCGAGAACATCGGGATGACGATGGGCATCATGCCGGTGACTGGCATCCCGCTGCCACTGCTCAGCTACGGTGGCTCGTCGGCACTCGTGTTCTTCGTGGCCGGGGGCCTTGTGCTCTCGGTGTCGCGACGGGCCGGCAATTAGTCTGGTGGTCTGATGACTGATGCCCCACTAGCCGACGGGAGCAAGGGCGCCGCTCCGCCCGACGCCGTTCCGCCCGACGCCGTTCCGACTGACCCCGTTCCGCACGACGCCGTTCCGCCCGACGCCGCCCCGACTAACGCCGCCCCGACTAACGCCGCCCCGACTAACGCCGCCCCGACTGACGCCGCCCCGACTGACGCCGCCCCGACTGACGCCGCCCCGACTGACGCCGCCCCGACTGACGCCGCCCCGACTGACGCCGGGGAGCTGACCGTAGAGCCGGTCGAGCCGGTCGTCTCATTTCGGGTGATGAACGTCGAATCGGTGCTCTTCGACCTCGTTGACCCGTCGCCGCTCGTGCACCTCATGGAGGTTGAAGAGCCCTACCGCTACCTGACCATTCCCATTGCGCTGCCCGAGGCGGTGGCGCTCAATAACGCGATCGCCGACGTCGAGGGCCGGCGTCCGGCCACGCACGAGCTGTTCAGTGCCCTCCTGTCGCGTTTGCAGTGTGACGTCATCGCGGTGCGCATTGTGCGCGGCGAGGCCGGCGTCTACTACGCCGAGCTCGACGTGATGTCGCCGCGAGGCCGCGAGGTATTCGACTGTCGCCCGAGCGACGGGCTCATCCTCGCCCTTCGCCAGAGCGTGCCCGCACCGGTGCTCTGCGCCGAAGACGTGCTCCAGTCGCGCTACGCCGAGTCGAACTGAATCGCGACAATCGCGCCGCCGCGTCGCTCGGTGGCGTTCTCGTCCGAAATCCGCAGAAGTAGCGCGACGATGAGATAGTTGGCGAACAGCGAGCTGCCACCGTAGGCCATGAAGGGCAGCGTGATGCCCGTGAAGGGCAGAATGCGCAGCACCCCGGCCATGATGAAGAAGGCCTGGAGGCCCATCAGCGCCGAGAGCCCGGTCGCGGCCAGGCGCACGTAGTCCGAGTGGGCCCGCTGGGCGATGCGGAAGCCCTCGCCGACGAACGCGGCGAAGAGGCACAATACGAGGATGACGCCGAGGAATCCGAGCTCCTCGGCGACCGCGGCGAAGATCATGTCCGAGGTGAGAAAGGGGATATCACCGGACTGGCCGAGCCCGAGCCCGGTGCCGGTGATGCCGCCGGCGGCAATCGAGTACCAGCCGTGCGCCAGTTGACAGCTGAGGTGGGCCGCGCAAGGGGTCCAGGGATTCAGCCACAGCGAGACGCGTGAGTGGACCTGGGAGAAGAACTGCGCCGCCGCGATGCTGCCCCCGCCGAAGAGCATCACGCCCATGACCACGTAGGTCTTCAGACCGGTCGTGACCCACAGCAGTGAGATGAACAGCGCGAAGAGCAGAAGTGCGAAGCCGATATCGTTCTCGGCGCCCACGATCGCCATGGAGATGCCCCAGGCGAAGATGACCGGCAGCAGCACCCGGGGCGGCACGATGCTGCGCCCGCCGAGGCGCTGCGTGGGCGTCGAGAGCAATTCGCGGTTGGCGGCGAAGTACGAGGCGAAGAAGAAGACCAGCAGGATCTTGGCGATCTCGATGGGCTGGAACGAGATCGGCCCCACGACGACCCACAGCCTCGCACCGTTGATGTTCTCGCCGAAGTGGGGGATGAGCGGCATGATCAGCAGCGCCATCGCGGCCAACAACGTGAGGTAGCGGTAGCGGTCGAGGTCGCGCACGTGGCGTACGACGGCGAGGGTCACAATCAGGCCGACGGCGCTGACGAGGAACCAGAAGGCCTGTCGGGTCGCGTACGCCGGGTTCCAGCGGGCGATCTCGACGTAGCCGACGCCGTTCAATAGCGTCGCGATCGGCAAGAGCACCTGGGAGGCGGCGGGGGCGAGTCGCCGAATGGCGACGTGCATCACCAGCGAGATTACGACTACGCCGGTCAGGAACACGGTGAGGTGCGCCGGCATGCGGCCCTTGGCTCCGAGTGAGGCCAGCACGTAGAAGGCCCCGACGATGAGCCACGCCAGCACCATGAGGCCGAGTTCGGTGCCGCGCCCGGGCGACGTTCTGATTGCGCTCTCGGCGGGGGAGGGGGCGGTCCCGGTCCTTGCGTGTCTCGCCACGAATCCAGCGTAGTCGTACGATGGTTCGATGGACCTGACCGACCGGGGGGCAGCCGCCTTGAGTTTTGACGCTACTTCGTTCGGACCGGAGCGGTTCTCGTCCCGCGAGCTCTCGCGCCTGGAGTTCGGTGCGCGACTGCTAGACCTCGCCGACGATCACCATCTGCCGATCCTCGAGCGCTGCAAGTTCGTTGCGATTTTCGCCGACATGGTCGACGAGTTCTTCCAGGTCCGCGTGGTCAGCCTCGGTGACAAGGTGGCGGCCGGCGTGCAGACGCCGTCGGTCGACGGGGTCCGCCCCCGTCAGCAGCTCGCCGCCATCCGCGAGCGCGTCCTCTCGCTCGTCGAGCGCCAGGACCGGCTCATGCTCGACGTCCTCTTGCCCGAGCTGGCACAGAGCGGGGTCGCGATCGTGCGATTCGCCGACCTCGAAGTCGCCGAACGAGAGCGTCTGACCACGTACTTCGACGAGAACGTCTACCCGGTTCTGACGCCCCTCGCCGTCGACCCCGGTCACCCGTTCCCGATGATCTCGAACCTGTCACTGAATGTCGCCGTGACCGTGCGCGACGAGACCTCGGGCGAGGAGCGCAACGCTCGGGTCAAGGTGCCCAACTCGCTCCCGCGCTTCCTCCAGGCCGCGCCGAACCAGTGGTGCCTCCTCGAGGACCTGATCATGGCGAACCTCGGCCGACTGTTCAGCGGCATGGCCATCGGGCGCGCCGACCTCTTCCGGGTCACGCGCAACGCCGACCTCGCCCTCGACGAGGACGAGGCCGACGACCTGCTCGTCGCCCTCGAGGTCGAGCTGCGACGTCGGCGCTTCGGCGAGGCACTGCGCGTCGAGATCCAAAGTGGCATGTCGGATGAGTTCCTCGAGCTGCTCGTGGACCAGCTCGAGATCGACCGCTCCAACGTCTACGTCACCGACGCTCCGCTGGGGCTCCACGATCTGTGGAGTCTCTTTGAGATTGACCGACCGGACTTGAAGGGCGAGGGTTGGAGCCCGGTCACGCCTCGCCGGCTCCTGGACGGCGACCACGTGGGCAACATCTTCGCCGCCATTCGCGACGGTGACATTCTCCTGCACCACCCCTACGAATCCTTCACCGATTCGGTGGAGATGTTCATCGCCCAGGCCGCCAGCGACCCCAAGGTCGTCGGCATCAAGCAGACGCTCTACCGGACCTCGGGCGATTCGCCGATTGTCGCCTCGCTGATCCAGGCGGCCGAGCGGGGCAAGCAGGTGGTCGCGCTGGTGGAGCTGAAGGCCCGTTTCGACGAGGCGGCGAACATCGAGTGGGCCAAGGCCCTCGAGGACGCCGGCGTGCACGTCGTTTACGGCATCGTCGGGCTGAAGACCCACTCCAAGACCGCTCTGGTGCTGCGCAGCGAGGGCGCCACGACGGCGCGCTACGTGCACATCGCCACCGGTAACTACAACGGCAAGACCGCGCGCACGTACGAGGACTTCGGCCTGCTGACCTGTGACTCCGCGATCACCGACGACGTGGGCGAGTTGTTCAACTACCTCACGGGCTTCGCGCGCATCGGTCACTACAAGAAGATCATCGTGAGCCCGCTGGCCACCCGTATCCGGGTGATCGAGCTCATCAACGCCCAGCGCGACCGCGGCGGCCAGGGACGGATTCTGATGAAGGTGAACGGACTCACCGACCCGGCGATCATCGACTCGCTCTACGAGGCGAGCTCCGCCGGAGTCGAGACCCGTCTCGAGGTGCGCACGCTCTGCTGCCTGCGTCCGGGTGTCGCGGGGCTCTCCGAGCACATCACCGTGCACAGCCTGGTGGGTGAGTTCCTCGAGCACTCGCGCATCCTGATCTTCGGGCGCCCGGGCGACGCGCAGTACTCGATCTACCTGGGCTCGGCCGACCTGATGGAGCGTAACCTCGATCGCCGCGTCGAGGTGCTCGTGCCCATCGAGGACGAGACCCTCCAGAGCGACCTACTCGAGAGCTTCGAGGTCACCTGGCGCGACGACCTGTTCACCTGGGTTCTCGGGACCGACCGTCGCTGGCGGCGTCTGCAGTCAGTGAACGACTTCTCGGCCCAAAGAGAGTTCAAGCGTCGGGCGAAGGACCGCTCGCCGGTGCTTTCGTGAGCGAACCTTCTTTGCGCCACTGCAGGCTCGCGTACGAGACGCCGCCGATGGGGATGGGTATCCAAAAGTTGACCAGCCGGTAGGCCAGTACCGCGAGGATGGCCTGACTGTGGGGCACTCCAAAGGGGACGATGGTGGCGATCAGCACGCCCTCCACGATGCCCAGGCCGCCGGGGGTGAGCGGGATCGCGGCCAGGATGTTGGCGAGGCCGTAGGCGACGAGCAGGTCAATGGGCGACATCGTCGTGCCGAAGGACCAGACGAAGACCCACAGGCAGGCCGCGTCGAAGAGCCAGTTGAGCGCCGCCCACGTGAAGGCCGCCCACAGCGTGCGCCGGCTGTTGACGAGCATCGTGATGCGCTCGGCGACCTTGGCGAGCAGTGCCGAGATCTTGTCGGGGTCGACGACGCGTACGCGCCGCGCGATCGCCTGGAGCCAGTTCGAGGCCTGGCGCTGACCCCTTGTGATCAAGAGGATCGTGCCAAAGAAGGTGGCGAGGAGAAAGACCCCGGCGAGGGCGGCGAAGCCGTAAGCCGGGTTGAATCCGCGCAACGGGATCGAGATCACCAGCGCCAGCCAGAAGATCATGTTGAGCACGACGGCCGAGCCGCTGCCCTGGACCGCGAGGCCGAAGGCCGTCGTCTCCTTGGGGACGCCGAGCTCGCTGAAGATGCGGTACGAGAGCGCTCCGGCCGGCGCCGTGCCGCCGGGCACCACGTGGCTGATTGCCAGACCGGCCAGGTTCACGCGCAGCAGGTTGAACCGTCCGGGCGCGTGAGGGTAGAGCACCGAGCGCGTCAGCTCCACGTAGGCGTAGATGGCGGCCATCTCAAAGAGCACTGCGAGCGCAACGAGGAAGGGGTTGAGCGAGGCGAGCAGGTGCAGGGAGTGTCGCGCCGAGGAGAACTGCGGTAGGACGAAGTACTCGAAGACGAAGACCATCAGGCCGACGCTCAAGATAATCCGCACCTCACGGGGCATCTTGAATCGCTTCCGCTTGGCGGCCTCGGGCATAGGAGTACCTTAAACGGTCATCCTCGCCCGACCAAGCGCCGGGGCCCCCGGGACCGCGACCCGAGCATCAATAGAATTGACCGATGCGCACTCTCGTGGTCCTGCCCACGTACGACGAGATCCTGAACGTGGAGTCGATGTTGCGCGCGCTGCGAGAGGCGGTGCCCGACTGCGACGTCCTCGTGGTCGACGACGCGAGCCCCGACGGCACGGCACGGATGGCCGAAAAGGTCGGTGGCGAGCTCGGCCGCATCGAGGTCGTGTCGCGCGCCGCCAAGAGCGGCCTGGGCGGCGCCTACCGCGCCGGGTTCGCCTGGGGAAGGGAGCGGGGATACGACCACTTCGTCGAGATTGACTGCGACTTCTCCCACGACCCGTGGGCCCTGCCGACGCTGCTCGCGGCCGCCGCCGACCACGACGTTGTCATTGGCTCTCGCTACGTCCCGGGGGGCCACATTCCCCAGTGGTCCTTCTCGCGCAGGCTGCTCTCGCGCGGCGGGAACCGGTACGCGGCGCTAATGCTCGGCCTCGGCGTCGCCGACTCGACGTCGGGCTACCGGGTGTACTCGGCCTCGGCCCTGGAGGGGATCCGCTACGAGACTGTCACCGCCGACGGCTACGGGTTCCAGATCGAGATGACCTACCGGGCCCGCCGCGCCGGGGCGTCGATCGTGGAGGTGCCGATCTCCTTCCGAGACCGCGAGCGCGGCGACTCGAAGATGTCGAGCGCCATCGTGATTGAGGCTCTGGTGCTCGTCACGAAGTGGGCGCTCCAGCGGCCGTTTCGCCGTGCCTACTAAAGCGCGTCGACGAGCACCGACGAGAGCACGCTGGCCAGCTTGGCCTTCGTCTCCTCGCGCTCGGCGGTAGGGTCGGACTCGCTGACGATTCCGGCCCCGGCCCAGGCCTCGAACTCGGACCCCCTCACGAGCACGCCGCGAAAGCCGATCCACCACTCGCCGTCTCCGTTCGCGTCGATCCACCCGAGCGGACCGGCGTAGTGGCCCCGGTCGTGCTTCTCCAGTAGACGGATAAGGTCGTAGGCGCTGGCCCGTGGCACGCCGCCGACGGCCGAAGTCGGATGCAGCAGGCGCAGCACCGCCAACGCGTCGGGCGCGGCCGACTCCTCGTGGCACGAGGCGCTAATCCAGGTGCCGAGGTGAGCGAGAGTGCGCAGCGACACGATTGACGGCGTCGGGTCGGCGGTGACGTCGTCGTAGGCGCTCGCCAGGGTGTTGACGATCTCGTTGACCGGCACGTTGTGCTCGTGGAGGTTCTTTGCGCTGCCGAGCAGCCACTTCTGGTAGTCGTCGGGCGCCACGTTGGGCGGCAGGGCGATCGTGCCGGCGAGTGGATGGCACCAGAGCTGGGCGCCGGTGCGCCGCGCGAGCAGTTCGGGCGTGGCGCCGACGTAGCGACGCCCGTCGGTGGTCGGCAGTGAGTAGATCGCGCAGATCGGCTCGCGCAGGCGCAGCCGTTGGGCGACCGCGGCCGCGTCAATCGGTTCGGGCACCGAACCGAGGACCGAACGGGCCAGTACAACCTTGTCGATTTCCTTGGATCGCAGGATCTCGACCGCGAGAGCCACGTTGTGCGCGTACTCCTCGGGGGTCGGCTGCAGAGTCAGCGAGCGCAGGCTCTGGGTCTCCTGCACGGGGGGCTGCGAAGCGGCCAGCGTCTCGGCCCACCCGGTTGAGTCCTCGTGGCGAGTGAGCCAGGTGTCGCCGGAGCGGGTCTGGGTCAGGCAGAACTCGGGCACGTCGAGTCGGGCCGGCGCTGAGCGGTCGAAAGGCAGTGAGCCAAAGGCGACGATTCCCGTGCCGGGCGGACCGTCGTCGCCGGCGAGAACGTGCTTGCCGAAGGCGTCGCGCACGTCGAAGGGCGCCTCAAGGCCCTGGTCGAGTTCGAGTTGGAGGACGGAGCGGCCGAAGCCGACGCGCAGTACGTCGGCGGTCTCGAGCAGCCATCCGTCGCGAGCCCCGACCGTGCGCAGCGCCTCCAGGGGCTGGGGAGCGAGGAGGTCGCGGACGAACCTCACCGGCCCCTCGTCGCGACGAACTGCTGGCTGAGTCCGCCCATGACGCGGCGGTGGTTGACGGCGCAGAAGCCCGAGCGGTTGAGCATCCGCACAATCTCATCGCTCTCGGGCAGGTAGGCCGTCGACTGGGGCAGGTAGTGGTAGGCCGCCCGGTCCGAGAGCAACGAGCCGATGAACGGCACGACCCGTCGGAACCAGACCCGGAAGCCGACCCGCCAGATCCCCGCCCGGGGTTCGGCCACCTCCAAGAGCGAGATCCGCCCGCCCGGTCGCACCACCCGGGCCATCTCGTCGAAGGTCGCGGCGAGGTCGGTGAAGTTGCGTAGCGCGTACCCGCACGTCACGCCGTCGAATCCGGCGCTGCGAAAGGGCAGGGCGGCGGCGTTGGCTTGGACCCGCTCGGGCATCCGCCGTCCGGCGTCGAGCATCCCAAAACTGAGGTCGGTCGCAACGGCGCGGAGTCCTTGACGGCGCAGTTCGCGCGTGAAGTCACCCGTGCCGGCCGCCACGTCGAGCACGACGCTCCAAGGGGGCAGGCGCAGGTCGGAGACGGCCCGACGACGCCAGCGCGAGTCGAGGCCGAAGGTCATGAGCCGATTGACCATCTCGTAGCGACCGGCGATCGCGTCGAACATCGCACGGACCTGGCGGGTCTTCTCGTCGCCGTGGGGGAGGGGGAGCTCGGGCAACGGTTCAGGCGTAGTAGCGGTAGACCACTTGGGCGACGCACGACGGCTTGGGGGCGTCCTTCACCTCGACGACCACGTCGAGGGCGACCTGGGCGCCGCCGGGAATCGCCTCCACGGAGGCGAGCGTCGCCCCGGCGCGGACCTGGGATCCCACGGGCACGGGGCTCGTGAAGCGGACCTTGTTGGTGCCGTAGTTGACCCCCATCGAGACCCCGTCGACCTTGATGACGCCGCCCAGCATCACCGGGATCAGCGAGAGGGTGAGGTAGCCGTGGGCGATGGTCTGGCCGAAAGGTCCGGTCTTGGCCCGTTCGGGGTCCACGTGGATCCACTGGTGGTCCCCGGTGGCGTCGGCGAAGAGATTGACCTCCTCCTGGGTGACCGTACGGTACTCGGAGTACCCAAGATGGGTTCCGATTAGCGGGGTGAGGTCGTTGATGCTCGTCACGTGAGTCGTCATGGGACCAGCCTAACGGGGGTGCCATTCGCCGCCCTCGTCCTCGCGGGGCGCCAATAGGATTGTTCCATGAGCGATGGCATCCACCCCGAGCAGCACCGCCAGATCGCGAGCGGGTGGTTTCGCGCCGCGATCTTCGGCGTCAGCGACGGGCTGGTCACGAACGCGTCGCTGATCGTCGGATTCGCCGGTGCCAATCCCGGCCACAACGTGGTGCGTCTCGCGGGTCTCGCGGGCCTCGTCGCGGGCGGCTTCTCCATGTCGAGCGGTGAGTACGTCTCGATGCGCGCCCAAAAGGAGATTCTCGAGTACGAGATCGGCGTCGAGCGCAAGTCGTTGATCGACCACCCGGTCGAGGAGCAAGAGGAGCTGCGCAATCTCTTCGTCAAGCAGGGCGTCGCCCCCGATCTGGCCCTTCGTCTCTCGGCCGACTTGATGAGCGACCACGAGTTGGCCGTGCGCACCCACGCTCGCGAGGAGTTGGGCATTGACCCCTCGGCGACCGGTTCGCCCTGGGGGGCGGCCGCCTCGTCGCTACTCGCCTTTAGCCTCGGCGCCTTCATCCCGCTACTGCCGTGGCTGCTCACCTCGAGCGGCAACGAGTTGGCCTGGTCGATCGCGCTGGCGGTCGTGGCGGCCGGCGCCGTCGGCGGCGTGATCGGATGGTTCACCCGCAACGGAATCGCGCGGTGGGCCGCGCGTCAGATTGCCATCGGCGCCATCGCGGCCGCCGTCACCTACGGTATCGGCCGGGTCGTCGGCCACTAGCGCGTGAAGCGCACGAGCCGGTCGTCGCGCTCGACGGCGAAGCCGAGTGACTCGTAGAGCGCCACGGCGCTGACGTTGGACTGGTCGACGAAGAGCATCGCGCGACTCACCCCCTTGCGACGGAGCACCTCGAGTCCCTGGGTCACCATCACGCGTCCGAGGCTGCGGCCCTGGAAGTGCGGGTGCACCGAGATGATGTAGATCTCGCCAAAGCGGTCGGGGTGCAGCTCATGGACCTTGGTCCAGCACGACGCCGCGAGTCCGGCGTCGATCTCCAACAACAAGAAGCCCGAGGGGTCGAACCACGGCTCGCGGATGCGCTCGTCGAGATCGGCCAGCAGCCACGCCCCCTGCTCGGGGTGGTCGGCGAAGGCCGCGTTGTTCTGGGCGAGCCACTCCTGCTCGTCGCGACCGGGCTCGAAGTTGCGCAGCGTGGCGCCCGGCGGCACGTCGACGACTTCGACCGGCAGCGCCACCTGCATCAGCTGGAGCGTACGCACGACCTCGCACGAGGCGCGGGCCGACTCCTGGGGACCCCGGGTCCACCAGTCGAGCGTGTCGTGTGTGGCCAGCAGGTGGGCCAGCAGCTCCTCGTCGACGCCCCCGCCGCACATCTCGACCATGGCGTCACCGGACCCGTTGACCATGGCGTAGCGCGCCAGATCGTCGTCCCGGTACTGGAGCCAGTGCTCGGCCCGCCATCCGTGCACGACGATACGCCGACGGGTCTCGTCGATGGCCTCGCGTCCGAGGAGGGTCTCGGTGCGGTTCAGCAGATTGAGCACGTCGAGGCGCCGTTCGGGTGTCAGGGCGGTCTCGCGTCGCCACGATTCGGTCATGTCGGAAGGTTACCGGCGGGCCCTAGGCGCTTCGGCCCGCGACGCGGTTCAGTCGGCGCAGCAGCGTGTGGATCGTGCGTTCGGCGGCGACGAGCTCGGTGTAGGTGTCCGGGGGCATCGCCGCCCCCTCGGTCTCGACGAGCGCGGTGATCCGGCCCGTGACCTCATTCAACGTCGACGTGATGGTGTTGAGTTCGGTCTGCACGCTCATCGACTGGCCTTTGGTCTGGGCGGACTCGCCTCGGTGGCGCCTACTCTAACTGTCGATGATTGAACCGACGGATACCACGAGCGAGGGTCCCCTCCACTGGTCGAAGATCGTGGCGCGCGGGCCCGAGAGCGAGTCGTTCCTCCAGGGCCAATTGAGCCAGGACCTCAGTGACGTCCCCGAAGACGGGGTCTGGGCCCTCGTGCTCGCGCCCGATAGCGCGGTCGTCGCCTCGGTGCACGTCACCCGGGCGCCCGACGGCTACCTCCTCACTCTGCCCCGGATCCTCGGCGAACCGACCCTCGTCCGACTGCGTCGATTCCTGCTGCGCACTCGCTGCACCCTTGAACTGGAGGACGTGGAGTCGGGGCCCTTTGACTTCGTCGCCGACCAGGTGCGCGTCGGCGTTCCGGGGCCCGCGGAGTTCGCTCGGGCGCTCACGCCCCAGTGCTATGGCCCGTCATTCGTGGCCGCGACCGTGTCGTTCACCAAGGGCTGTTTCACGGGCCAGGAGCTGGTTGGGCGCCTCGACGCGCGCGGCTCGAGCGTGCCGTGGCGCCTCGTGCGTGCCGTCGGTCCCAGCGTTGAGCGGATCGACGAGGTGCTCGGGTCCAAGGGTCCCGCTGGCCCCCAGGGGGCCACCAGTGTCGTGCGCGGCGACGAGAGCGTGACCGTGCTCGGCTTCGCGCACCGCACGCTGCTCGACGCGGCGTGGCTGGCGCAGTACCCCGACGTAATCGTGACGGCGGTTCCCTAACGGTCCGCACGAGGCCATTATCGTGGTGGCGAGGGAGACGACTCGTGCGACTGAACACTGAAGGACTTTTCATCAAGGTCTCCGGCGTCACGACCGAGGACGACGCGCTGTTCTCGATCGGACTGGGTGCGAGCGCCGTCGGATTCGACTTCGGGCCGTCGCCGCGCCAAATCGCCGTCGCCGCGGCCCACGACATCGTGCGACGACTCCCGAGCGGCGCAGTCTCGGTCGGGGTCTTTCGCAACGAGATGCCCGAGCGAATCGTCGAGATCGCCAACACCCTCGGCCTGTCGGCCGTCCAGATCGACGGCGCGATCACCGGCGTGGCGCTCGCCTACGTGGCGGAGCGCGTCAACACGGTGATGCGCTCCCTGCCGAGCACCGGCAACCCTGATCTGGCCGCGCCGATCGTGGGCGTCGACTACCTGGTGCTGCCCGAGTCCGACGACCACGACTCGCTCGTGGACTGCCTCGCCATCTTCCTCGACGATGCCGTGCGTACGCCGATCGTCGCCTCGGGCGGTCTGACGACGTCCAACGTCGTCGACATCGTCCAGAACTACCCCGTGTGGGGCGTCGACGTGCGCGCCGGGGTCGAGACGGTGCCCGGCGTGAAGGACCCCGTGCTGCTCGGCCAGTTCATCGCTAACGCCCGTTGGGCCTTCGACAACAGCTACGTCGAGCGCCACCACGACGAGTGGCGAATCTAGTCAGCCGGCGAAGCGGCGAAAGACCACGCTGCCGTTGTGGCCGCCGAAGCCGAACGAGTTCGACAGCACCACGTCGACGTCCATCGACCGCGGCTCGCCGATGACGACGTCGAGGCCGCACCCGGGGTCGACGTTCGTCGTGCCGGCGGTCGGCGGGACGAGTTGGTTCACGAGTGAGAGGACCGAGACGACGCCCTCGAGCGCGCCGGCGGCGGCCAACGAGTGGCCGAGGTGACCCTTGATCGAAGTGACCGGCGGGGGAGTGTCGCCAAAGACGCGGCGCACGGCGTAGGACTCGGCCAGGTCGTTGAGCGGTGTCGAGGTACCGTGGGCGTTGATGTGCGACACGTCCGTGGCCGCAATGTCGGCGTCGGCGAGGGCGAGCTCCATGCAGCGTACGGCGCCGTCGCCTGACGGGTCCGGCGCGGTGATGTGGTGTGCGTCGGCGGTCGACGCCGCGCCGATGACCTCGGCGTAAATCGTCGCGCCGCGCGCGAGCGCGTGGTCCCACTCCTCGAGCACGAGTATTCCGGCGCCCTCGCCCATGACGAAGCCGTCACGGTCGACGTCGAAGGGCCTTGAGAAGTCTCCGTTGCTGAGCGCGGTCATGTTGCGAAAGCCGGCCTCGGCGATCTCGACCATCACGGCCTCGGCGCCGCCGGCGAGGGCAATCGAGCTGCGCCCGGAGGCGACAAGCCGGGCCGCGTTGCCGATGGCGTGGGTTCCCGCGGCGCAGGCGGTCGTCACGGTCTCTGCCGGTCCGCCGAGGCCGAAACGCATCGAGACTGCGGCGGTGGCGGCGTTGGGCATCATCATGGGCACCATGAAGGGCGACACGCGGTCGGGGCCCTTCTCGCTCAAGATGCGCATCTGTTCGATCACGGTCTGTAGTCCGCCGATGCCGGTGGTGACGATGCTGCCCGCATCGAGGATCGGACCGACGAGCCCGCTCTGGATCCAGGCCTCGTCGGCGGCCATCAACGCGTAGAGCGAGAAGGGGTCGAGGCGGCGGATCTCCTTGGGCCCGCCGAGATGACCAGAGTCAAAGGGCGCGATCCGCTTGCTCTCGGGCGCGGTGCTCTTGGCGAGAGCCCTCCAGAGCGCCTCGACACCGACGCCGGCGCACGTGATCGCCCCGAGTCCGGTCACGGCGACGCGGCGGCCCTGCACCGGCCCCGACGGGGTGACGGCGACCTGCACTACAGCTTGGCGTAGATCAGCTCGAAGGCTTCGCCGACGGTGCGGATGTCTTTCAGCTCGTCTTCGGCGACTTCGATGTCGAACGTCTCTTCGAGGGCCATCACGAGCTCGACCAGGTCGAGGCTGTCGGCTCCCAGGTCGTCACTGAAGGAGGCCTCCAGCGTGATCTTCGAGGGATCGACTGCCAGTACCTCGACTGCGTTGTCGGTGAACTTCGTTAAGGCTTCGTTGCGGTCCATGTCCTACCCCTTTTGACTGTCGATACATCGTACTCAAGCCACCGGGAGCCTGAGCGCTCAGTGGCCCATGGCCAGGCCGCCGTCGACACAGAGCACTGCGCCGGTGATGTATCGCGCCTGATTACTGGCGAGGAACCCAACCACGCCCGCGACATCGGACGGTTCGCCAATGCGCCCCATTGGGATCATGGCGGCCAGGGTGTCCTTCGCCACGCCCAGCTCGGAGGTCATGTCGGTGTGTATTAGCCCCGGCGCCACGACGTTTACCGTAACGCCGCGGGTGGCGACCTCCTTGGCGAGCGACCGGGCGAGGCCGACGAGTCCGGCCTTCGCGGCCGCGTAGTTGGCCTGGCCGGGCACGCCCATGAAGGGGCTGACGGAACTGATGAAGATGATCGAGCCGCACCGGGCCCGGACCATCGAGGCCATAGTCGCGCGCGCCGTGAAGAAGGCGCCGTCGAGGTTCGTGGCGAGCACCTCGCGCCACTGCTCATCGGACATCCGCATCGCGAGGCCGTCGCGGGTCACCCCGGCGTTCACGACCGCAACCTCGACCGGACCGAACTCCTCGATCGCGGCCTTCACCGCGGCGTTGAGGGCGCCCGAGTCGGCGACGTCGACCGCGAGGGCCTTGGCGCAGCTCTCCGGAGCGATCCCCGAGCGAGACAGCGCGACGACGTGGTCGCCTGCGGCGACGAAGTACTCGGCAATGGCTGCGCCGATCCCTCGACTGGCCCCGGTGACGATGACGTGGCGGCTCATAGGGGGATCTCCTGGAACTCGGTGGGGGTCGTGGGGGCGAACTGGGCGTCGAAGGGTCGTATTCGCTTGGTGAGGCCCGTCAGCACTGAGCCGGGGGGCGTCTCGACCGTCGTCGTCACCGACTCGGGCAGGGCCAGGGTCGCTTTGAGGAACTGGACCGGCGACGTCAGCTGGCGCGAGAGCAGCTCGCGCCACTCGTGGGCGCTCGTGTGGACCTGGCCGTCGACGTTGGACACGAGCAGCGACTCGGTGGTTCCCCACTCGACTCTCTCGAGCGCTCGGTCGAGTTCGGCCTGGGCCGGGGCCATCAAGGGGGAGTGGAAGGCGCCGCCGACGGGCAGCGGCGTGGCGCGGCGCCAGCCCAGCTCGCGGTGGCGGCTCAGCAGGTCGTCGAGTGCGCTTCGGCTGCCACTCACCACAATCTGGTCGGGGCCGTTGATATTGGCGACCCAAACCTCGTCGAGGCTCTCGAGCGCCTGGCGCGCACCGTCATCGCCGCCCATCAGTGCAACCATCGAGCCCTCGACTTCGCGCGCCGCTCTCGCCATCGCGGCCCCGCGCACCCCGATGAGCCGCGCCCCGTCCTCGACCGAGAGCAGTCCCGAGGCCACGAGGGCGCTGAACTCGCCGAGACTGTGGCCGAGGAGGTAGCGGGGGCGCACGCCGCGGTCGTCGAGCTCGCGAAAGCCAATGATCGAGAGTGCGAAGGTGGCGATCTGCGCACGGTCGGTGCGTACCACCTCATCATCGGTGGCGTTCAGGAGCAGTTCGGCGACGTCGATGCGCGCGGCCTCGCTGACGCGAGCCACCTCGTCCCAGTGACGCGAGGACCGCCAGGCCTCCCCGGCACCTCCCGACAGCGAGCCCTGACCGGGAAAGAGGACGACGACGTCCTCACGAAAGGGGACGGAGGACGGATTGGACATCCTCTCAAGGTAACAGCGTGCCCGGAGTGGGACTTGAACCCACACACCCTCTCGAGTAAAGGCTTTTGAGGCCTCCGCGTCTGCCGATTCCGCCATCCGGGCCGCGGCGACCACGGTAGCAGGAACCGTATGGTGGCTGTGATGAAGGCGACCCTTTGGCGACAGGACGTCACGCTGCGCCACGCCGTCGGCGCGGCACGTGAGCGACACGACCGGCGAAGCCGCCTTTTCCTCGCGGTCGAGCACGACGGCGCCGTCGGCTACGGCGAGGTCGCCCCGCAACCGGCGGCGCTGAACGGCGATCCCTCCTTCGCCGACGTCCTCGACGAAGTCCGGACCTTCGTGCTGCCACTCCTCGACCAGGTGGTCGTGCGCGAGGGTGACCTGCCGTCGTGGAGCCGGGTCGCGCGTTTTTCCGGCTCGCGCCCCGCGAGTAACCCGGCCGTGGCGCTCGTCGAGATGGCCCTATTGGAACGAGAGCTGCGCCTCACCGCCGAGACGATCGCGCAACGCTGGGCGCCACTATTCGCCACCCCCCGGCAGTCGACCGTCTCGCTGCTGGCGCCCGACGAGTGGCACGTCGCCAAGGGCGTCGCGCGGGTTCGGGCGAAGACCGCCCCCGGACGGCCGAGCGACCTGGCCCTCGAGCGTCTCGCCGAACTGAGGGTGCCGGTCCTGCTGGACTTCAACTGCTCGGCGACCGGAGACGCCGAGGTGCTCGAGCAGGTCCGGATCGTGGGCGCCGTCTGTGATGTGGTCGCCGTCGAGCAACCATTTGCCGCGGGCAACGTCGTCGACCACGCGAGGCTCGCCGAACAGCTGGTCGTGGACCTCAGCGTCGACGAGGGACTCCGCTCCCTGCGCGACCTCGACCAGATCGTGCGCTACCGCGCGGCGAGCATCATCTGCGTGAAGCCCGCCCGGGTCGGGGGACTCGCCAACGCGCGCACTCTCGTGGCCCGGGCCCGCGACGAGGGGGTGCGGGCGTACGTCGGGGGCTTCTTCGAGTCGCCCTACGCGCGCCGGGTACACCGCGCGCTCTGCGCGAGCGCGGTCGACGAGCCGAGCGACCTCGACGACGTGCCCGTCGAGCTCTCGGACTACGACCGCGAGGTCGAGGAGGTGCGCGGGGGCTTTGGCGCCGTGCCGTACGAGGGGATGCTCCGTCGGGTGGCGCTCGTTCCCACGGCCCCGGGAGCGGGCATTTAGACTCCGCCCATGGGCTCCCGTCTACACCGGCGCCGTCTCGAGGACGTGCAACGAGAGCTGTCCGTCGCGCGCGAGAGCCTGCACGTCCTCGAAGAGCAGGTCGTGGTCTGGAACGATGCGCTCGACGACGCCCGAATCCGCGCCCTAGTCGCCGAGACCCCCCAGCAGGCCCACGACTACGACGAGCTGTCGCGCCACGTCGTGGCGGCGAACACCGAGATGGTGCGGCGCGCCGCCGAGGTACGCGAGCTAGTCGTCCAGCGCGATGAGCTACTGCGTAACTGGTCCCCCAAGGACGACAGTGGATAAGCGCGTGGTCATCGCCGACGACGAGTCGATCATCCGGCTCGACCTGAAGGAGATCCTCGAGGGCGACGGCTACTTCGTGGTCGGCGAGGCCGCTCGGGGCGACGACGCCCTGGCGATGATTCGCGAGCTGGAGCCGGACCTCGCGCTGCTCGACGTCAAGATGCCCGGTCTAGACGGAATCGAGGTCGCGCGCGAACTGAAGGGCGCCGACACCGTCGTGGTGCTCTTGACGGCGTTCAGCCAGCGATCGCTCATCGAGAGCGCGCGGGACGCCGGCGTCGTCGCCTACCTGGTGAAGCCCTTTCGCTCGAGCGAGATCCTGCCCAAGCTCGCCGCTTTGCTGAGTCCCGCGTCGGTCGAGCACCACGACGTCCCTGAGGCGAGCCACGTCGAGGACAAGATCGAAACGCGAGAGATCGTGCAACGGGCGAAGGAACTCCTGATGGCCGAGCGCGGACTCGACGAGCCCGCGGCTTTCGAGGTCATCCAGCAGTCCGCGATGCGGGGTCGCACCCGTATGCGCGACGTCGCACAACAGATCCTGAAGGGCGAGTTCGTTGGCTGACGGGCCCGCCGACCAGCGACCGCTCCTCTTGTTGGACGGGATGTCCTTAGCGTTTCGGGCCTTCTTCGCGTTGCCCGTCGACATCGCGACCTCGGAGGGACTGGTCACCAACGCCCTGCACGGCTTCGCATCGATGGTCGTCTCGCTCGTTCAGACCCAACGGCCCCGGGCCCTGGCCGTCGCCTTCGACCTGCCGGGCGGGACCTTTCGCGACGCCATGACCGAGGACTACAAGGGTGGTCGGGCCGACACGCCGCCCGAGATCGAGCACCAGTTCGAACTGATTCGCAACTTCTGCGACGTCCTGCACATCCCGGTGCTCGGAGTAACGAACTTCGAGGCCGACGACGTGCTGGCGACCCTGGCGACGTGGGGCCGCGAGGAGTGCATCCCGGTCATCGTGGTCAGCGGGGACCGCGACACCTTCCAGCTGGTCGAGGACCCCTACGTCAAGGTCCTCTATAACCGGCGCGGCGTATCGGACTACTCGCTCTACGACGAGGCCGGCATCGTCGAGCGCTGCGGTATCGAGCCGAGTCGCTACCCGCTGCTCGCGGCGCTGCGCGGCGACACCTCGGACAACTTGCCCGGCGTGCCCGGGGTGGGCGAGAAGACCGCGGCGAAGCTCTTCGCGCAGTATCGCGACATGGACGACCTCTACGCCCACCTGACCGACCTGACTCCGAAGCTGCGTGAGAACCTCGGCGCCTTCGAGGGGAGAGCTCGCAACAACGAGTTGGTCATGCGCCTCGTGCGCGACGTGCCGCTCGACTTCAGCCTGGCCGACATCACGCTCGGCGGCTGGCGCCGCGAGCAGGTCGCCACGTTCTGCGAGCGCTTCGAGATGAACACGATGCGCACTCGTCTGGAGAAGCTGATGAAGGACGGGTTGCTAGGCGAGCCGGCCCCGTCCGCGACGCCGGCGACGCGGGCCGCGACGCCGGCTCAAGTGGCGCCGAAGCTAGGCCCGTCGATCACCGCGGTACTGAAGTCGACGACTTCGCCGGTGATCGCCTACCGAGCCGAACGGGTCGCGGTCTTTAACGCCGCCGAGGGCACCGTCGCGGTCGGTGACGCTGCCGAGTTATTCGCGTCGATTGGCGACGTCGCCCCGAGCGGGCACGACCTGAAGGGTCTGTATCGTCTGTGCGCCCAGCGCGGGCTCCAGATGGCCGAGCCGGCCGACGACACGGCCATCATGGCCTTCCTGCTCGACGCGATTAGCGGCCGCTACGAACTGGCCGACGTGGCTGGCCGTTTCCTCGACGAGCCCGTGGCGGCCGCGGTGCCGTCACTCTTTGAGTCGAGCACCGACGACGAGACGCTGGTCTACGAGGTTCAGCTCGCGGCGCGATTGCGCGATCACCTCCGCGCCGAGGTCACGAAGTGGGGACTGAGTTTCGTCTACGAGCAGATCGAGCTGCCCCTGGTCATGGTGCTCGGTCGGATGGAAGCGCGCGGCATCCGCGTCGATGTGGCCATGCTGCGCACCATCGCGGGAGAGTTCGCCGCCGAGGCGGCAGAGCTCGACGCCCGGATCCAGGAGGTCGCCGGCCACGAGTTCAAGGTCAACTCGCCCCAGCAGCTCCAGACCGTGCTGTTCGACGAGCTCGGGCTGAAGGCCGTGAAGAAGATCAAGTCGGGTTTCTCGACCGACGCCTCGAGCCTCGAGGCCATCGCCCACGAGCACCCCATCGTGGCGCTCATCTTGAGGTACCGCGAGGTGGAGAAGCTCCGCGGCACCTACGGGCCGCCGCTCATCGAGGCCGTGGGGCCCGACGGGCGCATCCACGCCACGTTCCACCAGACCGTGGCGCGCACGGGGCGACTCTCGTCGGACCGCCCCAACCTGCACAACATCCCGGTGCGCAGCCAGGAGGGGCGGCGCCTGCGCTACGCCTTCGTCCCGAGTGAGGGCTGGCTACTTGCCGTCTCGGACTACAACCAGATCGAGCTGCGCATCCTCGCGCACCTCTCCCAGGACTCGGGGCTCTTGGCCGCCTTCGCCTCGAACGAGGACGTGCACCGCACGATCGCGGGGTCGGTCTTCGGGGTCGCGGCGGCCGAGGTCACCCCCGAGCAGCGCGAACAGGCCAAGGCCGTTTCCTACGGCCTCGCCTACGGTATGGAGGCCTACGGGCTGAGCCAGCGCCTCGGCGTGCCGGTCGGTGCGGCGAAGGAGGTCATGGACCAGTACTTCGCCAGTTTCCCGAGCCTGCGGGCCTACATGGACGCCACCATCAAGGAGATCCGCACTCAGGGCTACTCGCGAACCGAGCTCGGACGCATCCGGCCCTTCCCCGACCTCGCGACGGCGTCGGGTCCTCAGCGCCAGGCGGCCGAGCGACAGGCGATGAACGCCGGCATCCAGGGCCTCGCGGCCGACGTCTTTAAGTCGGCGTTGGTGCGACTGGACCGCCGCCTGCGCGGCGAGGGCCTCGAGGCCCGGCTCATCCTCCAGGTCCACGACGAGGTCCTCGTCGAGGCGCCGCCCGAGGAGAAGGACCGGGTCGGGGCCATCATCATCGACGCCCTGACCAACGCGGCCACTCTCAGCGTGCCGTTCGAGGTCTCGCTGCACTGGGGCGACAACTGGGCAACCGCCAAGGGCTGAAACGGCTGCTGCTAGGGTTAAACACTGGGTTTGCACCGGAGACCCACTCCCTATTGCCTAGCGGACCCCGGTGCGGTCTAACAAAGGTAGTACGCATGTCGGACGGCACCAGCCTCCTTTCCCCCATCCAAATGGGAACCTTCGACGAAGAGGGGAACTACGTCCCTCGCGTGATCACCGAAGACGACATGGTCGACGTCGACCTGGCCACCCTGGTCGGCGACAGCGTCCTCGAGTTCGAAGACGGCGACCTCGTGTCGGGCACCGTCGTCAAGATCGACCACGACGAGGTCCTGCTCGACATTGGCTTCAAGTCCGAGGGCGTCATCCCGGCCCGTGAACTCTCCATCCGCAACGACGTCGACCCCTCCGAGATCGTCTCGATCGGCGAGCGGATCGAGTGCCTGGTCCTGCAGAAGGAGGACAAGGAGGGCCGCCTCGTCCTGTCGAAGAAGCGCGCCCAGTACGAGAAGGCCTGGAGCAACATCGAGGAGTTGAAGAACCGCGACGAGGTGGTCAAGGGCGTCGTGATTGAGGTCGTCAAGGGCGGACTCATCGTCGACATCGGACTTCGCGGCTTTCTGCCGGCGTCGCTCGTCGAGCTGCGCCGCGTGCGCGAGCTCCAGCCCTACATCGGCAAGACCGTCGAGGCCAAGATCATCGAGCTCGACCGCAACCGCAACAACGTGGTGCTCTCGCGCCGCGCGTGGCTCGAGGAGACCCAGAAGGAACAGCGCGGTGATTTCCTCAGCAACCTGAAGCCCGGCGAGCGCCGCCACGGCGTCATCTCGTCGGTGGTCAACTTCGGCGCCTTCGTGGACCTGGGCGGCATGGACGGCTTGATCCACGTCTCGGAGCTCAGCTGGAAGCACATCGACCACCCCAGCCAGGTCGTCACCGTCGGCGACGAGGTCGACGTCGAGGTCCTGGATGTCGACTTCGCCAAGGAGCGCATCTCGCTCTCGTTGAAGGCCACTCAGTCCGACCCGTGGCAGGTCTTCGCCGACAGCCACGCCGTCGACCAGCTGGTCTACGGCCGCGTCACCAAACTCGTGCCCTTCGGCGCCTTCGTCCAGGTAGGCGAGGGTATCGAGGGACTGGTGCACATCTCGGAAATGGCGGCGCACCACGTGGAGTCGCCCGACCAGGTCGTCACGGCCGGCGAGGAGCTGTGGGTCAAGATCATTGAGCTCGACACCGCGCGCCGTCGCATCAGCCTGTCGATCAAGCAGGCCGCCGAGGGTGGCGAGGTCTCCGAGGAGTACCGAGAGGCCTTCGGCAGCCACGCCTACGACAACGAGGGCAACTACATCGGGGGCATCGAGTACGGCGAGTTCACGCCCGAGACCGAGGCCCAGGCCGCGTGGGCCGAGTACGCCGTCGATGCCACGAAGTCACCCGAGGACGAGACCGTTGACGGGCCGACCGCGGACGTCGTCAACGAGGCGTCAAACGGCGAAGTCGCCGAGACCGGTAAAGTCGCCGAGACCGTCGCCGAGACGCCCGAGGAGCCCGCGGGCGTGTAGGGGTCATCGCTAACCGTCTCGAGCTATCGCGGTGGGCTACTTTCGCGTAATGGACAGGGGGTAGTGGCAGGCCACTAGGTGGCCGGGGGCCATCTCCTGGGGCTGGGGCTCTTCATTGGCGCACCGTTCGGTGGCGTTGGGACAGCGGGTCCGGAAGCGGCATCCCGAGGGCGGGTTGATGGGGCTCGGGGGTTCGCCTTCTAGGACCTGGCTATGCATCGGCGACTCGGGGTCGGCCTCGAGGGCCGCTCCGAGCAAGAACTTCGTGTACGGGTGGGCCGGGGCGTCGTAGAGGGCGTCGGCCGGCCCAATCTCGCAGATCTTGCCGAGGTACATCACGGCCACCCGGTCGCTCACGTTCTTCACGACCGCGAGGTCGTGGGCGATGAAGAGCATCGTGAGGCCGTACTCGGTCTTCAGGTCCTCTAGGAGGTTGAGGATCTGGGCCTGGACCGAGACGTCCAGGGCCGAGACCATCTCATCGCAGATCAGCAGCTTGGGACGCATGGCGAGCGAACGGGCGATAGAGATGCGCTGGCACTGGCCACCGGAGAACTGGCGGGCGTAGCGGTTGCCGTAGACCTGGGGGTCGATGCCAACCTTGCTCAAAAGGTCGCTGATCAGGGCGTCGCGCTCGGGCCCCTCCACGGTCTTCCAGCAGTCGAGCGGCTCGGCGACGATGTCCTTCACCCGGCGCCGGGGATTGAGCGAGCTGATCGGGTCCTGGAAGATCATCTGCATGTGGGTGCGGGCGTTGCGTAGTGCGCGCCCCTTCTGCTTGGTGATGTCGACGCCGCCGAGCTCGACCGTACCGCCCGTGGGCTCGACGATGCGCATGAGGGCCTTGCCGGTGGTGGACTTGCCACAGCCCGACTCCCCGACGAGCCCCAGCGTCTCGCCCTCGAAGATCTCGAAGCTGACCCCCGCGACGGCGCTGACGGCGTGGTGGCGATGCCCGAAGGTCACGGTGAGGTCGGTGACTCGCAGCAGTGGCGGTCGGGGATCGGTCATGTCGACGTCGCTCCTCGGTTGCTCGGCAGGGGGTTCCAGCAGGCGAAGAAGTGGCCTGGCTCGTCGGCCGGCGTCAGGGGCGGGCGCACGAGGTGGCACTGGTCGCTCGCGTAGGCGCAACGTGGCGCGAAACTGCAGCCGTCGCTCAGTTTCAACAGGTTCGGAGGTCGGCCCGGGATGGTGGTGAGCCTCGTGTGCGAGGCGTTGGAGACCTTGGGCGAACTTTCGAGCAGGGCACGGGTGTAGGGCATGCGGTGGTGGTAGAAGACCTCGCGCGTGCTGCCCGTCTCCACGATCCGCCCGGCGTACATCACGACGATTCGCGAAGTCCGCGTCGCTACGACGCCCAGGTCGTGGGTGACGAGGATGACCGACATCTTGAGACGGTCCTTCAGCTCGTCGAGGAGGTTCAGGATCTGCGCTTGGATTGTGACGTCGAGGCCGGTCGTGGGTTCGTCGGCCATCAAGAGCTTGGGCGAGCAGGCCAGGGCCGTCGCGATGACCACACGTTGACGCATCCCGCCCGACAGTTGGCCGGGGAAGGCGTCGTAGCGCTCCACGGGCGAGGGGATCCCGACGAGCTCGAGCAGCTCGACGGCCCGAGTCTTCGCGGTGGCGCGGTCCATCCCGAGGCGTACGCGAAGCGTCTCGTCGATCTGCTTGCCGATGCGCATGACGGGATTGAGCGAGGTCATCGGGTCCTGGAAGACCATGGCGACCTCGGTGCCCCAGATGTCGCGCTTCGCCTTCTCACTGGCCCCGACGACCTCGAAGCCGTTGATCGTCGCCGAGCCGGTGACCGTCACGTTGGTGCGGGGCTGGAGCCCCATAATCGTGCGCGACAGCACGGTCTTGCCCGAGCCGGACTCGCCGACGATCCCGAGCGTCTCGTTCTGCTCGAGGTCGAACGTGACCCCGGCCACGGCGGGGAGGTCACCACCCGCCGTCGAGAACGTGGTCGACAGGTCCTTCACGACGAGGAGCTTCTCGCTCACAGTTTCACCTCGGTCACGTCGAAGTGGGTGCGCAACCGGTCGCCAATGAAGTTGAGGCAGAGCAGGAACAGACAGAGCGCCGCCGAAGGGAAGATGACCAGGTACGGGTTTTGTGCGAGGACCGTGCGCGCTTCGTTGATCATGTTGCCCCACGACGGCGTCGGCGGGTTGACCGAAAGGCCGAGGAAGGCGAGGGCGCCTTCGAGGGTGATGACGGTCGCGATGCCGATGAGCAGGAACGACACCCCGATCGGCGCGATGTTCGGCAGGAGCTCTTTGACGAGGATCCGACGGTCGGTCGCGCCCTGGACCTTGGCGGCGATGATGTAGTCCTTCGTCGCGACGCTGAGCGTGGCCGTGCGTATTACTCGGTAGACCAGAGGGACCGACGCAAGACCGATCACGACGATGATCTTGACCAGCGATCGCGGCGTCCAGAAGGAGAGCACCGCGATCGTGGCGATGATGGCGGGAAAGGCCAGCAACACGTACATGATGGTGGTGAAGAAGGTGTCGAAGCGGCCCCGCCGGAAGGCCGCCAACATCCCGAGGGGGGCACCGATCCCGAAACCGATGATCATCGCGCCAACGCCCACGGCGATTGAGACTCGAGATCCGTAGACCACTCGGGAGAAGATGTCGCGCCCGAGGTCGTCGGTGCCAAAGAGGTGATGCAGGCCCGGCCCGACGTTGATGTTGTTGAAGTCCTCGAAGCTCGGACTCTTCAGGGGCAGGACGTTGGCGAGGATTGCCGCCAGCACGTTGAGGGCGATCCAGCCCACGCACGCCCAGAACAGGAATCCGAGCGGCTCGGTCTTCTCGGGCTTCTCGACCAGCGTCGCCTCCTCGGCGAGGAACATCCCCTGTGCCATGTCGCCGACGAGGGGATCGGAGGCGAACTCTTCCATGCGCTGATGGTCACTCACGGCTGATCCTCGGATCCACGATGTTGATGATGAAGTCAAAAGCGAAGTTGATTACCACGACGCCCACCGAGACCGTCAGGACGATGCCCTGAACAAGTAGGTAGTCGCTCATGTTGATCGCCGAAATCAACGTGTAGCCCAGTCCCGGGATCGCGAGGAGGTATTGGACCACGAAGCCGCTCGCGAGCAGACCGCCGATGTTGACGCTGGCCGTCCCGAGCAGGGCGACGGAGGACGGGCGGAAGGCGTGGCGCCACATGATCCGGCGCTGGCTGAGACCCTTGGAACGGGCCATAGTGATGAACTCCTCCTGCAACGTCGCGATCAGGTCACTTCGTAGCACCCGGTAGTACACGACGAATGAGGCAATCGCCAGCGTGAATGCGGGCAGGGCGAGGCTCTCGAGGTTCCCGATCGGATCGCTCACGAAGGTGACGTACGACGACGGTCCGGTGTGTGGGATGCCCAATTTGATCGAGATCAGCAGGACGAGCAGCACGATAATAATGAACGGCGGCACCGAGAGCAGCGTGAAGCTGCTGGCGCCCAGAAGTCGGTCGATGACTCCGTCGGGCTTGCGGGCCGACCGCATTGCCGCGGGGATGGCCGCCGCGAAGGCGAGGATCTGGCTCAGCACGATGATCTCGAGGTCGATGGGCAGGGCGGCGCGAATCGTCGCGGCGACGGAGGACTGCGAGATGAACGACGTGCCCATGTCGCCCCGCGCGACGTTGCTAATCCAGACGAAGTACTGCAGGTAGACCGGCTTGTCGAGACCAAGCTGGTGGAAGAGGATCGCCTTGGCGGCGGGCGAGGCGCCGGTGCCGAGAATCACGACGGCCGGGTCGCCCGGCAGGAGGTGGATCAGGTAGAAACTGCCCACCGAGATGACGAAGACGATGCCGATGAGCATCACCAGCCTTCGCATCGCGTATCTGAGCACCGTTTCTCCCTTCGAGGCTGTTTAGGACAATACTCAACGATGGCGCCTCGGATGTCACCGGGCCTGACTACCGTGGTCTGGTGAAAAGGATCGCCATCGCGGGCGGGATAGGTGCGGGCAAGACGGCCGTCAGCGATCGATTGGCCACACTCGGCTACGAGGTCATCGATGCCGACGCCCTGGCCCACGAGGTCACTGTGCGGGGCGGTCCGGTGTGGCAGGCGATGCGCGACGCCTTCGGCGACGGCGTCCTGGGCCCGGACGGCTCGCTCGACCGCGCCTTCGTCGCGGAGATCGTCTTCCACGACGCCACGGCGCTGCGCCGGCTCAACCGCATCACCCACGGACCCATTGGCGTCGAGATCGCCCGGCGCCTCGACGGAGCGGCGGGCGCCGTCTGCTTCGTCGCTCTCCCGTTGTTTCGTCCCGAGCACCGGGTCGTCTTCTCACTCGACGAGGCGTGGGCGGTTCTCGCCAGTCCCGAGGTGTCGCTGCGGCGCTTGCGCGAGCAGCGAGGCTTCACCGAGGTCGACGCACGGGCCCGCTTGGCGAGCCAGATGAGCAACGAGGAGCGCATCGCCCTCGTCGACCGGACAATCTGGAACGAGGGCTCGCTCGACGAACTCCACGCCAGTGTCGATCGGGCGCTGGTCGAGAGTGGCGTCGCCCATGGATAGGTTCCTCGTCCAGTCGCCGTTCCAGCCGGCCGGCGACCAGCCCAAGGCCATCGCGACGCTGGCCGAGGGCGTCGAGGACGGCCTCCGCTTCCAGACCCTCGAGGGGATCACGGGGAGCGGCAAGACCGCGACCATCGCGTGGCTGATCGAGCACGTCCAGCGCCCGACCCTCATCCTCGAGCCCAATAAGTCCCTGGCCGCCCAGTTGGCCTCCGAGTTAAAGGAGATGCTGCCCCAGAACCGGGTGGAGTTCTTCGTTTCCTACTACGACTACTACCAACCTGAGGCCTACATCCCGCGTACCGATACCTTTATCGAGAAGGACAGCGCGATCAACGAGGAGATCGACCGCCTCCGTCACGCGGCCACGTCATCGCTGCTCACCCACCGCGACACGATTGTCGTGGCCTCGGTGTCGTGCATTTACGGCCTGGGCTCACCGATCGAGTACCGCGAGCGGATGCTCCAACTCGAGGTCGGCGAGACCATCAACCAGCGCGTGCTGCTGCGCCGGCTCGTCGAGATGCAGTACCACCGCAATGAGCTGGTCCTGGACCGTGGCACGTTCCGCATGAAGGGCGACACCCTCGAAGTCCAGCCGGCGTACAGCAACGAGGCGATCCGTGTCTCGTTCTTTGGCGACGAGATCGAGGAGGTCTCCTTCTTCAATCCGCTGACCCAGGAGAGCCGCGGCAAGGTGAAGGAGTTCACTCTTTTCGCGGCGTCGCACTACGCCACGAGCGCCGAGACTCTGCAACGGGCCTGTCGCGAGATCGAGGACGAGCTCCAGGTCCAATTGGCCAAATTCCAGTCCGAGGGCAAGCTGCTCGAAGCCCAACGGCTGCGCTCGCGCACCGAGCACGACCTCGAGATGATCGAGCAGACCGGGGTCTGCTCGGGAATCGAGAACTACTCGGCCCACCTCGACGGGCGAAAGCCCGGCGAACGGCCCTACACGCTGCTCGACTACTTCCCTGAGGACTTCCTCGTCGTGATCGACGAGTCCCACGTGGCGCTGCCCCAAGTGCGCGGCCAGTACTCCGGTGACCGGTCCCGCAAGGAGACCCTCGTCGAGCATGGATTCCGCTTGCCCTGCGCCCTCGACAATCGACCGCTCAACTTCGACGAGTTCATGGAACTGGTTCCCCAGATGATCTTCGTGTCGGCGACACCGGGGCCGTACGAATTGGAACACAGCGACCAGATCGTCGAGCAGGTGATCCGCCCGACCGGCCTCGTGGACCCCGTCGTGACCATCTTGCCCACGAAGAACCAGATTGACGACCTGCGCGGGCGCCTCGACGAGGTCATCGCCCGCAACGAGCGGGCCCTCGTCACGACTCTCACCAAACGCATGTCCGAGGACCTCACGAACTTCCTCACCAAGGCGGGATATCGCGTGCAGTACCTCCACAGCGACATCGACACGATCCAGCGTATTGAGATCCTGCGGTCGCTGCGACTCGGTGAGTTCGACGTGCTGGTCGGCATCAACCTGCTGCGCGAGGGACTCGACCTGCCCGAAGTCTCGCTCGTGGCGATCCTCGACGCCGACAAGGAGGGATTCCTACGCTCGCGCAGCGCCCTGACCCAGACCATCGGGAGGGCCGCGCGCAACTCCAACGGCCAGGCCGTCCTCTACGCCGACCGCATGACCGACTCGATGCGCGAGGCCGTCTCGTTGACCGAGCGACGCCGGACGCTCCAGGTGGCCCACAACCTCGAGCACGGCATCGTGCCCCAGACGGTAATGAAGAACGTGGCCGACATCCTGGGCCGCCTGCGCAGCGAGTCGATGCCCGAGCCCTCCAACAAGAGCCACGGCATCTCCTCGTTGGAGGGACTGCTGCCCGACGACCTATCCCTCGAGATTGCGCGGGTGGAGCAGGCCATGCTGCAGGCGGCGAACGAGCTTCGCTTCGAGGAGGCGGCGGCGCTGCGCGACGTTCTGCATTCCCTGCAGCGCCAGGGCGTGGCCACGCCCGTCGACGAACTGACATTCGATGCCTGACCGGTAGATTCCTTTCATGTCCTCGTCCATTCGCGTGCAGGGCGCGCGCGTCCACAACCTGAAGAACCTCTCGGTCGAGATCCCTCGCGACCAGCTGGTGGTCTTCACGGGGCTCTCGGGGTCGGGCAAGTCCTCGCTCGCCTTCGACACGATCTACGCCGAGGGCCAACGACGGTACGTGGAGAGCCTTTCCGCCTACGCCCGACAGTTCCTTGGTCAAATGGACAAACCGGACGTCGACTTCATCGAGGGCCTCTCGCCGGCCATCTCGATTGATCAGAAGACGGCCTCGCGCAATCCCCGCTCGACGGTCGGCACGATCACCGAGATCCACGACTACCTGCGGCTGCTCTTCGCACGCATCGGCGTTCAGCACTGTCCCCGCTGCGGCAAGCCGGTCACCCGTCAGACCGCCCAGCAGATCGTCGACCAGGTCCTGGCGCGCCCCGACGGCGAGCGGTTCCTCGTGCTGGCTACCGTGGTCGAGGGCCGCAAGGGCGAGTACAGCACGCTCCTCAACGAGCTGGTCGGCCAGGGCTTCTCGCGGGTTCGCGTGGACGGCGTGGTCGTGGAGCTAGAGGACCGCGACTCCTTGACGCTCGCGCGCTACGAGCAGCACACCATCGACGTCGTGCTCGACCGGCTGAGCACGAAGTCGGCCAACCGCCAGCGGCTCACCGAGTCGGTCGAGTCGGCCCTCAAGCTCACGCGGGGGGTGGTCTCGTTTTTGTTCCTCGAGGACGACGAGCAGGTCCAGTTCTCGGAGAAGATGGCCTGCAGCGACTGCAGTATCAGCTTCACTGAGCTCGCGCCGCGCGACTTCTCCTTCAACTCGCCTTACGGGGCCTGCCCGGTCTGCACCGGACTCGGAACGCGCTTCGAGGTCGACCCCGCCCTAGTCGTGCCCGACGACACGCTGGCCCTCTCCGCGGGCGCCCTCGCTCCGTGGTCCGGCCAGCGGTTCAAGTACTTCGAGCGCCTGATCGAGGGCATCGCGACGATGGGGGGATTCGACGTTGACACCCCCTGGAAGCGACTGAAGCCCAAGGACAAGCGACTGGTCCTCTACGGCGTCGACAAGCGCTCGGTCCCCGTCAAGTACCGCAACCGCTACGGCAAGGTTCGCACCTACGACACCAGCTACAACGGCATCGTCGACTGGCTCGAGCGCAAGCGCAACGACGCTGACGGCGACTGGTCGCGCGAGCAGGCCGAACAGTACATGCGCGAGGTCGAGTGCCACACCTGCGCGGGCCAGCGCCTGAAGCCCGAGGTGCTGGCCGTGAGAGTTCACGGCCACAACATCGCTGACGTGAACGCGATGACCATCGACGAGGCGATCGAGCTGTTTCGCACGCTCAAATTGACCGCGCGCGAGGAGACCATCGCCCAGCGAGTGGTCAAGGAGATCGTCGAGCGACTGACCTTCCTCATGGACGTCGGTCTCGACTACCTGACGCTTAGCCGGGCCTCGGCGACCCTCTCGGGCGGCGAGGCCCAGCGGATCCGGCTGGCCAGCCAGATCGGTAGTTACCTCGTCGGCGTGCTCTACGTCCTCGACGAGCCCTCCATTGGGTTGCACCAACGCGACAACCGGCGCCTCATCGCGACCCTCGAACGGTTGCGCGACCTCGGCAACTCGGTCATCGTCGTCGAGCACGACGAGGAGACGATCCGCCTCGCCGACTACATCGTCGACATCGGTCCCGGGGCCGGCGAGTTCGGCGGACGGGTGGTGCACGCCGGCACCTATAAAGAATTGCTCGAGAACACCGAGTCGCTGACCGGTCAGTACCTGTCGGGCCTGAAGTCGATCGCGATACCCGCGACGAGGCGCCCGGGAGATGGCAAGCGCCTCACCATCAAGGGCGCGCGGGCCAACAACCTCCAGGACATCACGGTCGACGTCCCGCTCGGCGACTTCGTCGCGGTAACCGGCGTGTCGGGATCGGGCAAGTCGACGTTGATCAACGGCATCCTGCTGGCGTCGCTCGAGCGCCAGATCAACCGCGCCAAGACGACGGCCTTCGAGCACGACACCATTACCGGCGTTGGCAACCTCGACAAAGTCGTCGCCGTTGACCAGCAGCCGATCGGGCGCACTCCGCGCTCGAACCCCGCGACCTACACCGGGGTCTTCGACAAGATCCGCAAGCTCTTCGCCGAGACCCAGGAGTCCAAGATTCGGGGCTACCAGCAGGGTCGGTTCTCCTTCAACGTGAAGGGGGGGCGGTGCGAAGCCTGCGCCGGTGACGGCACCATCAAGATCGAAATGCACTTCCTGCCCGACGTCTACGTGAACTGCGAGGCGTGCGAGGGCGCGCGCTACAACCGCGAGACCTTGGAGATCCAGTACCGCGGCAAGTCGATCAGCGACGTCTTGAACATGCCAATCACCGAGGCCCTCGGCTTCTTCGAGCGCCAGCCGTCGATTCTGCGCCACATCCAGAGCCTGTCCGACGTCGGACTGGGCTACGTGCGCCTGGGCCAGCCGGCGCCGACGCTCTCGGGCGGCGAGGCCCAGCGGGTGAAGTTGGCCACCGAACTCGCGCGTCGACCGACCGGCCACACCTTGTACGTACTCGACGAGCCGACGACCGGACTGCACTTCGAGGACGTGAACCGGCTGCTGCACGTGCTGCACCGTCTGGTCGACCAGGGCAACACCGTGCTCGTGATCGAGCACAACCTCGACGTCGTGAAAACGGCCGACTGGGTGATCGACCTGGGACCCGAGGGCGGTCGGCGCGGCGGGCTCGTAGTGGGCGAGGGCACCCCCGAGCAGATCGCCAAGCTGAAGACTGCGACGGGGCTCGTGCTGAAAGAGGCGCTGACGGCCCACGGCAGGCTCTAATGCTGGCCAAGCCCGACGGCATCCCGCGCCAGAGCGGCTGCTACCTCTTTCGCAACGAACGCGGCACCGTGGTCTACGTCGGCAAGGCCCGATCGCTGGCCTCGCGGCTCTCGAGCTACTTCCAGCGTATCGAGGGCCTCTCGCACAAGACCCAGGCACTGATGGCCGAGGCGACGTCGGTCGAGTGGATCGTGACGCCGAGCGAGATCGACGCGCTGGTCCTCGAGAACGAGCTCATCAAGGAGAACCAGCCCCGTTACAACATGCGCCTGAAGGACGACAAGAGCTTCCCCTACGTCGCCCTGGACCTGCGCACCGATTTCCCTGTGCCCTTCACCACGCGTAGCCGCCACGTGAGGGGCGTGCGCTACTTCGGCCCCTTCGTCGACGTGCGGGCGCTACGCACGACCATGGATGAGCTGCTCCAGGCCTTCCCGCTGCGCTCGTGTACCAAGCACAAGTTCAACTTTCAGCAGCGCATCGGGCGCCCGTGTCTGCTCTACGACATCGGGAAGTGCTCGGGACCGTGCGTCGGGGCCGTTGACGTTGAGGGCTACCGGGGAATCGTCGAATCCTGGTCCCAGTTTTTCGACGGTGACGTGCGCCAGCTGCGCAGTCTCCTGCAGCGCCAGATGGACGAAGCGTCCGAGAAGAAGCACTACGAGGCGGCCGCCAAGGCTCGCGACGGCCTGGCCGCGCTCGAACGCGCCGCGAGCGCCCAGAGCGTCGTGCTCGACGACCACTCCAACCTCGACGTGGTCGCGGTGGCTACCGACGGCGGCCGGGCGGCGGTGGCACGCTTCCGCGTGCGCTTCGGTCGGATTATTGGGCGCACCGTCCACCTGATCGACCGGTCGATGGACGAGACCGACGCCGAGATTCTCGAGGGCGTCCTCACCGACATCTTCCCCGACGCTGACTCGGTGCCGCCGGTCGTGCTGGTGGCGAGCGCGGCGACATCGACCACGCTGATGGGGGAGTACTTGAGCGGACTGCGCGGTCGGCGCATCGCCGTGGTGGCACCCCAGCGCGGCAAGCGACGCCGCGTGGTCGACCTCGCCCTCAACGACGCCCAGTCCGTCATCAACCGCGACTCGTTGCGCCGCCAGAGCGACCACAACGTGCGAGCGCGGGCTCTCCAAGAGCTGGGCGCGGCTCTCAACCTGACTTCGCCGCCCTACCGCATTGAGTGCTTCGACATGAGCCATCTGCAGGGCACGAACTACGTCGGATCGATGGTCGTGTTCGAGGACGGTCTGGCGGTGAAGGCCGAGTACCGTCACTTCAACGTGCGCGAGGCCCTCGGCAACGACGACGTCGGCGCGATGGAGGAGGTAGTACGGCGCCGCCTGGGCTACTGGAACGACGAGCCGGGCGCGACGAAGTTCCGCCGGGCCGACCTGATCATCATCGACGGGGGCCTGCCTCAGCTACACGCTGCCCAAAAAGCCGCCCAGTTGGTCGGCGTCGACGACGTGGAGTTCGTCGCTCTCGCCAAGCGTGAGGAGCTGCTCTACCGTCCGGGCACGAGCCTGCCTATCGTGCTCGAGCGAGGCTCGGAGTGCCTCTATCTCGTCCAGCGCGTGCGCGACGAAGCCCACCGTTTCGCGATCTCCTTCCACCGCTCCAAGCGCGGCAAGTCCATGGTCGCCTCGACGCTGGCCGGAGTCGAGGGACTCGGCCCGGTCCGTCGCGAGCGGCTGCTCGCGCAGTTCGGGTCGCTCGACAGCCTTCGTGGCGCCACGTTGCCCGAACTCGAGGCGCTCGCGTGGCTGCCGGGTGACGTCGCCGTCAGGCTCTACGATCATCTTCAAGCGCCGTCACGAGCGCGGCTTGCGAAAGAGAGTCCCGATGAGTGAGGTCCTCCTGGTGACGGGCATGTCGGGCGCGGGGCGCTCGACGGTGTCGGCCGCCCTGGAGGACATGGGTTGGTTCGTGATCGACAACCTGCCCCTCGAGTTGATCGTGCGCGTGGGCGAGCTCGCCACGACCGGTTCGCGCGACTACCAGGGCGTCGCCTTCGTCGTCGGGCGTTCCGCCGTCGTCCAGCCCGACGCCCTGCTCGCGGTGCAAAAGGAGCTCGCCCAGCGCCACACCAACGTCAAGATCCTGTTCCTCGACGCCCCCGACGACGTGCTCATCCGGCGCTTCGAGGGCAACCGCCGCCGCCATCCCTTCGAGGCCTCCACCCTGGCGGAGTCCATCGCCGGCGAGCGAGCGTCGATGAGGACGATCCACGACGCGGCGGACCTGGTGATCGACACCGGCTCCATCAATACGAACCAGTTGCGTTCGCGCATCGTGGAGACCTTCACGGAGTCTCGGGCCAAGGGGCCCCTGCGGGTCTCGCTGGTCTCCTTCGGCTACTCCAACGGCATCCCGCGCGACGTCGACATTGTCTTTGACTGCCGCTTTCTGCCCAATCCCCACTGGGTCGAAGTGCTCCGACCTCAATCGGGCCTCGACGAGGCCGTCGCCGACTACGTGCTCCGCCACGAGCCGGCCCAGCACTTCTTGCGCGACGTCGTGTCGATGCTCGAGTGGGAGATCCCGGAGTTCGCCAAGGAGGGCAAGTCCTACCTGTCGATCGCCATCGGGTGCACCGGCGGACGGCACCGCTCGGTCGCGATCGCCGAGGAGCTGCGTCGACGGCTCGCCATCGAGCACGCCGTCTTCCACCGCGACATCGCTCGATGAGGGCGGTGGCGGTCGGCGGGGGCCACGGTACCGCCGTGTCCCTGCGGGCCCTGCGGCGTCTCTGCGACGACGTTACCGGAGTGGTGTCGGTCGCCGATGACGGCGGGTCCTCGGGTCGGCTTCGCGCGATGCTCGATGTCGCGGCGGTGGGGGACCTTCGCAAGTGCCTCGGCGCCCTGGCCGATCCGCTGAATCCGCTGACCCAGTCGTTCGAGCACCGCTTCAACGTCGGCGAGCTGGCCGGGCACACCGTGGGCAACCTGTTGTTGGTGGGGTTGATCGACGCGACGGGCAGCCTGGAGGAGTCGGTGCGGGCGGTCGCTCAGGTCATGGGAGTGACCGGGGTCATCGTACCGGCCAGCTGCGAGGGCGTCGTGCTCGTCGCCTCGACCGAGGAGGGCGACACCCGCGGCCAGACGGAGGTCATGAAATCCTCGACGATTCGTCACATCGCCGTCGAGCCAGTCAATGCCGCCGCCCCGATCGTCGCGGTCGAGGCAATCGAGCGGGCCGAACTGGTGCTGATCGGGCCGGGATCGCTCTTCACGAGTGTGCTCGCGGCCTGTGTCGTGCCGGGCATCACCCAAGCACTCGCCGGCACCCGAGCCCGCAAGGTCTACGTGGCCAACCTCCGTCCCCAGGTTCCTGAGACGGCGGGGTTCTCGCTCCAGGACCACGTGGACGCCCTGGCCCGACATGGCGTGACCCCCGACGTCGTGCTGGTGGACGAGAAATCCAGTTACGCCCGCGAACAGTGCTCCCTCGAGGTTCACCTCGCCGACCTGTCGGCGAGAAATGGCCTGGTGCACGATGTGCAAAAATTGGGGGAAGCGGTCGTCGCCGAGGCGCGATGAGGTTATTCCGCCGAGACGAGGAGCAGCATGTCGATACGCGTGGCAATTAACGGATTCGGACGAATCGGACGGGGCTACCTGCGCGCGTCGCTAGATAATCCGAACGTCGAGGTCGTCGCGGTCAACGATCTGACCTCGCCCGCAACCAACGCCCACCTCTTGAAGTACGACTCGACCCAGGGGCGCCTCGACCGGTCGGTCCGCATCAGTGACGACGGCATGGTGGTCGGCAACAGAACGATCAAGGTCCTCGCCGAGCGCGACCCCGCCGCGCTGCCCTGGGGCGAGCTTTCGATCGACGTCGTGATCGAGTCGACCGGCCGCTTCACGACCCGCGAGTCGGCCGGCGCTCACCTGGCGGCCGGCGCGCGCAGGGTGATCATCTCGGCCCCGGCCGCCGACGCCGACGCGACCTTCGTGATCGGCGTCAATGAGGAGACCTACGACCCGGCCATCCACCACGTGGTGAGCAACGCCTCGTGCACCACCAACTGTTTCGTGCCGATGGTCAAAGTTCTCGACGACGCCGTCGGCGTCCAGACGGGGATGATGACGACCATCCACGCCTACACCAACGACCAGAACCTGCTCGACCTCGAGCACAAGGATCTGCGCCGGGCCCGGGCCGCTGCCGTCAACATCGTGCCCTCCTCGACCGGCGCGGCCCGCGCCACGAGCCTGGTCCTCGCCTCGATGAAGGGCCGCCTCGACGGCACGTCGCTGCGCGTGCCGATTCCCGACGGATCGATCACCGATTTCACGGCCCTCGTGCGCTCGACCACCGTCGAGGAGGTCAACGAGGCGTTCAAGGCCGCGGCGGAGGGCCCGCTGAAGGGTGTGCTCGTCTACACCGATGAGCACATCGTGTCGTCGGACATCGTCGGCACCCCGGCCAGCTGCACCTTCGACTCGCTGATGACCATGGTCCTGCGCGTCGACGACGCCCAGAGCCTCGTGAAGGTCTTTGGCTGGTACGACAACGAGTGGGGCTACTCGAATCGACTGGTGGACCTCACGGCCCACATCGGCCGGTAGCCCGGTGGCGCCCCCCCTCCCGTCGATCGAGCGCTGGGGGAGCCTCGCCGGCCAGCGGGTCCTCGTGCGCGTCGACTTCAACACGCCCGTCGACGAGGTCGACGGCGTCGTGACCGTCACCGACGACTTCCGAATTCGCGCGACGGTGCCGCTCTTAGAAGAGCTCCTCGCGCTCGGCGCCTCGGTCGTCGCTTGCACCCACTTCGGGCGGCCCAAGGGCCAAGTGGTCGAGAAGTACCGCGTGGAGCCGGTGCGACGACGACTGGCCGAGCTCTGCCCCGGCGTCGAGCTGATGGAGAACCTTCGTTTCAATCCCGGCGAAGAAGCGAACGACCCGGCCTTTGGCGCGGCGCTCGTGGAGGGCTTCGACCTCTACGTCAACGAGGCCTTCGGCGCGTCGCACCGGGCCCACGCGTCGATCATGATCCCCCCGACGCTGTTGCCCTGCGCGGCCGGCCCCAACCTCCAGCGAGAGGTTTCGACACTCCTCGATCTGCTCGAGAGTCCCGCGCGACCCTTCGTCGCCATCGTCGGCGGCGCCAAGGTCGCCGACAAGATGGGCATCATCAAGGTGCTGTGCGAGAAGGCCGACACGGTCATCGTCGGGGGCGGAATGTCCTTCACCTTCGAGGCGGCCCTCGGGCGCACGATCGGCTCGTCGCTGCTCGACCCGTCGAACGTCGAGCGGTGCGCGGCCTTGCTCGCCACGGGCAAGGTCCTCATCCCGGACGACTCGAGGGGCCTCGCTGACGGCTCCGCGTTCGGCGCCGGGGGCGGCGATGACGAGGTCGTCGACTTCGGCGCCAGCATCCCCGAGGGCTTCGTCGGTCTCGACATCGGTCCGGCCACGACGGCCGCCTTCGTCGAGGCGATCCGGGACGCGGCCACGATTCTTTGGAACGGGCCCATGGGGGTCTTCGAGGACCCCCGGTTCAGCGCCGGCACCGAGTCGGTGGCGCGCGCCGTCGCGGCCTCCGAGGCGGTCTCGGTGGTCGGGGGAGGCGACTCGGTCGCGGCCCTCCAGTCCTACGAGCTCGCGGACGAGGTCACCTTCCTCTCCACCGGCGGGGGAGCGTCCCTGGAACTGGTTGAGCTCGGCGACCTGCCCGGTCTGAAGGCCCTACGTGAAAGCAAGTGGAACTAAGTGACCACCCCCAAGCCCCTCGTCATCGGCAACTGGAAGATGAACCTCGATTTTGTCGAGTCCGTGCACCTCGGCCAGCAGATTGGCGTGCTGTTGAAGCACATGCCGGCCGAGCACACCGAGATCGTGGTGGCCCCGCCGTTCGTCGACCTGCGAAGCGTCTGCTCCGTGGTCGCCTCCGAGCGGATCCCCGTCGCCGTGGCGGCCCAGCACGTCAACCCCCACGAGAACGGCGCACACACCGGTGAGGTCAGCGCGATGATGCTAAATCGCCTCGGCGTCGATTGGGTCCTCGTCGGCCACTCCGAGCGGCGCGCGCTGTACGCCATGGATGACGCCGCGGTGGCCTCGACCCTGCGCGCCGCGTTACGCGCCGGCCTGCGAGCGGTCCTCTGCGTCGGTGAGCCGTCGGAGGTCCGCGAGGCCGGGGGTCACGACGAGCACGTCGCGCGCCAGCTCACGAGCGCCCTCGGGGGCCTCGAGGAGAAGTTCCACGAGTTGGTCACCGTCGCCTACGAGCCGATCTGGGCCATCGGCACGGGGCTTACCGCCTCGACTGAGCAGGTGCGTGAGATGACGGCCCATCTCCGGTCCACGTTGGTGCGACTCGGGCTACACGGGACCCGGGTGCTCTACGGGGGCTCGGTCAATGCGCAGAACGCGGCCTCGATTGTGGCCGAAGGGCACGTGGACGGCTTCCTCGTCGGCGGCGCGAGTTTGAAGGCGGAGTCTTTCCTCGCCATCGTCCGGGCCTGTGACGACTGCTACGCTTTAATGGCTAATCGGAGGTCGTGATGTTCACGTGGACATTCATCGTTATTGAGGCCATGTCGGCCGTCGGACTGATCTTCCTGGTGCTCTTGCACTCGGGACGCGGTGGCGGCATCTCGGATCTTCTCGGTGGCTCCATGGGCGCCGCCGCCTCGGGCTCGACCGTCGTCGAACGCAACCTGGACCGCATCACCATCGCGGTCGCCTTGATCTTCACGTTCGCCACGCTGACCCTCGACCTGCGTTTGCAGTAGCCCATGGCGCTGCGAGGTTCGCGTCGCCGGGTCGCGGTCGGTGCGCTGTGCCTGGTGGCGGCGGCGGTCCCGCTGGGGGTGTCGGCCGCGACGGCCGCGCCGCCGGTTTCCAATAACACCAAGACCCTGCAGGTCTCACTGCCCGGCCCCTTCAATGGCTGCACCTACTTAGACGCCGCCGCGAACGCCACGGGCAACGCCGTGCTCGACCTGGTACGCCCCTCGGCCTTCCTCACCAACCCCAACGGAAACCTCGTTGGCGAAGGAGGCCCGATCGCCTCGGCTGAACTGGTGTCGCTCTCGCCCGAGGTGGTCCACTACACGATCGCTCCGCACCAGAAGTGGAGCGACGGAACATCGTTCTCCGGCGCCGACCTGGTCGCCTGGTGGCTCAAGGCCCGCAACCTCGCGAGCATTCAGAGCGACGGCTACCGGGCGATCCATTCGCTCGTGGAGTCGACGGACGGCCTGACGGTCACCGCCACCTTCGCGACCCCTTACGCCGAATGGAACCTGCTCTTTCGCGACGTGGAGGCCATGGACGCCTCCGCGGGCTGCTCGCTCGCCGCTTTCGTGCGCCGTCCTTCGTTGGGCCTCTATCTGGTCCAGAGCGCCACCCGTTCGCGCATCGTGCTCGTGATCGATCACCGGTGGCCGATGGCGGCCAACCGGTTCGGTCGGGTCGTCATCACTGACGACGCCGTCATCCCCGCGGCGACGTCCGCCCAGTTCGTGGGTTACTCCCTTGACGTCAACCGGAGTCAGATCCTCGCGCTCAGCTCGCACTCCGCGGTCTTGAGCCGAGTCGGCACCTCGAGCGGCATCGAGGAGATTGCCTTTGCGCCGAGCCGTCCGTTCTCGAGCCGACTCGCGGTGCGTGAGGCCCTCAGCTGGGCCCTCAACCGCCAGAGCATCATCGACCAACTGTTTGGTGCAGTGACATTCTCTACGTCGATCGCGGCCTCGGCACTGTACTCCCAGGGCCAGAACAACTACCCCGGGCCCAACGGCACGGGACCGACGTCCCCGACGACGACCTCGACCGTGCAGTCGACACCGGTCACGAGCCGGCTGGCCGACTGCCCCGCCTGCGCGGTCGCGGTCCTCGCGAAGAACGGCTTGCACCGCACCGCGACCGGGTGGGCGACGGCCGGCGGTATCGCGCTGGCAATCCGCGTCGCGGTGGGGCCGAGCGCGCTCGACCACGCTACGGCCGACCGGGTGAGCCTTCAATGGCGCCACTTCGGCGTCGCGGTCACGCAGGTGAGGTCCGCGAG
>JAYVZV010000047.1:0-15788 GCA_043782995.1 Acidimicrobiales bacterium | reverse complement strand
ACATGATGATCTGCACCTTCACCGTTACCGTCACTCCGGCCGCCACCGCTCCCACCATCAGCAGGAAGAAGACTGCGCCGATGACGGTGACGAGCGTCTTGTTGGGCGTGGACGACGTGAAGATGCTGATGACGCTGCCCCCCGCCGGAAACGTCGCGATCACCATGAAAATCAGCGCGGAGACGATCAACGCCCAGCCCGAGAGGTAACCGAGCACCGGGTGGATTGCTCGGCGCACCCAGGAGTAGGCCGCCCCCGCGTGGGAGTCATCCCGGCTCAGGTAGCTAAAGGCGAAGACGATCCCAAACATGAAGATGCCGCAGTAGAGCAGCGCCGCGGCCCCCCCGTAGAGCACGGTGACGAACAACACAGTGGTCGTGGCGGCGATGGAGTAACCCGGAGCGGACCCGGCCACACCCATGATGACCGAATCGAAGAGGCCCAAAACCCCGTGACGCAGGTCGTTCTCCCCCGTTGGCGTTTCTACTACGTCGGCCGCGTCAGGCATTGGCTACTTCTTCCTTAGGGCTCTCGCCCTGGTTAGGGAATTTTGATTAGCGAAATGTAACATGGGATGTCGCCCGGGAGCATTTTTGGACCATCCTCGGTCATCGTGGCACCGTCGGGGCCGTCGCCCCTCGCCCTCGGCGCCGGGGCGACGACGCCCCAGACACTAAATTTGTTCGTAGTCGTAGTTCCCTACGAGTTTGGACCCCCCGAGCGAAAGTACTGCCGCGTGCCCCACTTCCAGCGCCACGACCTCGACGGGACCCGCAACCAGGTCGTCATCACCAACAGGGAGCTGACGCGCCGGTGGGCCTCGTTCCACGGAGACATGCGAGCGATGTCGGGCACCTGGCTGCAGCGCACCCTCGGACGAATACTCGGCGAGGACACGGTGCGCTACAAGTTCGCCCGGCTGCTTGGCCGACCCCTCCTGCAGACCGTTCGACGATTGCGCTCGAAGCCGGTCAAGACCGAGTTCGCGCTCACGGCGTCGGCCCCGGTCACTACCGTCTTCCCCTCCAACTTCAAGGTTAAATTCGCCGAACAGTACGTCAAGGCCGCCACTGAAGAGCCCCTCGCCGACGACGCGACCGTCGTAGTGGTCGACGAGACCGGCACCGCATCTTCGACGATCGACTCACTGAACGGGGCCGTCGCCACCGCCGACACCACGTGGCTGATCGTTCTCGATGCGGCGTGCTCCGACAAGGATCGTGCCTCCACGCTGACCGCGCTCTTGCGCAGCGCCACCCCCGAGGACGACGTCGTATTCGCTGACGAGTACGGGCCCAACGAGACGGCGCCGATCTTCAAGAGCTCCGGCGTCGGTTTCCATACCCTTCTCAGCTACAACGCCGTGGGGCGCCCGGCCCTACTGCGAGTCGCCACGCTCCAACGGGCCGGCGGATTCGACGTCGCAGCGGGCTGGGCCTTCGAGCACGACTTGTACTTGCGGCTGAGCGAGCAGGGTGCGACGTTTCGTCACGTCAACCTCGTGCTACGGGCCGGGCGGCCGGACTACTCCTTCGCCGGCGCCCACATCAACGCCGACACCCGGCGCGTCGTCCAGGCGGCGCTCGACCGACGAGGGTGGACGGGCATGGTCGAACCCGGTCCACTGGACGGCGTGGTGAGGTGGGTCCTGGCCCCGCCAAACCCAGCGCCGTCAATCGACATCGTTATCCCGACCCGTGACCGAGTGGACCTCGTGCGACAGTGCCTCGAGGCCATCGAGACCAAGTCGACGTACCAGAATTACGACGTCATCATCCTCGACAACGACTCGGTCGAGCCCGAGACTCTCGCCTTCTTTGCGGCGACCAAGTACCGCGTGGTCCCCTGCCCGGGGCCCTTCAACTACGCGCACATCGTCAATCGGGGCGTAGCGCACTCGAGCGCGGACTTCGTGGTCACCCTCAACAACGACACGATCCTCGTGACGCCGGACTGGTTGGAGCGGATGGTGTCCCTCGCTGCGCTGCCCGACGTCGGGTTCGTGGGCGCCTGCCTCTTGGACCAGGACGGCCGCCGCGAGCACGAGAGCATCGTCGTCGCCCCGTACCCCCAGCACCTGCGCACCGACTCCAACTACCCCCACGTCGACCAGTTCACCGTCGCCGTGCGCGACGTCGCCGCCGTGACCGGTGCCGTGCAGTTGGTGAACCGGGAGTTCTGGGAGCACCTCGGCGGCATGGACGAGCAGTTGAAGGTCACGATGAACGACGTCGACATCTGCCTGCGCGGCCAGCTCGAGGGACGCTTCGTCCTCTACGACCCCGACGTCCGGCTGTACCACCACGTCAGCTCGTCGCGCGGGGACCTCGATCCCCTCGAGGACCGCAACCGATTCATCCGCCGATGGGACATTTTCGGGACGTTCCGCGACCCCTACTTCCCCGAGGCGCTAATGCTGCTCGGCGAGAAGATCTACTACTTGCCGCACCGGACCACCCACTGAAATTGAACGGCTCTTGTAGCCTGAGTGCGTGACCACAGCCGGGGACCGTGTCAAGGTCTTTTCTCAGCGCCTCCTACCGAACTCCACGCCTATCCTGTTAATCGTCCTCGCGGTGCTGGTCGCCAACGCGGCGTACCTGACCGGATTCGCCGATCCCAACACCATCTCCTGGACCGCCAACATCTCCCAGGTCTTCTGCCACGGCACCTGCGCGCGCCCGGCGATCGACCCCAATGTTGGCTTCATCACCCAAGCGCTCGGGCACCTGTCGGCGATGGACCTGCTGCACGGTCACCTGCCCTGGTGGAACTACTTCGAGGGCCTCGGTCAGCCCCTCGTCGGGGAAATGCAGTCGGCCGCCCTCTTCCCGCTCACCCTCTTGCTGGCCCTCCCGGCCGGCCTGCTCTGGTTCCACATCTGCCTCGAAATCCTCGCGGGCCTGTCGGCCTACTTATTGGCCAGGCGCCTCGGGGTTCCGGCGATACTCGCCACCGGCGCCGGCGCCCTCTTTGCCCTGAACGGCACCTACGCGTGGCTCGGCAACTCGGTCCTCAATCCGATTGCCTTCCTGCCGATGCTCGTGCTCGGCATCGAGATGCTCTACGACGGCGCCCGCAACGGCTCGCGCAAGGGCTGGTACGTCGCGGCGATCGCCCTCGCCCTCGCGATCGTCGCGGGCTTCCCCGAGGTTGCGTACTTCGACGGTCTGTTCGCCGGGGGCTGGGCCGTCGTGCGCTTCTTCGACCTGCCCCGGGAGGTGCGCCTCACGGCCGCGCGTCGGCTGGGGCTAGCGACACTCGTGGGCCTCGTCCTGGCGCTACCCGTCCTCGTCCCCTTCTACGACTTCGCGAAGGTGGCCAACGTGGGCATCCACACCGGCTCCGTCGCGGGCTTCGCTCACCTGTCGGTCCACGAGGCGCCGATGTTCTTCGACCCCTACATCTACGGCACGCTCCTCGTCAACCCCAAGGCGCTCGTCTTCTGGGACATCGGGGGCTACTTCACCGCGAGCGTCAGTGTGCTCGCCCTCGTCGGGCTGCTCGGCCGCCGGCTGAGGAGTCTGCGCATTTTCCTCGGAGCCTGGGTTCTCGCGGTCGCGATGGGGGCGTTCAATACGCTGGACATGCGCCACCTCTGGAATCTCCTGCCCCTGGTGAAGACGGCAACCTTCGCTCGCTACGTCATGCCGTCGTGCGAGCTCGCGATGATCCTGCTCGCCGTGCTCGCCATTGGGGACCTCGCTCTCAGTCCGAGGCTTCGACGCCTAATGGTTGTCTCTTCCGCCTTCATGCTGGTACTGCTCGCCTGGGGCGTCTACGAAGCGCGCGCGGGCAACGCGGGGCTCGTGCTGAGCGGCAAGACCCGGATCTTCTACCTGATGTTCCACGCCGCGCCCTTCGTCGCGGTGCTCTCTCTCATTGTCGTGTGCCTCTTCGTCAAGCCCCGGATTGCCCCCCTCGCCGTGGCCGGCGTGCTCATCCTCGAGTCGATCTTCATGTTCTCCGTACCAGCCATCCAGGCTCCCAACAGCGTCGTCGTCGACCAGTCGCCCATCACCTTCCTCCAGCGACATCAGGGCCAGTACCGATTCCTCGACCTCTTCGTCCTGACGCCCAACTGGGGCTCGCAGTACGGAATCAACTCGCTGGCCGCGATCGACCTGCCGTTCCCCAAGGCCTTCACCAACCTGATCCAGACCCAGCTCTACCCCGGGCTCACCCCCGACAACCAGTTCGTCATCCACAACGGGCTCGCCGACATCATCGCGATGCAGCACCAGGTCGCCAACCACTTCGCCGCCTACCAGGGGACCTCGACCAAGTACCTCATGATGCCCCCCGGCGTCAGCTTGATCCCGGCCCTGGCGGCCCTCGGCGTCCACCAGGTCTTTGAAGACGACCACGCCTCGATCTTCGAGATCCCGCAGCCTCGCGCGTTCTTCTCAGCGGCGTCCACGTCGTGCACGGTCACGAGCACCGACTTCGACGTCGCCCGCGTCAACTGCCCCCAGGGGCCGACGACGTTGCTTCGGACCGAGCTCTCCATGGCCGGTTGGCGGGCGTCGGTGAACGGTCACCCCGTCGACATCACCACCGTTGACGGCGTCTACCAGAAAGTTCCTATCCCCCAGGGCAGTTCGACCGTGACGTACCAGTTCCTGCCGCCCCACGAGAGGTACGCAGTGCTGGCCGGCCTGCTCGCCGCGCTCTTCCTCGCGACCTCGTGGACGCGCGAGCGCCGCCCGGAGTGGTTCCGTCGTCGGTCGCCCGCGCCGCCCCGCCAACAATGAGCACCCGATGAGGGATCGGTGAGCGTCACGCTGTTCGGCGTACTGGCGGTGGGGTTCATGATGACCATGTACGCGCTCGAGTCGCGAGGGCGAGTCTTCATCCTGCTCTTCGCAGTGGGCTGCGTGCTCTCGAGCGCCTACGGATTCATGAGCGGCGCGTGGCCCTTCGGCGTCGTCGAAGGCCTCTGGACGTTCATCGCCCTTCGCCGGTGGCGCGTCGACCGATGAGGCGGACCGCGCTCATCTGCGGCGGGGTCCTGCTCGTCTCGATGGGAGGAGTCGCCCCGGCGGGCGCCACGCCGCCCGGCAGCCTCCCCCAGACCCGCGTCGAGCCCTCCTTCGCCGCGCCGCTGACCGGTCAGATGCGCATCCTCCTACGCGCGATCGCCCTCGACTCGCCGACACTGGGCGCGACCGTCTTCTTCCCGCGACCGGCTTACCTTCGGATGAAGACCGGCGTCATCGCCTACCCGTCGAGCGACTACGCCGGTCGACTGGTGGCGTTGTTCGCCCTCGACCTCGCCGCCTACCACCGCCGGCTCTTCATCGGTGCGCCCCCGACACTGCTGCGGGTGCGAGCGAACCCGCAGCAGGCCGCGTGGATCGCGCCCGGTGCCTGCGAGAACCGGATCGGCTACTGGTACGCGCCGCGCGTCCGGCTTGTATTGCGTCGAGCCGGCCACGTCGTGTCGGTGGCGGTCGCATCGCTGATCTCGTGGCGGGGCGTCTGGTACGTGGTGCATCTGGGGCCGAATCCCCGGCCGGCCAACGTGGGCACGGTCGACGACTTCCGACTCGGTCCGGGGACGCCCGGCCCGGGCGGTGGCTGCTAACTAGCCCCCCGGAGGGGGGATCGAACCGTCGGGCTTAATCACGACGCCGGCCGCCCCGAAGTCCTGCTTGGAGAGCGTGTTGACGAAGGTCGCCGACGCGTGCGTGGGGTCGACGAACGGCTGGCCCGAGGGACTGAGGCGCACCGACGTCAACCCACCAAACAGGTAGGCGCCCGTCGAGCTCAAGGTCACGTGCAGGATCGCCGAGAGGTCGAGGACGCCGCCGGCGGAGAAGTCGTAGTAGTTGGCGAAGTCGCCGAGGCTGTAGGCGATCAGGTGTCCTCGGTACCACTCCATGGCGCGCAGTACGTGCGGGCCGCTCGCCAAGACGAG
Organism: Acidimicrobiales bacterium; assembly: GCA_043782995.1. GTDB lineage: Bacteria > Actinomycetota > Acidimicrobiia > Acidimicrobiales > RAAP-2 > RAAP-2. Next base: position 9,868 of record JAYVZV010000047.1, on the reverse strand, counting down.
GTCGGCGCCGGCGTCGATGGCGGCGTGGGCGAAGGCGTACTCGTTGCCCCGGTTCTCGCCAAGGTAGGTCTCGGTCATGCGGGTGACGTGGTCGGCCGTGGGCCCCTCGGCGCCGGCGTGCATGTACACGACAACCACGTCGGCCATGGTCTTGGCCCGGGCGATCAGCTGTGCGGCAACGGGCAGGTTGAGCAGATTATTGGTATTCCAGTAGGGCGCGAAGTCAACGAAAGCCACCGTCGTCGCTCCGACGCGCGTCACCCCGATCTGTCCGGAGAGGCCGGCCTGAACGATGCCGGCGGCCCCGAGAGCGGCGGTCGTGTCGCGGACACCGGAGGCTCCGAAGTCGTGCGAGTGGTTGTTGGCGCTGTTGAGGACCGTGAAGCCGGCGCGGCGGTAGTCCATCGCGAACGTCGTCGGGACTCGAAAGGCGTAACAGTTGCTCGAGGTGGGGGCGCACTTGGACGCGGTCGCATTAGTCATCGTCCCCTCGAGGTTGCCGAACACGATCGACGCGCCGAGCGACGCCTTGATCGGGGCCAGGTAGCCCGCGGGGTCGCCCGGTAGATGGGGGGTGTCGCCGAGCTCGGTATCACCGACCGCCGACAGGGTGAGGTTGCGAGGGGCCGTCGTTGTCGTCACTGCGACAGTGGTCGTCGTGGTGGAGGTAGTCGGAGAGGGCGTGTCGACATGGACGACGGCGACGGCGACGGCGGCCACGGCGATAGCGCCGATCACGCCCCCGACCACCCGCAGGCGGCCTCGCGCGGGGCCCGGCACCGGGGGGTCGCGCTCGGCTACCACGGCTGGGCCTCGCCCGGTCGGCGCGACACGAACACCGCGAAGAAGTCCTTGGTGCTCGGATAGAGGAACCGCCCGGGGACCTGATTCGGGTTGGGAACGAAGAGGGCGGGGCCCTGCGCGCCCGGGGCGGCGTAGGTGGCGAAGATTGGCCACGCGGGATTGATGTCGAGCTGCATCGCGCGAACGACGTGCAGCTTCACCATCACCGCAGCCATGCTCTGGGCCGTCTGATCCGGCGCGGCCGCGTAAATCAGATTGCCCTTCGCGTCGACGCCGAGGGCGGTGCGCCACACCGAGCCCAGTCCGTGCAGCGTCAGCCCCCACCGCGAGTTGTCCTGGACGCCCGCCGTCGCGCGCCCGTTGCTCACGAGCAGGGCGAGGTTCTGTCGAGCCATCAACACGTTCGGCCCGGGCCGGGCGCCGCCGGTCCAGCGCACCACGTCGAGAGTCCCGTTGGCGTAGCGTACGACCGTCGCGAGGCCGGGCACCATCGGGAAGTAGAGCGTGTGGTTGACGTAGAAGCCGGCGGCCGAGTCGGCCTCATAGAAGCCGGAGTTGAAGGTCGCGAGCAGACGGGAACGCCCCGTCAAGGGGACCATCTCGGCCCCGCGCGGCAGGTTCGACGGACCCGGACCCTTGTAGCCCGGGTAGAGAGCGAGGATCGTCGACGAGGCTCTGATCCACGCGGCGTAGGCGACGGCGGCGGGACTCGCGAGGAACGGCACGAACGTGGTGGTCATCACCGACGGCGCGCCGGCCTGCCAGGGGTCCACGGGCCGCCACGTCGAGCAGACTCGCACGCAGACCGGTTGGGGCCCGGCCGCGGCCGTCGCCTTCGAGGTCGCGGTCGACGCCCCGACCGCGTGGGCGTGAGCGCCCCACGAAATGCCCCCGATGACGAGGGCGACGACCAGCACCGGAACTGCCGACTTGCGCATGGCTCTCTCTCGAATATGGGTACCGCCAATCTTAGGTACGCGCCCCTCCGACGACCGACCACTGGGTCGCGTCGCGCAACGGGCGTAACCTTGGGCCAGAGGAAGGAGCGACTATGAGGCGTCGCGCGTGGCACACCCGGTGCGCCCCCCGGTGACGAGCCGCCTCGACGACATCGACCTCTCGAAGTCGCTCTCGAACGGCGAGTCCGAGAGGCGCGTCCTGAAGGCCCAACGCCGACTTATGCAGTTGCGCCTGTTCACCGCCGGTCTCCTGCCACCCGGCAAGGTCGGTCCCGGGTTGCTCGTCGTGTTCGAGGGGTTCGATGCCGCCGGTAAAGGTGGGGCAATCCGCCGACTCACGGCGAGCCTCGATCCCCGCCACGTGCGCGTCGTCCCGATCGGGCCGCCCTCGGCCGACGACCTGCTCCACCCCTTCCTCTGGCGATTCCAGCCGTACATCCCGGGCCGGGGCGCTATGACCGTGTACGACCGCTCCTGGTATGGGCGGCTGCTGGTGGAACGGGTCGACGATCTGATAGACGAGACGACGATCACGCGCTCGGCCGCCCAGATCGTTGACTTCGAGGAGATGCTCGTCGACAACGACGTCACACTCGTCAAATTTTGGCTCCACATCTCGGATCACGAGCAGTTGGCCCGATTCCACGACCGTGCGAGCAACCCACTGAAGCAGTGGAAGCTCACCCCCGACGACTGGGCGAACCGCGCCAAGCGACCGGCCTACCTCCGGGCGCTGCGCGACATGGTCGATGCGACCGACCACGCCCACGCCCACTGGGACATTATCGCCGCCGAGGACAAGTGCTACGCGCGGGTCACGGTACTCGAGACGCTCATTGACCGATGGGTCCACGATCTCGAGCGCCGGGGCCTGAAGGTGCCCGTCGCCCAGGACGGCGACTACCTCGGCTAGGTTCGCGCCGGAATCGTTCCATCTGGAACACTGAGTCCATGACTTCTCGCTACGGCATCACCATCCCCTTCGAGGGGGTCACCTTGTTAGAGCACGAGGCGTGGTTCCACCGCCTCGCCGACCTCGGTTACACCGACGTGTGGTCGGCCGAGGTCGACGGCGTGGACGGATTCACCCCGCTCACCCTCGCGGCGATCTGGGAGCCGCGCTTGAACCTGGGCGTCGCCGTCACTCCGGTCTTCACCCGAGGCGCCGGACTGATGGCGATGTCGATCGCGGCCCTTGCCGAGGTCGCCGGTGGGCGCTTCACCATGGGCCTCGGCGCGTCGAGCGAGCCGGTCGTGCAGCGTTGGAACGGCGTCAAGTACGAGAAGCCCTACGCCCGCACGCGCGACGTGCTGCGCTTCGTCCAGCGCGCGCTAGACGGCGAGAAGATAGATGAGGTTTTCGAGACCTTCGAGGTTCACGGCTTCAAACTCAGCCGACCGGTCGTCAAACGGCCGACGATCCTGCTCGGCGCCCTTCGTCCGGGCATGCTTCGTCTCGCGGGCCGCGAGGCCGACGGCGCCATCTTGAACTGGCTGGGGGCGGGCGACGTCGCCCAGTGTCGCGCCGAAGTCGGCGAGGACAAGCTCATCGCGGCGCGGCTCTTCGTCGTGCCCACCGAGGATGCCGACACCGCGCGCTTCATCGGGCGCCGAATGATCTCGTCGTACCTCACGGTCAACGCCTACGCCAAGTTCCACCGGTGGCTCGGGCGCGGCGAGGCGCTCCAGCCCATGTGGGACGCGTGGGCGGCCGGCGACCGTAAACTGGCCAACGAGGTGATCCCCGACTCGGTCGTTGACGAGCTGATTATCCACGGCTCTTACGACGCGTGCCGGGAGCACGTGGCGCGCTACATTGAGGCCGGCGTGGCGGTGCCGACCATCGCCATCGTGCCCTTTGGCGTCGACCTCGCCGCCGCGGTCGAAGGACTGGCGCCGCGCTGAGCCCACCGCCAACTTTGCGGTGACACACATTGCAGAAGGTCCGACCACCTGTTCCGCGGCTGATCGCGGGGAGCCCACCATAGGTGCGGGGCCCAAGGAAACCGTCCTCCCCGCGCGTTGGCCGCTCGGAAAATCACGGTACTCTCAGTTTTCTCGCGCCGGTCACGTCGGCGATTCACTACGATGTCGCCATTGCTACCGTCGTCCGATCTTCGCCGGAGTGGTCGAGTCATCTGACAGTACATCAATGTTCCGCTCAACAGTCGGTGGAGCGGGAGGAGTTCCATGAGCGTCATCGGCCAGGAGTTGAAGTCGTCCAAGAGGGCACTGGTCGACGTGGCGGCCAACCGGGCGTTGCGAAGACTCTTCTACGCGTTCGCGGGGTCGCTCATCGGCGACGGCGTGTTCACCTTGAGCGCCGTGGTCTACGTCTTCCTCCACGGAGGGCCCTCGGCCGTGGGGGTGCTCGCTTTCGTGCGGTACTTGTCAATCGCGGCGGCCGCCCCGCTCACCTCCACGTTCGCCGACCAGTTCGACCGTCGGCGTGTCATGGTGATCTCGGACCTCACTCGACTCGTCCTCGTGTCCCTCGCCGCCGTCCTCGTGGGCGTGCACGCATCGAAATGGTTGGTCTTTGCGATCATTGTCCTCGTGGGCCTCGCGGGCTCTGCGTTCCGCCCGGCGCAGGCGGCGATCCTGCCCTCGCTCGCCCGCGAGCCAGACGAGATCGCCGGTGCCAACGTGGTCTCCAGCACCATTGAGAGCGTGGGCTTCTTCGCGGGTCCGGCTCTCGCCGGATTCCTGCTGGCGTTCGCCAACGTCTCCGTGGCCTTCTCCTTCGACGCGGTGACCTTCATTTGGTCGGCTCTCCTGCTCGCGTCGCTTCGTCCACCCCGACCTGAAGAGCGCTCGCCCGAGCTCGCCGCTCTCCCGAGCGAGTCAACGGACGCGGGCCAGCTAAAGTCGCAAAGCTTCCTGGTCCGGGCGGAGCAGGGATTTCGCATTATCGCTCACGACCGAGACGTCCTCATCATGGTCGTGCTCTATATCCTGCAGTGCGTGGTCGCCGGCGCGTCGGCCGTCTTCACCGTGACGATTGCCTTGCACCTACTGCACATCGGGAGCTCGGGCCTCGGTCTGATGGAGTCGACGTTGGGCATTGGCGGCTTGGTAGGTGGTTTCATCGCACTCATGCTCGCCTCGAGGGGCCGCATGGCCACGGACTTCGGACTCGGCGTGATGGTGTGGGCGGCGCCGCTGCTCCTGATCGCCACGCTCCCGAACCTCGGGGCCGCGTTGATCTCGATGGGTCTCATCGGAGCGGCGAACTCAGTGGTGGACGTCAATGCCATCACCGTCCTCCAGCACGTAATTCCCAACGAGATGCTCGGTCGTGTGATGGGCGCACTCGAAGCGGGCGAGGTGGCGGGCATGGCGATTGGATCACTGGCCATGACTCTCCTCATTCACACGACGGGCCTGCGAACCGGTTTGGCGGTCATCGGAATCGTAGTGACGCTCTTGGTCATTCCCGGTATCCCGGCCCTGCGGCGAATCGACAATACCGTGTTCGCTCACGGTGTCGAACTCCTTCCCAAGAGCGCCCACGCCCACCGTCACTTCCTCAAGGTCGGGCCACGTTTGGCCCGGTAGGTTCTCCCACGCCCGGTGAGAATCCAATCAGCGACCGTCACACTACTGCTGCGAAATCCCGGAACAGAGCAGATCAGAGCCGCCTTCAATTGAATTTCGCGGATTGACCCTCGTCTTTAGTGCTACTGCCTGGGACCACCCACGGCGTGACTCGCTGCTCCCATCATCGAAAGGACTAGACCCACCAAGAGCGAAATCAATCCGGCGGTCCACCGAATTTCACAACTCGCCACAGATCCCTCAGTCATTCCAATCACTCCGAGAACGGTCACCGTTCCTCGAGTCATTCATCTGGTCAACGCGGTCCGGGCGACGGCCCCGGCGAAGGCGGCGGCCTACCCAGGGTTCGCTAGTTCTGTTCCCTATCCGTCACGGTCGAGTTCCCCGCCGAATCGCGAGTCTCGCTGTGCATCGTGTGAGTTCCCGATGTACCAGCATTCTTGGTCGACGCAAAGAGAATCGCCGACACTACGAATCCGATTGCGCCCGCCACCATGAGTATCAATCCAATCTTGGTGACATTGAATCCCTTACCATGCGCCGATATGGCGTATCGCATGATCGCACCGGCAATAATCGCCACCGCGCTTAAACCCATTCCCGTCATTCCAGCCATTTGTTGCTCCCCTCCCAAGTTCAAGCAACCTGCCCGAGCCCTACTGCCTTGCGTCCCCTCGAGAAATCCCCCACGGCGGCGCCGACGACTTTTCGGTCTGCGACTGGTGACTCGCGGCGCCAACTCCAGTGAGAATCTGTCGGAGTCGCTCGCGGCGCTCGATTTCAGCGGCGTCGACCAACTCCGACGCTGCCCGATGGCTCTCGGACGGAACGGTCCCACGAGTTGATCGCGCGGTCGACAATGAAGGACTCTGCCCGATACTGCCCGGGTCCGAATCGAAGAACGAGGGGCTCAGTCCTCGATGATGACCGTTTCGACGAGTTGGGTGATCGGCAGACGGTCCCAGCGATTGCCCCGTCCGAATGAGCCGAAGCGAGATTCCAATAAGGCGGGGGACCAATGTCGTACCTTCAAACGATGAGGGCTTGCGCCCGAGCGACCCTCTCTATAGAGGGTAGAGCCCACTGTAACATCACGGGCTTCAATTGAGCGGGCCGACTTTAGCAATCCCACGGTCGGACGACTCAGTGATGTTTCGCGACGATTCGAGATGCCGGCGGTACTGCTTTACCCCAACCCATCCTCTCTGGAGGCTCTCCTCGACAAATCGGCCCACGGGCATGGATGTCTCGCTGAGCGAGTTTCGAGTCTGTACCGTGGACAATACTTTCGCCGTGGGAATCTTTCTCGAGACCGACCGAATGACTCTGAGTTGGTTCACGGAACACGACATCGACGCACTCGTCGACCTCGACAGTGATCCCGCGGTGATGCAATACATCAACGGTGGGCAACCAGTCGATCACACGGAAGTCGCTAGTAACCTCGACTACTGGCTCGCCAGCTACTCGACGGACGGCAGCTTTGGCTTTTGGAAGGCCGAGGCGAAATCCTCCGGCCAGTTCATAGGTTGGTTTCATTTTCGTCCCAAGCTTGGCGAAAGTCCGACTCGCCCTGAACTGGGTTACCGAATCCGTCGCGCCGACTGGGGTCAGGGTCTGGCGACCGAGGGTTCTCGAGCACTTATTGATATGGGGTTCCGGCGTCTGGCGATCGATGGCGTGTACGCCCAGACGATGGTGGTCAACTGGGCATCTCGTCGAGTGATGGAGAAATCCGGTCTCCGATTCGTACGAACCTTCGTCGCCGATTGGCCCGTACGCATCGTGGGCGACGAATTGGGTGACGTGGAGTTCGCTATCACCCGACAACAGTGGGAAGCGGACCGGGGAGCCAATGGACCGGAGTGAATTCGAGAACTAGCTCACCGCTGGTCATCGCCTAACGAGGCCCCGTCACCCGAACGCAGAGCCCCGATGACTTACCGGTTCGGCGTCAACAATTGATCCGGCAATATCAAATTGACGAGTCGCCGATCGCGCCCGGAGTGGGCCGAGGTGAACCCACGTTCCACGTCGAAAATGGAGGGAGCGACCCTCTAGCGGGCAAGGCTCGGAGGGGAGTAACCAGTTCTACACTGGTGTGCGCAACCGATCGGAGCGACGTGGCCAAAGCCAAGAAGTCCAAGAAGATGGTGAAGATCGGTGTCGTCGACACCATGTTCGCCCGATACGACATGGGGGCCGCCGCGCTAGCCGAGCTCGCTGAGTGCCCGGGCTACGGCGAGCGATTCGAGGTAATCCGCTCGACCGTGCCGGGCTTCAAGGACCTCGCCGTCGCCGCCCAGATCCTTATTGAGCGCCGAGGGTGCTCGATCGTCGTGGCGCTCGGGATGCCCGGTGGCGCCGCCATCGACAAACAGTGCGCCCACGAGGCCTCCCAGGGCATCATGCAGGCGCAGCTGCTCACGTCAACGCCCATCCTCGAGGTGTTCGTGCACGAGGACGAATCCGACGATCCCACCGTGCTGGCGAAGGTCTTCGAGAATCGGTCGCGCTCGCACGCTCGCAACGCCTACTGGATGCTGTTCGAGCCCGAGCAGCTTCGCCGGCGCGCCGGTCAGGGCGTGCGCCAGGGCTTCGACGACGCGGACCCGCTCGCCCGGACCTGACGACTTCGTCACCCGGCGCAACTTTCACAAGGCTCGCCCGCGTTATTCTGCAGTAACCACGAGGAGGACCCCATGACCGAAGCCGTCATCGTTGCGACCGGACGCACCCCTATAGGACGGGCCTTCAAGGGCTCGCTCGTCGACATGCGACCTGACGACCTGACCGCGCTCGTCGTGCGCGCGGTGCTGGCCAAGGTACCTGAACTCGACCCCCATAGCGTCGAGGACCTCATCGTCGGCTGCGGGCAGCCGGCCGGCGAGGCCGGCTTCAACGTGGCGCGGGTGGCGGCGCTGCTCGCGGGAATGGACAACGTGCCGGGCGTCACCGTGAATCGCTACTGCTCGTCGTCGCTCCAGACGATCCGCATGGCCGCCCACGCCATCCGCTCGGGCGAGGGCGACGTCTTCGTCGCGGCCGGCGTCGAGACCGTGTCGCGCTTCGCAAGCGGCGCCTCGGACATCGGCAAGGCCGTGAACCCGTTGTTCGCCGACGCAATGGCCCGTACGGCCACTCGCTCCGAACGGGTGAGCGACCCCTGGACCGCCCCGCCCGGCCTGCCCGACATCTACATCGCCATGGGCCAGACGGCCGAGAACGTGGCGGAGTACGAGAAGGTCTCGCGCCGGGAGATGGACGAGTTCGCCGTGCGGAGCCAAGAGCTCGCCGTCGCCCACCAGGACAACGGTTTCTTCGAGCGCGAGATCGTCCCGGTCACACTGCCCGACGGCACCGTGATGACCAGGGACGACGGCCCGCGCGCCGGCACGACCCTCGAGCGACTCTCGACCCTGCAGCCGGTCTTTCGCGAGGGCGGTTCCATCACCGCCGGCAACGCCTGCCCCCTTAACGACGGCGCCGCCGCGGTGGTCGTCATGAGCGACACCCGGGCCAAAGAACTCGGCATCCAGCCCCTCGCGCGAATCATCGCCAGCGGCGTCAGCGGTCTCAACCCCGAGATCATGGGACTCGGGCCGATCGAAGCCTGCCGTCAGGCCCTGGGGCGAGCGGGTATGACTATCGACGACATCGACCTCGTCGAGATCAACGAGGCCTTCGCGGCTCAGGTCATCCCCAGTGCCAAGCACCTGGGCATCACGCTCGACAAGCTGAACATCCGTGGCGGGGCCATCGCCCTCGGGCATCCCTTCGGCATGACCGGCGCGAGGATTATGACCACGCTGCTCAACTCGCTCGAGGACTCGGGGTTGCGCTTCGGCATGGAGACAATGTGCGTCGGGGGCGGCCAGGGCATGGCCATGATCGTCGAACGTCTCGGCTGAGTCCGAGTCGGACCTGTTTTAACGACCGGTGCGGATGACGGAGGGGTCACTGGTCCAGGCGTCGTGCTCGGCGTCGGTGGCGGCCCGGCACTCGTCGGGCAGGAGTACGGCGATCCCGTCGCGCACGTCGTAAACGACGCGCTTGCGCGGGTTGTAGAGGACGTTGGCGGCGGCCACGTAGAACAGCTCCTGGTGGTCGACCGGGTCCTCCAGCAGCGCGAGCAGGAATCCATCGAGGGCCATCTCTACTTCCCTTCAATCATGGCGAGGACCGCGCCGACGCGGGCCTCGCACTCTTCGCGGTCCGGAGCCTCCACGTTCAGGCGCAGCAGCGGCTCGGTATTGCTCGGTCGAAGGTTGAACCACCAGGTACCGTAGTCCGCCGTCAGGCCGTCGAGGAGGTCGACCGGGACACCCTCGCCTTCGAGCCGACCGACCAAGGCGGCCACGCTCGCCGCCGGGCTCGGGACGCGGGTGTTGATCTCGCCCGAGGCGGCGTAGCGGTCGAAGGGCGCCGCCACCTCCGAGAGGGGCACCGAGGCCCCGCTCAGCAGCTCGAGCACGATCATCGCGGTGATGATGCCCGAGTCGGCGCGGTAGTTGTCGCGGAAGTAGTAGTGGCCCGAGTGCTCGCCG
>JAYVZV010000046.1:0-16145 GCA_043782995.1 Acidimicrobiales bacterium | reverse complement strand
TTCAGCGGCAGTTTCGGCGGCCGGGGAGACGACGTCGGGTGTGGCCGCGATCGCAGCGGCCGCCTGCGCGGACGCCCGGGGGCTCACTACCGGGCGGTTCTGGCGAATGAAGCGGCCCTCGGTGACGGCGTCGGCGATCAGGCGACAGAGCAGTGCCCCGGAGCGGATGGCGTCATCATTGCCCGGGATCACGTAGTCGATCACGTCCGGGTCGCAGTTGGTGTCCACGACGGCGACGACCGGCAGGCCCAGCTTGCGCGCCTCGGTCACCGCGATGTGCTCCTTTTTGGTGTCGATCACGAAGATGGCGTCGGGCACGCGGTCGAGGTTGGCGATTCCGCTCAAGTTCCGGTCGAGCTTCTCGAGTTCCCGGCTGTGGCGTAACGCCTCGCGCTTGGGCATGTTGTCGAAGTCGCCGGCGCGCTGCATCGAACGCAGTTCAACCATGCGCTTGACGCGGCCGGCAACGGTGGCGAAGTTGGTGAGCATCCCGCCCAACCAGCGCTGGTTCACGAAGGGCATGCCGCAGGCCTGGGCGTAGTCCGCAATGGGGCCCTGGGTCTGCTTCTTAGTCCCGACGAAGAGGATGACCCCGCCCTCGGCGACCAGGTCGCGCACGTAGGTATAGGCCGTCTCGATGCCCGCGAGGGTCTTACGGAGATCGATCAGGTAGATGCCGTTGCGCTCACCGAGGATGAAGCGGCGCATCTTGGGGTTCCAACGTCGGGTCTGGTGCCCGAAGTGCACCCCCGAGTCCAACAGTTCCTGCAGGGTGACAAGTGCCACGTACTTTTCCTTCCGTTCGGTTGCTCGACCCCCGTGATGCACCGCGAGCGGCGACCGTACGAAACCACGTGGGCATATCGTCAACTCCCCCACCGTGGGAGAGCCAGACCATGATAGTCGCTGGTGCGGGGCCTAGCCTCGGGGGTGGGTCTGGCGGTGGACCTTCTGCAGTCGCGACTTCGAGACGTGCGTGTAGATCTGGGTCGTCGTGAGGCTCTCGTGGCCGAGCAGCTCTTGGACAACGCGCAGGTCCGCGCCGCCCTCCAGGAGGTGCGTCGCGTAAGTGTGGCGCAGCGCGTGGGGGTGGATGTGGCCCCGCGCCAACCGGTTGTCGAGGATGCGGCGCACGTCGCGCGGCCCAATGCGCCGGGCGCGCCGGTTGTAGAAGAGCGCCTCCGGCGGCGAGTCCGCGCGGGCCACGTCGTCGCGGGCGTCGCCGATCCACAACTTCACGGCCTCGAGGCCGCGACGGTGCAGGGGCACCAGGCGCTCCTTTCGGCCCTTGCCAAGAACGCGCAAGAGGCCCTGGCCGAAGTCCACGGAGGCGACGTCGAGCGAGCAGAGCTCGCCCACGCGCAGCCCCGCGCCGTAGAGGACCTCGCAGACCGCCCGGTCGAGGGTTGCCCACTCGTCCTCGCCCCAATCCTCGTCGAGGAGGTTCTCCAGTTGTTCGCGCACCACGATCTTGGGCAGTCGGCTGACGGGTCGGGGCGCCGAGAGCCGCGCCGCCGGGCTCTTGTCGAGCGAGCCTCGCTCCACCATCCAGTCGAAGTAGCTGCGCAGCGAGGCCCGCCGTCGGATGATCGACGTGCGCTCGTCCCCCCGGGCGGTCATGAACTCGAGGTAGTCGCGCAGCACCTTGACGGTGACGTCGCGCGGACGAGCGACGCCCCGAGCACCGGCCCACGCCACGAACAGCTCGACGTCGGCGCGGTAGGCGACCTGGGTCGCGGTCGCGCGGTCGGTGGCGCGCAGTGTCGCGGCGTAGCCCTCGAGGCGCCACGAACCGGTGACGGTCCGCCCTTCGCTCTGGTCTGGCACAACCCAAGGCTACCGAGGCCCTCGGTCCGCAACGTCGACCTCTAGTCTTGGCGGAGGTTGCAAAGGAGGCGGCGTGTCGCGGATATTGATCGTGGAGGACGACGACCACATCCGCACGGCCCTGCGCCTGATGTTCGAGGGCGAGGGGCACGTCGTGGACGACGCCCCGACCGGCGAGGTGGGCGTCGCAATGTTCACCCGCATGGCGGCCGACGTCGCGATCGTCGACATCATGCTGCCCGGCATGACTGGGTTCGAGACGTGCCTCGCGCTGCGAAGCGCCAGCGACCTGCCCATCGTGATCGTCTCGGCGCGCGACGAGACCGCCGACGTGGTCCTCGGGCTCGAGTCCGGGGCCGACGACTACGTCACCAAGCCCTTCGTACCCGAAGAGCTCCTCGCGCGCGTCAAGGCCCACCTGCGTCGACGTCCCGAAAAGAGCACCGGCGCGTTCCAGCTCGGTGACCTTCACGTGGTGCCCGACGAAGGGGTCGTGCGCCACAGTGACGGCGCGGAGCTGCACCTCACGTCGACCGAGTTCCGCCTGCTCACCGACCTCGCCTCCACCAACGGCAAGGTGCTCTCGCGCGAGGACCTGCTCGAGCGGGTGTGGGGCTACGACTACTTCGGCGATAGCCGGCTCGTCGACGTACACATCCGTCGACTGCGCATGAAGATCGAGCCCGATCCGGCCAATCCCATGTTCCTCGTGACCGTTCGAGGCGCAGGATACAAGTTGGTCCTGTGATGCGCCGACGGAGTCTGCGACTTCGCCTGCTTCTCACATTCGGTCTCGGGGCTCTGATCCTCAGTTCGATGTTCGCTTCGCTGACCTACCTCGGGGTGCAGCGCCTGCTCATCAACGACCAGCAGCAGACCGACCTGCGTCAGAGCTTCGTCAACGCAGCGCTGGTACGCAGCACCCTCTACACGTCGCCGCCCCAGTTGGCGAACCTGCTCTCGTCGATCCAGAAGGCGACCGCCTCGAACGTTCTCGTCCAAACCCACCATCAGTGGCTGGCGCGCAGCGACGTCGCCTCCACTAAGGACGTATCGCCGACCATCATCAAACAAGTGAACGCGGGCCACGCCACCGAGCAGACGCTGAACGTCAACGGCGAGATCATCTTTGTCGTGGGCGTGCCGATTCCGGCCGTCGAGACCCAGGTCTTCGAGGTCTTCAAGCTCGACAACCTTGAGCACACGCTGAGGGTCCTGCTGCTCGTGCTCGGCCTCGGGGCCCTGATCACCTCGGCCATCGGGATGAGCGGCGGTCTCTGGGTGACCCGGCGGGCCGTGCGTCCCTTGGAGGAGGTGTCCCTCGCGGCGGCGCTGATCGCCGACGGCGCGCTCTCGACGCGCCTGGTGGTCACCCGAGCCGATCGCGAGGTCCAGCAGCTGACCGAGTCCTTCAACGAAATGGTGAGCCAGCTCGTGGAGCGCCTCGAGCGCGACGCCCGCTTCGCCAGCGACGTCAGCCACGAGCTGCGTTCGCCCCTCACCACCCTGGCCACGACCGCCTCGGTCCTCCAGCAGCACCGCCAGGACCTGTCGTCGGCCGGCCAGGAGAGCCTCGACCTGCTGCTCGCCGACCTCTCGATCTTCCAGTCCCTCGTCGAGGACCTGCTCGAAATGGCTCGCAGCGACGCCGGCGCCGTACCGCTCGTCATGGAGACCGTCCCCGCAGTCGAGCTGCTCCACCAGTCGGTGCGCTCAGCGGCGAGGCGCCACGGCCTCGAGGAGCCGGCGGTCGAGGTCGCGAGCGACGTCGGCGACCCGCTGGTGAGGGTCGACCGGCGCCGGTTCGAGCGGGTAATCACGAACCTCGTCGACAACGCCCATCGTTACGCGGAGGGCGCGGTGGCGGTGCGCATCGGCCGAGTCGGCCACCAGCTGGCCGTCAGCGTCGACGACGCCGGGCCCGGCGTGCCGCCCGACGAGCGCGAGCAGGTCTTCGAGCGGTTCTTTCGGGGCCGCGCCGCCCACGACCGCGGGATCGCGCGCGGCACCGGCCTCGGTCTCGCGCTCGTGCACGACCACGTCCGGGCCTTCGGGGGGACCATCTCGGTCCTCGAGAGCCCCGAGCACGGCGCGCGCTTCCAAATCCTGCTGCCGATCGTCGAGGGCGAGCGCGAATGAGGCGGCTCGGGGTCCTCGGTGCGGTCCTCGCGGGCGCGATCGCCCTGGGCGGGTGCACGCTGGTTCCCACGGCGTCGTCGCCTGCGCGCATCGTGCGCCACCAGATCCCCTTCGGGTTGATGAACCGGACCATCCCGGGCACCAACAACGGACGGGTCCGCTTCATCACCCAGCCCGTCTACATCGTGGACGCCACGGGCCACCTCGCGCCGTCGAGCCGCATCGTGCCGTCGCCCCCCGTGCTCGCCACCGTGCTGCGCCAGCTCATCGTCGGACCGACCCAGATCGAGTCGTTCGCCGGCTACTCGTCGGCCCTGCCCCTCACCCTCGTGCTGCTCTCGGCCAGCATCAAGGACGGCGTGGGCTACATCGACCTGGCGTCACCGCTCTCGCGGCTCAGTCGGGCCGACCAGATCCTCGCGGTCGGCCAGCTGGTGTTGACCGCGCACGACGCCGGCGCCGACTCGGGGATCATCATCACCGTGGCGGGCGTACTGCAGCGGTCGTTGCTGCCCAATGGCACGAGGGCGTCGAGGGTGTCGCCCAGCGCCTTCACGAGCCTGCTGAACCCCTAACGGATGGGCTCGTGGCGGAAGGCCGGCGCGGCGCTCCAGAGGTGCTCGAGGTCGTAGTACTCGCGAGCGGCCTCGTGGAAGACGTGCACGATTACGTCGCCGTAGTCGAGGGCGATCCATTCGGCGGCCGTCCACCCCTCGACCCGGATCGGCTTCACGCCGAGCGCCCGCTCGACGAGCCGCTCCACCTCCTCGGCGATGGCGCGCACCTGGCGGTCGTTGCGGCCCGAGGCGACCACCAGCGCGTCGAAGGAGTCGACGAGTTCGCGTAGGTCGAGCACAATGGTGTCCTCGGCTAGCTTGTCCTCGGCCGCCGCCATCGCGGCGTTGGTCAGGGCGGCGACAAAATGGGAGTGCGGGCCGCGAGCGACCTCGCCGGCGTTCACGGGGACACTCAGTGGGCAGCCCCGAGCAGGACGAGTGCCGCGACGAAGGGGACGGTCAGTGCGACGAGTCCCACCATCGCGTAGCGCTGCTTCGTTCGTCGCACGTCTCGACGCCGTGCGGGCGCTTCCAGGCCGCGCAGACGCAGTGCCTGTGGCTCAGAAAGATCGAAGCTTCGAACTGCCATTGTGACAACTTTAGCCTCGGGCGCCCAGGTAGAGCGGAATTACCGGCGCGGGCAGGAATTCCCGGAGATTGGGTGACGTGGGCGTGACGTCGCGGATGAACGAACTTGAGAGGTCGACCGGCTCCATCGGGACCTCGTAACATCGCCATCCGTCGGGCGCGACCGTTTCGGCCCCGGGACGGGGAACCACGCCCACTCGCACGAGGGCCCGCAACGTTGCCGCGTCGTGCCAGCCGTCCAGCTGGGCCGTCAGGTCCGCCCCGACGAGGAGGTCGACCTCGTCGGCCTCCTCCAGCAACTCGTGGACCGTGTCGATGGTGTACGACGGCCCCGAGCGCAGAATCTCGCGCTCCGAAACCTCCACGAGGGGCAGGTCGCCGAACGCGGCCCGGGCCATCGCGAGGCGCTGAGCGGCCGGGCGCACGGCGCCCTCGGCACTTTTGCGGTAGGGGTCGCCCGCGACCGTGACCTCGATCAGGTCGAAGCGCGACGTCGCGGCCGCGGCCCGAAGCGCGGCCACGTGGCCGAAGTGCGGCGGATCGAAGGTCCCACCGAAGAGACCGCAGCGCCGTACTTTCACGTGAGCAGCCTACGTCGCGAGTGCCGGGCAACCGACGGACACCGTAGGCTTTGACGATGGCCACAAACGCGCTCGAATGGGATCCCGGCTCCTGGCGGAGCCGTCACGCGGAGCAGAGCCCGACCTGGCCCGACCTCGAACACCTCGGCCGCGTCGAGGCCGTGCTCGCCACCAAGCCGCCCCTCGTCTTCGCGGGCGAGGCCCGTCGACTGCGCGAGCACCTGGCCCAGGTCGCCGGCGGCCGGGCCTTCCTGCTGCAGGCCGGGGACTGCGCCGAGTCCTTCCACGAGGGCTCGGCCGACTCCATCCGCGACAAGCTGAAGGTAATCCTCCAGATGGCCGTCGCACTCACCTACGCGGCTGGCGTGCCCGTGATCAAGGTCGGGCGAATCGCCGGTCAGTTCGCCAAGCCCCGTACGGAGGCCTTCGAGGAGATTGACGGCGTGCGCCTCGACGCCTTCCGCGGCCACATCGTCAACGGCGAAGAGTTCAACGCCGCGTCGCGCCGACCGGACCCCGATCGCCTACTCTCGGCCTACCACCAGAGCGTCGCGACGCTCAACCTGCTGCGAGCCTTCACCACGGGCGGCTTCGCCGCGCTCTCGAGGGTGCACGCCTGGAACCAGGAGTTCGTGGCCAACTCGCTCGAGGGCAAGCGCTACGAAACGGTGGCCGACGAGATCGAGCGGGCCCTGCAGTTCATGAGGGCCTGCGGGATCGACCTGCACGACGACTACGCCCTACAGTCGGTCGACTTCTACACGAGCCACGAGTCGCTGATCCTGCCCTACGAGCAGGCCCTCACGCGGCGCGACTCGCTGACGGGCGACTGGTACGACTGCTCGGCCCACATGCTCTGGATCGGGGACCGCACCCGCCAGGTCGACGGCGCCCACGTCGAGTTCCTGCGCGGCGTCGCCAATCCCCTGGGGCTGAAAGTCGGTCCCACCATGGACGTTGACGAGTTGCGGAGGCTCGTCGACGTCCTCAACCCGCAGAACACGCCCGGGCGGCTCACGCTGATTTCGCGCATGGGCCACGGGCTCGTCGCCGATCGACTGCCCCCCCTGATTAAGGCCCTGGGTGACGAGGGTCGCCACGTCGTGTGGGCCTGTGACCCGATGCACGGCAACACGTTCGTGGCGTCGGGCGGCCAGAAGACCCGACGCTTCGACGACGTGCTGTCGGAGACCTCGCAGTTCTTCGAGCTCCACGAGTCCCTGGGCACCTGGCCGGGCGGACTGCACATCGAGCTGACCGGCGACAACGTCACGGAGTGTCTGGGCGGCGGCTCGCGCCTCTCCGAGGGGGACCTCAGCGTCAACTACACCTCGATCTGCGACCCGCGCCTCAACGCCACCCAGAGCCTCGACATGGCCTTCCACGTCGCGGAGTTCCTCCAGCGCTACGCCGGGGGCAGCGGCGCGCGATCGTTGTAGCGAAGCAGTCGGCACCGCTCGCCCGCGAACTCAATCTCGGTCATCGAGCAGTTCTCGATCCTCGGCTTCAGGCGGACCTCGCCCCCGAGGCCCTGGTAGACCTTCATCGCCTGTTCGATGAACCCGCCGTGCACGACGAGCACGACCAGCTCACCGGGATGGCGCTCGACGAGGCGCGCGATCACCTGACGGCACCGCTCGTAGAAGCCCATCAGCGACTCGCCCCCCGGGGCCGTCACGGCGTAGGGGTCCAGCCCCCAGTCCGGCGCCCCGAAACGCTCCACGAAGGCCGCCCAGGTGAGGCCGTCCCCCTCGCCGACACCGATCTCGCAGAGCTCGGCATCGGCCGTGGCGGTCCGGCCCCCGAGGGCCTCGGCGATGATCTCGGCCGTCTGGACGGCCCGGGGCAGCGTCGAGGAGTAGAACGCACTCGCTCCGTCGAGCTCGCGACTCATCAGCAGGCGAGTCCGCAGCGCCACGGCCTGGCGGGTGCCGAGCTCGGTGAGACCGCCGTCGCCGAGAGGACCACCCGCGAGGCCCTCGGCGTTGGCGAGGCTCTCGCCGTGGCGGATCATCAAGAGGCGCGTCCCGCTCGGCACCGGCCCCCGCTGGCGGAACCCCTCGGGTGGCAGGCGCTGGTCCTCGCTCATTCGAGCTCTCCCACGAAGGCCTCGAGCTGGCGGAGCGTCCGACACTCGATCACCCGCTGGCAGTAGGGCGCGTACTGGTTGATGATCGAGTCGCCGCTGTTCCAGTAGGCCGTGGGCTCGGGATTGAGCCAGTAAACGGACTTCGCGCGGTAGTGCAGGTCCGCGATGATCTCGGCGTGGGCCTGGTGGTAGTTGTTGCGCGCGTCGCCCAGGATCAGCACGGTCGAGCGCTTGGTGATGTCCTTGGCAAATCGGTCGTGGAAGCTGAGCAGGGCCCGTCCGTAGTCGGAGTGCCCGTCGAAGGCGATGACGTCGGCCTCGGCGTTGATGCGCGCCACGGCCTCGGCCGGGTCGTCGACGCCGTCGAAGAGCCGGGTGACCTCGTCGAGTCCGTCGACGAAGACGAAGCTGCGGACCTTGGAGAACTGCGAGCTGATCGCGTGGACCAGGTGCAGCGTGAAGCGCGCGAACGAGGCGACCGAGCCCGAGATGTCGGCGATGACGAAGATCTCGGGCTTGGCCGGGTGGGGCGGTTTGAAGCGAAGGTCGATCGGCACTCCCCCGGTCGACAGGCTCCGACGCACCGTGTGGCGCAGGTCCACCGGGCCACGGCGGCGCCGACGGCGCCGGCGGGCCAGGCGGGTCGCCAACTTTCGGCTCAGCGGGCGCAGGGCCCGCTCCAGTTGGGCCATCTCGTCGCGGTTGGCGTGCATGACGTCGAGGTCCTCGGGCAGCGGCTTGCGCACCGACTTGGCGAGGGCCTCAGCGCCGCGGTCCTCGACGAGGCGCTCGCGGATGACGCGCTCGATCTCGGACTTCAACTGCTCGATGCGCGCGTGGGCCTCCTCGCGAGCTAGGCGCTGGGCCAGCCGGTCCTCGTCCCCCGAGGCCGTGCCCTCGGTCAGTCGGCGCTCGAGATTCTCGAGGTCGAGGTTGCGCAGCGTCCGGTAGAGGTAGTAGGTGCCGCCCACGGGACGGCCCGGCTCCATCCCCGCGTAGCGCGTGACCGACTCGGAGGCGGCTTGGCGCAGGGCCCCGCGGTCACCGTCGCGAAGAGCGCGCAGGAGCAGGTCGGCCAGGTCCTGGGCGGAGAGCGACGACGTGGCGCCGCCGCCCTCGCCGCGCGACTGGCCGGGCCCGGCGGCGCCGGCCCCGCCCTCGCGCTCGACGTCGGCGTCCTCGCCCATGAACTCCTCCGCACTGGTCCACGAGCGGGTCGAGAAGAAGACTTCGAAGGCGGTGTAGAAGACCGGCAGATGGTCGCCGTCCTTAACCAGGGTCGCCGCGAGCGATCCGCGCACCAGCGCGCGATTCCCGAGGTCGATGACCTCCATGGCGCGCGCCGCGTCGACGTGCTCGCTCATCGAGACCGGGATGCCCGCCGAGCGCAGCTCGCCAATGAAGTCGCCTAGGAGGTTAAGCAAGCGGCTTGGGACGGCCGAGGAGCTCCCTGGTCGCGCGCTCGATGTCGGACTGGTACTTCAAGAGGATGTGCAGCGTCTCCGCGGCATCCTTCTCGCCGATCTCCTGGCGCCCGAGCACCACCAGCGTGCGCGCCCAGTCGAGGGTCTCAGAGACCGAGGGCGCCTTCTTAAGATCCAGGGTGCGCAACGAGCGCACGACCTGGGCGATCTGCTCGGCCAGCGTCGTGGAGATCCCGGGCACGCGGCTGAGGATGATGTCGCGCTCGCGCTCGACGGTCGGATAGCCGATGTAGAGATAGAGGCAGCGGCGCTTCAGGGCCTCGGACAGCTCGCGCGTGTTGTTAGAAGTCAGGAACACCATCGGGATCTGCTTGGCCATCACCGTGCCGAGCTCGGGTATCGAGACCTGGTACTCCGAGAGGATCTCGAGCAGCAACGCCTCGGTCTCGAGCTCCACCCGGTCGACCTCGTCGATCAAGAGCACCACCGGATCGGTCGCCGAAATCGCCTCGAGCAGGGGCCGCGTGAGGAGGAACTCCTCGCCGAAGATGTCTTCCTCGAGCCGCCCCCAGTCCTCGGTGCCCGCACCATCGGGCCGCCCGGCCTGGATGCGCAGCAGCTGCTTGCGGTAGTTCCACTCGTAGAGGGCCTTGGAGTCGTCGAGGCCCTCGTAGCACTGCAGGCGGATCAGACGAGCATCGATCGAGTCGGCGACGGCCCGGGCGAGGGCGGTCTTGCCGGTGCCGGCGGGGCCTTCCACGAGAACCGGCTTGGCGAGCCGATCGGCGAGGTACGTGACCGAGGCGATGGCGTCGTCGCTCAGGTAGTCGTGGTCCGAGAGGCGCTGGCGGACGTCGTCGGGCGACTCGAAGCGCACCTTGGGCACCTCGGCCAGTCCGAGACGCTTGGCCAGCTCCTCGCGGGGGTCCAGTGCGGTCATCGGATCTGTCCCTCTCCTCGAAGGACCCACTTCAGGCAGGTCAGTTCGCGCAGGCCCATCGGCCCGCGCGCGTGCAGCTTCTGGGTCGAGATGCCGACCTCACCCCCGAGCCCCAGCTCGCCGCCGTCGACGAATCTCGTCGAGGCGTTGACGACGACCGCGGCGGCGTCCACGCGCCGGACCCAACTCTCGGCGTGGTCGAGGTCCTCGGTCAAGATCGCCTCACTGTGGCCGGTGCCGTAGCGCGCGACGTGGGCGATCGCCTCGTCGAGGGAGCGAACGACCCGCACGGCCAAAATGAGGTCGAGGAACTCCTCCTCATAGTCCTTTTCGGTGGCGGGCGTGACGTCGGGCAGGACCTGGCGCGTCGCGTC
This sequence comes from Acidimicrobiales bacterium, assembly GCA_043782995.1. Lineage (GTDB taxonomy): Bacteria > Actinomycetota > Acidimicrobiia > Acidimicrobiales > RAAP-2 > RAAP-2. The sequence continues at coordinate 5,626 of JAYVZV010000046.1, read as the reverse complement.
GTCGCCGCGCAACTCGACCTCGGGCATCGCGGCGGCCAGCGCGGTCAGGAACCGCTGCGCCACCGCCTCGTGCACGAGCACCGTCTCGGCGGCGTTGCAGACGCCCGGACGCGACGTCTTGGCGTTGCGCACGATGGCGACGGCCTGGTCGAGGTCGGCCGATTCGTCGACGAACACGTGGCAGTTGCCGTCGCCGTCGAGGACGTAGGGAACCCGGGCGTGCTCGCGCATGGCGGCGATGAGGCTCGGACCGCCGCGCGGGATCAGGCAGTCGAGGACGTCGGTCATCTGCATGAAGGCCGTGGCGGTCTCGTGGGAGGTGTCCTCGACGAGCGACACGCCCGCCGGCGCCAGACCCTCCTTCTCCAACGCCTCGTGCCAGAGCGACACGATGAAGCGATTGGTCGAGAGCGCCGACGAGGACCCGCGCAAGTAGGCGGCGTTGCCGCTGCGCACGCAGAGCCCGGCCACGTCGCTCGTGACGTTAGGGCGGTTCTCGTAGACGACGCCGATCACCCCGAGCGGCACGCGCAGGCGCTCGACGCGCAGGCCGTTGGGCCGGGTGCTGGCGTCGATAGTCTCGAAGAGCGGGTCGGGGGCGTCGGCGATCTCGCGCAGTGCGTCGGCCATAGCGGCGACGCGCGCCTCGGTGAGCATCAGTCGGTCGCGCCCCGCTCCGGTTTCGCTATACGCGGCGACCTCGACGGCGTTGACCGCCAGCAGCTCGTCGACTGTCTGTCCGAGCCGGTCGGCGACGTGGCGCAGCACGGCGCGGCGCTGCTCGTCGCTGGCCTGGCCGAGCGCGACGGCGGCGTCACGGACGGCGCGGCCCTGCAGCGCCAGCGGGGTCGTCGTCATCGGGCAATTCTAACGGAACGTCTAGACACGTCGAAGTAGCACCATGTCGTCGCGGTGCACGACCACGTCGTCGCCCTCGACGAACGATTCGGCGCTGACGCGGGTGAGACCCTTGGCGACGATCTGGCCGTCGGGCCCCTTGATGTCGACGGCGTCTCCCTCGACGAAGGCGCCGTCGAGGGAGACGACGCCCACGCGCAGCAGGCTGCGTCCGTGGCTCTCCAGCGCCTGCAGGGCCCCCAGGTTAATGTGGAGCGTGCCGTGGCTGGCGACCGCGAAGGCGATCCAGGACTTGCGCGCCGAGAGCCGCTCGGGGCGGGGAAGGAACGTCGTGCCGAATCCCGCGACGCCGCTCAGCGCGTGGCGCAGCGCGCCGTCGGCGTGGGCCGGCGCGATCACCGTGGTGATCCCGGACCACGACGCCATGCGCGCCGCCGCGAGCTTCGAAGCCATGCCGCCGCTGCCCACCCCTGAGCGACTGGCGCCGGCCACGTCGCCGAGGTCAGTGTCGAAGGCGGTGACCTCTTCGATCAACGTCGCCGAGGGGTCGAGGCGCGGATCGGCGGTGAGGAGGCCGTCAGTGTCGGTGAGCAGAACCAGGTGTGACGCCCCGACCAGATTCGCCACCAGCGCGGCGAGCCGGTCGTTGTCGCCGAATCGGATCTCCTCGTCGGCCACCGCGTCGTTCTCGTTGACGATCGCGATCACGTCGAGCCCGCGCAGGGCCTCGAGCGTCCCCCGGGCCTGCAGGTACTGGCCCCGGTGCGAGAAGTCGAGGGGCGCGAGCAACACCTGGCCGACGGCCGCGCCGGCCTCGGCGAAGGCGTTGCGCCACGCGTGCATCAAGAGGGGCTGACCGACGGCGGAGACGGCCTGGAGCTTGACGCTGTCGGTCGGACGGGGACGGCCCTGGCCGACCTCGGCCCAGCCGGCCGTGATCGCGCCCGAGGTCACGACGACGACGTGCCACCCCTGCTCGCGCAACTCGACGACGTCGAGGGCGATGTTGACGAGCACGCCGTACGCGACGCCTCCCGTGTCGTCGGTCACCGATGAGGTGCCGATCTTCACCACGACGCTACGAGTCGGCATCACCGCCCCCGAGGTCCAGTCGTCCGTGTCGCGCCAGCCGTTCGCGTCGCGTCGCGCGGTGGTGGTCGCCCCGGTCGAGCCCGGCGCCCACCTCGTCGCGCCACCACTCGAAGGAGAGCGGTCCGATGTTCACCACGTCGCCGTCGCGCACGCCCCCGCGCGTCAGCATGCGGTCGATGCCGAGGGCCCGGAGCCGGCGGACGATCTCGGCGAGGGCCTCGTCATCGGTCAAGTCCTGGAACCTCACGGCGCGGATCGCCGGACGCCCGGTGACGAGCCACTCGTTCGCCCCGGTCTTCTCGACGTTGATCTCGTCGGGCAACGGCTTGTGCACGACGACCTCGTGCTCGAGCAGCCCGAGCTCGTCGGCTCGCACTTGCGTCACGAGCGCCGCGAGTTTCGACACGAGCCGGTCGATCCCCTCCCCGGTCACCGAGGAGATGACGAGCGCGTCCTCGACTTCGTGGGCCGCGACGTCGCCCTTGGAGCCCACGATCACCCGGGGACGCTCGAGCAGGTCGGCCTGGTAGTCGCCGAGCTCGCCCAGCAGGACGGAGAGCTGCTCAGTGGGCTCGAGCGGGGCCAGCTCGGAGAGGTCGAGCAGCACGCACAGCACTCGGGCCCGCTCGACGTGGCGCAAGAAGTCGTGTCCGAGTCCCCGGCCCTCGGCCGCTCCTTCGATGAGACCGGGAATGTCGGCCATCACGAACTCCGTGGCGTCGTTGGGCCGTCCCGATCGAGCGCCGACCCGCACGACCCCGAGATTCGGTACGAGCGTGGTGAACGGGTAGTCGGCAATCTTGGGCCGCGCCGCCGAGACCCGCGAGATCAGCGTCGACTTTCCGACGTTCGGGAAGCCGATCAGAGCCACGTCGGCTTGCAGCTTCAGTTCGAGGTTGTACCAATTCTCCTGACCGGCCTCGCCCTGCTCAGCGAAGGCCGGGGCCCGGCGCCGGTTCGAGAGGAAGCGGGAGTTACCCTGGCCCCCGAGGCCGCCCTCGGCCGCGAGCCACCGGTCGCCGGGACCGCTCAGGTCCACCAGGAGTTCTCCCTCTCGGCTGTAGACGATCGTGCCCACCGGCACCGTGACGACCGAGTCCTTGCCCCCCGAGCCGTGCTGGCGCTTCGAGGTGCCGTGCTGGCCGTCGGTCGCGCGACGAAAGGGGTGGTCGCGAAAGCCCAGCAACGACGCCTGGTTGTGGTCGGCCACGATCCAGACGCTGCCGCCACGGCCCCCGTCGCCGCCGTCGGGCCCGCCCTTGGCGACGTGGGCCTCGCGCCGAAAGCTGACGCAGCCCGCTCCGCCGTCGCCGGCCTTGGCGTGCAATTGGGCGAAGTCGACAAACGCGGACACGGCTCCATCCTACGGCAGCGCCTTTCGGGCTCTTCTGGAATGGCCCGTTACGACGGAGGTCTGATGGCCCACCTCGAGACCGGCGACGTCGCGAAGCCCTCGGCGTCACGTCGATCGTCGTAGCCCCGTATCTCGGCGATTCTTCCGTCGCGCACGGTGAGGACCTGCCACCGTTCGCCGTGACCGTGCTCTGGTCCGTCGCCGACGCCACTGACCACGAGGCCGATGACAATGTTCTCGCCGCGCACAAAGGTCTCGGTCACCGACGCGCTTGCTCCGGCATCGATCGCTGCCCGGTACCAGTCCATGATCTCGCCGCGGTCAGAACACGTCGGCACCGGCTCTTCGGGCGATCCCCATCGGGCGTCGGGCGCGAGGAGCGCAGAGATCTCGTCGAGATTGCCCGACGCCATCGCCAAGGTCACGAGTTCGGCCAGTCGCTCCACCGTGTGGATTGGGAGATCTCGACAGCAGCACGATCGGTCGGGGCACGTCGCGAGGCGCCATCCCCGATCGACGACGCATCCGCACTGCGCGCACCCCATCTCCATGATCGCAATCTACCGGAGGCGCGAAGCAGCGTCGCGACCGACGAGTCACTCGACCAGAGCGGCGACGGCCTCGTCGAAGACGACCTGGTGGCGTTGCACCTGGGCCGAGGTGGTCGCCGGGCACATCAGCGCCATGTTGTGAAACGGGGTGAGCAGGACTCCGCGGTTGACGCAGTACAGGTGCAGGAACTCCTCGAGCAGCGGGTCGGCGCTGCGCATCGACGCCCCCCCGCTGCGCGGAGCGGGGACGGCGAAACGGTACTCGCAGCGCGCCCCGAGTTGGCTGATCGACCAGGGCAGGCCCCGGACGTCGATGGTTCGCTGCACGCCCGCGGCGAACTCCGTGGCCAGCGCCTCCATGGGGCCGAACGCCCCGTCGGTCAGCACCTCGCCGAGCACCGCGCGCATCGCGGCAAAGCTCATGGCGTTGCCCGCCAAGGTCCCGCCGACGCCGCCGACGTCGGCGATGTCGGCCCCCTCGCCGACCGCCTCGAGGACCCGGTCGGCCAGAACCTGGCTGAGCCCGTACGCGCCGCAGGGGACGCCGCCACCGAGGGACTTGCCGATCGTGATGGCGTCGGGGCGCAGCCCGTAGCGTCTGGTCGCTCCCCCGGGCCCCGCCGAGAAGGTGTGAGTCTCGTCAATGACGAGCAGGGTCCCGGTCGCGTCGCAGAGCTCGCGCACGCCCTCGAGGAACCCCGGGTCGGCGAGCACGATCCCGATGTTCGTCAACGCCGGCTCGGTCAGCACCGCGGCGACGTCACCGTGAGACAACTCGCGCTCGAGCGCCTGGAGATCGTTGAACTCCACCACGCGCGTCGTCGACGTCGGGTCGACGGCCGGGCCCACGTTGCCGGGCCGCGAGACCGCGCGTCCGTCACTATCGAGCACGACGAAGGTCTCGTCGACGGAGCCGTGGTACGAGTAGGAGAAGACGAGGACCTTCGGCCGCTTCGTGACCAGACGCGCGAGTCGCAGCAGCCACCGGTTGGCGTCGGTCGCCGAGAGGCTGAACGACCACTGGGCGAGCCCGAAACGCCGGGCCAGTTCGGCCGCCACCCACTCCGCGTCCTCGTTGGGCAGCATCGTCGTCACCCCGCCCTCGAGACCGACTCGGCGCGCCAACGCCTCGACGAGTGCGCGCGGTGAGTGGCCGGCCATCGCGCCGGTGTCGCCGAGGGCGAAGTCGATTAGCTCGTGCCCGTCGAGGTCGGTGACGAGCGCGCCGTGGGCCTGGGAGAAGCCCAGGGGGAAGCCTCCGGCCCACTTACTCATCCACGTCATGGGCACTCGGGCGAAGAGGTGCTCGGCGCTCTCGTGCAGGGCTCTCGACGCCGGATGCTGGGCCCCGTAGCGAGCCAGCTCGCGGGACGTCATTTCCCTTAATTTCTTGCGATTCAGGTAGTCCATGGAACAACTGTAGAACCCTAGAAGTGTGAGAAGTTGACGATGGATTCTCTCAAACCGGCCTCTCAACAGGCTTTTCGTGAAGTGCGACGACGCTAAAAGCCTGAAAACTTATGAGAAATACCCGTATTTCCTTTATTTTGCGGTAAAGATGGCTCCGGTTGCTGGGAAATCTCCCAGTCAATTTCCACGAAGAGTAAGGAGTCGACCGGTGAACAAGGCCGAGTTGGTAGATGCAATTGTTGCCGAGAGTGGCGCGACCAAAAGCACGGTAGCTGAGGTCCTCAAGGCCTTTGAAGACGTCGTCGTCAAGAATGTTTCGAACGGTGAGAAGATCGTTCTTTCCGGCTTCCTCTCATTCGAG
>JAYVZV010000045.1:0-5393 GCA_043782995.1 Acidimicrobiales bacterium | reverse complement strand
GAAGAGCCCGAGAACCAACAAGGTGCCCACGAGACCGAGCTCCTCGCCGATGATCGAGAAGATGAAGTCGGTGTGCGGGTTGGGCAGCAGTCCCCACTTCTCGCGGCTGTGGCCGAGTCCGAGGCCCGCCACTCCGCCCGCGCCGAGACCGATCCGTGACTGGAACAACTGGTAGCCGCTGCCCAGGAGATGGGTGTTGGGGTGCAGGAAGGAGAAGAACCGTCTCGCGGAGTACGGCTTGTAGGCCATGTAGGCGCCGAAGACAACCAGGCCGAGCAGGGCGACGCGAGAGAGGAGTTGACGCGATAGCCCGCCGACCGCCAGCATCGCGAAGGCGATACCCAGGATCACCGATGATGTCCCGATATCGGGCTCGATCACCACGAGCGCGCAGCCGAGGCTGATCGGCAGCGTGCGCAGCGCCAGCTGGCGCCACCGGCCGAGCTCGTCGTGGTGGTGTTGGACGACCCAGGCGATGAAGACCACCGTCGCCAGCTTGAACAGTTCCGAGGGCTGCAGGTAGATGAGGTGCAGATTCAGCCAGCGCTTGCCGCCGTTGGACGTCACGCCGATGCCCCTCACCGCGACGAGGAGCCCGAGTCCGACCGTGATGAGCATTGGGGCGCTCTTCACCAGTCGCTCGAGACGCACGCGCGCCATGACGTAGAGCGCGAAGATGCCAAAACCTAGGAAGACGATGTCGTGGATAATGATCGACCACGTGGTCCCGCCGTTGGACGAGGCCTGGCCCTCGCTCGCCGAGGCGACGGCGATCGTGCCGAAGGTGACGAGCATCGTCGTGATGAGTAGCAGCGCCCGGCCGTTGGCCGCGCCCCGTGGCATGGGCTGGAGCAACCCCCCTAGTCGTGGGCCCCGCGCCACCTAGACCACCTTCGCGATCTTCAAGAAGTCGCCGTAGAACATGCCGAGACCGAGCATCGCCAGCAGACCGGACAAGATCCAGAACCGGACGATGATCGTGAACTCGGGCCAGCCCTTCAGTTCAAAGTGGTGGTGGAGCGGCGCCATACGAAAGACGCGCCGCCCGAAGAGGCGAAAGCCGACCACTTGCAAGATGACCGAGGCCGTGACGGCGACGAAGAGGCCGCCGATGATGACGAGCAAGAGGTCCAGGTTCATCAGGAGGCAGAGCGCGCCGAGGCTCGTCCCGACCGCGAGCGAGCCGGTGTCGCCCATCATGATCCTCGCCGGGGCGGCGTTCCACCACAGGAAGCCGAGGCAGGCCCCGACCAGGCCCACTGCGACGAGCCCCAGGTCGAGCGACGCGCCCAAGTGGTAGATGGCGTAGTGACGGAACTGCCAGTACCCGATGATCGACAGCACGCCGAAGCAGAACGTCGCCGAGCCGGCCGCCAGTCCGTCGAGACCGTCGGTGAGGTTGACGGCGTTGGACGTCGCGACGATCACGAAGACCGCGAACAGCATCCAGCCGACGACGGTCAGGTTCCAGCCGGGCAGAGAGAAGCGGGTGAAGGAGAGGTTGGTCGAGGTGTGGACCCAGTAGATCGAGGCCACCGCGAAGGAAGCAGCGATCAACAGCTGCCCGACGAACTTGCCGCGCTTGTTGAGACCGAGGTTGCGCTCATTGAGAATCCCCAGGTAGTCGTCGAAGAAGCCGAGGACCCCCGACGCGATCGTCACGGCGACGGCCAGGATTCCCGCGCGGGTGAAGACGATCGACGTGCCGACGTGGCCCATGAAGTAGCCGGTGACCGCCGACAGCATGATGATCACCCCGCCCATGGTCGGCGTGCCAGCCTTCACGTGGTGGGTCGAGGGCCCGTCCTCACGGATGCGCTGGCCGAGTGAGCGCTTCGTGAGGTATCGGATCCACAGCGGCGTGAGCAGGAGCGCGCAGACGAAACCGACGCCGCCGGACTCCATCAGACTCAGCATCGAACGCTCATCCCAACAGCTCCCGGGCCACGACACGGTCGTCGAAATCGACGACCGTGTCGCCGATAATCTGGGTCGACTCGTGGCCCTTACCCGCGAGGACGATGACGTCGCCGGGACCCGAAAGCGCGACAGCCCGGGCGACGGCGCGACGTCGGTCGCTGTCGCGATACACCGTCGCGTTGGGGAGTACGCCCGACATGATGGAATCAATGATGGCATCTGGCGACTCGGATCGGGGGTTATCCGAGGTCACGACGGTGATATCGGAGTAACGGGAGGCGACCTGACCCATCTCCGGCCGCTTGGTGTGATCACGATCGCCGCCGCAACCGAAGACCGTGATGATTCGACCGTCGGGCACCATGGTGCGCACGTCGGCGAGCAGACGTCGTAGGCCCTCGGGCGTGTGCGCGTAGTCGACCACGACCGTGACGCCGTTGCCACGCACGATGTCAAAGCGGCCCGGGACCGAGTGGACGCGACCCATTGCCGTCGCGATCGCGCCGTCGTCGGCGCCGAGCTCGCTCAGGATCGCCATGGCCACGAGGGCGTTGTCGACGTTGTAGTCACCGATCAGCGGAGAGTAGACTAGGTGGTCGCGCCAGAAGAACGTGGAACCCTCGAGCGACGTCACGGCATCGCGAGCATCGCTGCGCGACACGCGCGTCACCGGCAGCGCCGCTAACTCGGCCAGACGTGCGCCGTACGGGTCGTCGACCCAGATGACCGCGCGACGCGCGTGCTCGGCGCGGAAGAGCAGCGCCTTGGTGGCAAAGTACTCCTCCATGGTGCGGTGGTAGTCCAGGTGGTCGTGACCGAGGTTGGTGAAGGCGGCGATGGTGAAGACGATCCCCTCGGTCCGCCGCTGGTCGATCGCGTGGCTCGAGACCTCGAGGGCGACCACCGAGTGGTGCACCGTCGGGTCGAATCCGTCGACCAGTCCCGCGAGGATGCGGAATAGCTCGGGGCCGGCCGGCGTCGTTCGCTCGCTGGTCAGCGTCCCGACGTTCGCGCCGTTCCACGACAGTTCCCGTGCCAGCTCGCCCACCAAGGTCGTGACCGTGGTCTTGCCGTTGGTTCCTGTCACCGCCACTAGTCTCGTCCGGGCCTCGGGATGGTCGACCACGGCCGCGCTCGCGTGCGCACAGAGCGCGCGCAGCTGCGTCGACGGCACCACCACGACTGGCACTTCGAGCCCGACCCGTTCGCTCGCGACGACGGCGAGCGCCCCGTGGGCGACCGCGTCGGCGGCGTAGGCGAGGCCGTCCGAACCGACGCCGCGCAGCGCGAAGAACAGCGAGCCTGGCACGCAGCGCCGCGAGTCGGTGTCGACCTGGCTAATCTCGATGCTCGCGGTCGCGACGTCGAGGGTGAGGTCGTCCAGGAGGTCACCCAACTGCATCAGGTCACGTCCGACGCAATGCTCGCACCCGGACCGGTCAGGGGCTTGACGATGGTGCCGTTCGAGGGAATGCCGTAGTGGTGCAGGGCGTAGGACATCACGGCCTGGAAGATCGGCGCGGCGACCGCGCCGCCGAAGATGGTGGTCTGGGGGCGCTCGACGACGACAATCATCGACAGCACCGGAGCGTTGGCCGGGGCGAAGCCGACGAAGCTGGCGTTGTAAGCGCCGGTCAGCAACTTGTCCTTGCCCGGGTAGGGCATCGTCGCCGTCCCGGTCTTGCCCGCGACGCTGTATCCGGGGATGATCGCGTTAGAGCCCGTACCGGCGAGCACGACCCGCTCGAGCATCTTGATCATCGTGGCGTCGACGGCCGGCGAGAGCGCTTGGCGCTGAGTGCTCGGCGGTGTCGCCTTCACTCCCCCGTTGGAGTAGACGTAGCCCCGCACCACTTTGGGCTGGACGAGCACGCCACCGTTCGCAATGGCGTTGTAGGCGTCGAGAACCTGGATCGGCGTCACGGCGTCGACCTGCCCGATGGGCAGGGCGACTTGGTCGCTCGCGTACCAGCTGGCGGCGTTCACGAGCAGGCCCGACGACTCACCGGGGTAGTGAACCGACGTCGCCTGTCCGAAGCCGAGCCGCCGGACCTGCGCCAGTAGGCCGGCCTCCCCCACGAGCTTGCCGACCTCGTACGTGCCGATGTTCGACGACTGTGCCAATACCTGGGTCGCGGAGAGGTGCTCGGTCCCGTGGCGCTCAGCGTCGTGGAAGTATCGACCCCCCACCGACACCGAATAGGGCACGGTGAACATCGAGTTCGGGGTGATGAGTCCGGCCTGCAGCGCGGCGGAGAAGGTCACGACCTTGAAGACCGATCCAGGCTCGTAGGTCTGGGCGAAGGCAAGGTTGTTGATCGTCTGTTGGACCCCCGGGAGGCCCACGCCCGTGCCCCAGGCCGGGATCGGCCCGAGCACGCCGGCGTTCGTTTTGGTGTTGACCAGCGACGCGTCGGCGAGGATCTCGCCCGTCTTGACGTCCATCACGATTGCCACTCCCGAGACCGCTTGGGTCGCGGCCAGCTGGCGGGCCAGGTCCCGCTCAGCTACGTACTGGAGCGAGGTATCTATTGTGAGCTCGAGGCCCACACCAGGCTTCGCCCTTCGGATCACGGTGCTGAAAGAACTAGGGAGGTTCACGCCCGAGGAGGAGACGAACTCGCGCGTGACGCCGGTCTGGCCCGCCAGAAGTCCTTGGTACTGGTACTCGAGGCCCGCCGACCCGGACCCGGACCCGTTCGTCCCGCCAAGCAACGATGTCGCGATCGGTCCATTCGGATATCCGCGCACCGAGGAGTCCTGGACGACGATGCCCGGGAACGCCATCGACGAGATCTTGCGACCCGCGGTGAGGTCGAGCTTGTTGTTGAGCACTACATAGCCGTTGTGGCTCTGGGAGAGGAGCGCCGTGAGCCGGGGCACCGGCACCTGGACGAGGGCGGACATCGCCTGGGCTTCGCGAGCGGGGTGGAGGATCTGCATGTCATCGGCGATAACCAACGACGTCGGACGGGACACCGCGAGAATCTGCCCGTGGCGGTCGTAGATGCCCGCGCGCAGTGCCGTCGTCGTGAGGTCGACGCGCACCTGGGCGACGGAGAGCGAGGAGTAGTGGGAATGGTCGGCCACCTGGAGGAAGACGAGCCGCACGCCGAGCGCGACGAAAGCGGTCGCGAGTCCGGCGCGCAAGAGTAGAAGTCGACGTGGCCCACTCGCTCGCCGTCGCGACGCCCCGGCCTGAACGCGGGATCTGGCGTGGGTCGAGGTGTAGTGCTGGGTCACCGAATCGTCCTTGACGTCGCCGGTGCGTACCCGAGGAACTTCGGCAGCCGCAGAGGCTTGTCAAGTGACGTAGACGGGACTTGCGTCACCGAGAGAGGGTCGACCAGGTGCAGGGCGCCGGCCTGGGTCGCGATCTGACTCGGCGCCGCCTGCAGGGTCAGGGATCCCACCTGCTCAGCGTAGGTTGACTGGTCCTGCAACAGCTGACTCTGGAGAGCGTGGAGCTGGAT
>JAYVZV010000044.1:0-16407 GCA_043782995.1 Acidimicrobiales bacterium | reverse complement strand
TTCACTGGCGTGTGCGGAGAGTGCGACTACCGACGGCTCTGCGGCGGATCGAGGGCCCGCGCCTTCGCCCACTACGGGGACGTTATGGCCGACGACCCCTCGTGCATCCACACCCGGCTCGCCCGGCGCATTCCCGTCAGCCTCGCCTAGGGCCGAGCGACCCCGCCACCGGGCTGTACCATCCCATGCGTATGGACACTTCGATCGTCGCAGAGCTGCAACGGCGTCTCGGACCGGGTCGCGTCGCCACCGGTGACGCGATCCACGACGACGACCTTCACGACGAGTCGTTGCACCGGCGTCACCGGATTCCCTTGGCGGTCGTTCGGCCAAGGTCGACGGCCGAGGTGACCGAAGTGGCCCGACTGGCCAACGCCCACGGGATCGCACTGGTCCCGCGGGGCTCGGGCACGGGGCTGTCGGGGGGCGCGACGCCGGTCACCGGCGGCCTGGTCGTCTCCTTCGCCGACATGAACCAAATCATCCGGGTCGACGAGCGCGACCACGTCGCGGTCGTCCAGCCGGGCGTCACACTGAGAGAGCTAGACGAGGCCCTGTTGAGCAGCGGGCTGCGCTACCCCGTGTACCCCGGGGAGATGTCGGGGTCCATTGGCGGGAACGTCAACACCAACGCCGGCGGCATGCGGGCGGTGCGCCACGGAGTCACCCGTCAGCACGTCCTCGGCCTCGAGCTCGTCCTGATGGACGGGACGGTGCTGCGTACCGGCGGGCCGGTCATGAAGTCCTCGAGCGGCTACGACCTCACGCAGTTGGTCGTGGGGAGCGAGGGGACCCTGGCCCTCGTGACCGAAATCACGCTGCGTCTCTCACCACGACTCGGCCACGGCGCGACGATCCTCGTACCGTTCGCGACGCTCGACCAGGTGACCACGGTCGTGCCGCCGATCATCGCGTCGGGTCTGACCCCGTCGATCCTCGAGTACCTCGACGTCTTAGCAATGTCGTCGGTCACCCGGCGAATGGGGATCGACCTGGGCGTCGACGCCGAGGTGATGCGCAACACGCTCGCCTACCTCATCATCGTGCTCGAGACCCGTACTCGCGAGCAGCTGGAACTCGACATCGAGTCACTCGGCGAGTTGCTCGCCGAGGCCGGGGCACTCGACACCTACGTCCTGCCCACCGCGGCCGCCGCTCGGATCATCGAGGCCCGAGAGCAGCTGTTTTGGGCCAGCAAGGAGGCCGGGGCCGGCGACATCATCGACATCGTGGTGCCGCGCTCGGCGGTGCCCGGCTTCCTCGCCACCGCCACGACGATCGCCCAGCGCTACTCGATCCTGCTGGCCGGCTGCGGCCACGTCGGTGACGGCAACGTGCACCTCTCGGTCCTCGGGGGTGACGAGACCCAGCGCCACGACTTCTTGGCCGAGCTCTTCGCCTACGGCGTCGGCCTCGGCGGCGCCGTGTCGGGCGAGCACGGCATCGGCCTCGACAAGCAAGAGGCCTTTCTCGCGCTGAGCGATCCGGTCTCGCTGGCCCTGCAGCGAGCGATCAAGGCGACCTTCGACCCCTCCGGGCTCCTCAACCCCTACCGGTTGCTCGACGATCGACCTCTTCCCTAGGGTCGGCGCCCGCGTGACATGGCTCCAAAGTCGGTCACGTCTTCGACGTCGACCGTCACCCTCTTGGCGGCCTTCGGGGTCACCACCGGTCAACTTCTCAGGGATCGACCAAGGCCGATCGGTCGAGGTCGCGTACGTCGTTGACGCCCGTCAGCCCGAGGGTCACCAACATCTCCTCGCGCATGATCCGCAGGATGTGGTCGACGCCCGCCTCGCCGCGCGCCGCGACGGCGTAGGCCCAGGGACGGCCAATGAGACAGGCCCGGGCCCCGAGCGACAGCGCCTTCACGACGTCGAGCCCGCTGCGGACGCCCCCGTCGACCAGCACTTCGCACCGGTCGGCGACGGCGGCGGCGACGGCGGGCAGCGCGCGGATGGTCGAGGGGACGTCGTCGAGTTGGCGGCCCCCGTGGTTGGAGACGATGACCGCGTCGACGCCGCGGTCGGCCGCCTCGCGGGCGTCCTCGGCGTCCATGATCCCCTTTAGCGCGATTCGGCCGCGCCAGTTCTCGCGCAGCCACGCGAGGTCGTCCCACGTCACACTGGGGTCGAACTGGCTAGCGACCCAGCCCTGGAAGTCGGCCGGCACTCGGGCCTCGGGCAGGGCCTTCTCGAGGTTGCCGAACGTGAGCGGTCGCCCGCCGAGGGCGACGTCGCGAACCCACTTGGTGTGCCGGACGAGGTCCACGCCACGGCGAAGCCGACCGAACGACGAAATCTGACCGCTGATGCCGTTTCGCACGTCACGGTAGCGCTGGCCTACGACGGGCAGGTCGACGGTCAGGATCATGTTCGTGCAGCCCACCGACTGGGCCCGAGCCATGAGGTCCTCGGCGTAACTGCGGTCCTTCATTACGTAGAGCTGAAACCAGATCGGACGTCGGATAGACGCCGCGACCTCCTCGATCCCGCAGATCGACAGGGTCGACTCGCAGAAGGGGACGCCGGCGCGCTCCGCGGCCCGGGCGGCCTGCGTCTCGGCGCGCCGGGCCAACAGCCCACCGAAGCCCACCGGCGCCAGGATCACGGGGAGCGCGATCTCCTCGCCCAGCACGGTCGTCGCGAGCCGGCGCGTCGAGACGTCGCGCAGGACGCGCTGTCGAAAGTTGATGGCGTGGTAGTCGTCGCGATTGGCCGCCAGGGTGACCTCGCCGAACGCGCCGCCGTCGACGTAGTCGAAGATCTGGCGCGGGAGCCGGCGGCGGGCGAGCTCGCGGTAGTCGCTGAGCGACGCCGGGGCCAGATCGAGGCAGTGATCTGGCTGGTCGGCGAACACGTCACCCATTATGCACGCTACTGAACGTGGTGGCACCCGAGGGAGTCGCGCGATGGGCCGGGTCGGCTCGTCGGTGCGGAGGCGGAGTTAGGGCTCTTCGGTCGTGTCGACAACCATGACCGAGCAGTGCGCGTGGTGCGCAACGGTGTTGGGCACGCTGCCGAGTACGCGGCGCACGCCCCTCATGCCGCGGTTGCCCACGACGACGATGTCGGCGTGAACTTCCTCGGCCCGCTTGATGATGACGTCGGCGGCGTCGCCCCGGCCGGCGTGCAGCACCGGCTCGATGCCGCGGCTCGTGGCGATGAACGAGAGACTCTGGAGGAGGGCCTCGATGTCGCCCTCATCGCTCAGGTTCTTGAACTCGTTGGGCAGCGACGAGTCCAGGTGCGGGTGGCGCTCGAACACGCTCACGATGTGCAACTGGCCGTTCGAAATCTCGGCCAGATTGACGGCGGCCTCGACCGCGCGGCGTGCCGTACGCGAATCGTTGGCCCCCACTAAGACAACGTCGAACATCGTCGCACCTCCGTTCATCGCGGCGTTCGAAGGGACCCTCCCGGACCGCCGGAGTCGATGACCATAGGATCCTAACGATCTCGGGGTGCCCGTGGCGGCGCCGGGGCTCCGCGCCGGCGTGACCGCGAGGTGGCTCGGTAGTGTCGGACGCGTGGATCAAACCTCGCACCGGATGATCGAGACCAACGGCATCACGATGCACGTCGCCGAACGGGGCGAGGGCCCCCTCGTCGTGCTCTGCCACGGGTGGCCCGAGCTGTGGTACTCGTGGCGCCACCAGATTGGCGCCCTGGCCGACGCCGGATACCGCGTGGTCGTGCCGGACCAGCGCGGCTACGGGCTCACCGACCGGCCCGAGGCGATCGAGGAGTACGACATCGCCCACCTCACCGACGACTTAATCGGGCTGCTCGACGCCCTCGGCGAAGAGACCGCTGTCTTCATTGGACACGATTGGGGTTGCCAGGTCGTCTGGAATCTGGCCCAACGCGCCCCCCAGCGCGTGCGGGCTGTCGGCGCGCTGAGCGTGCCCTTCGTGCCACGGGGACGACGCGACTTGGTGACCAAGATGGAGGAGCGGTTCGGCGACCACTTCTTCTACATCCTTTACTTTCAGGACCCGGGCGTCGCCGACGCCGAACTCGACTCCGACCCCGAGGACACTCTGCGGAGAGCCTTCCGGGCAACGTCGAATAGCGAGACCTCGTCGGGACTGCGAGCGCTCCCGCGCGAGGGGACCGGGTGGCGTCAGTGGCTGCCGGCACCGGGACCCCTGCCCCGGTGGATGACGCCCAACGACCTCGATTACTACGTCACCGAGTTCACCCGCACTGGCTTCACCGGGGGGCTCAACTGGTACCGGAACATCCGACGCAACTGGGAGATTACCGCCGACCTCGCGGCGACCAAGGTCGAGATGCCGGCGCTCTTCCTCGCCGGCGAGCAGGACGTGGTCGCCCTCTTCATGCCCGACACCCACATGGCCGAGTGGGTCACCGACTTGCGCGTCAACGTGAGGCTGCCCGCGACGGGCCACTGGGTCCAACAAGAGCGCCCGGCGGAGGTGAACGCGGCACTACTCTCGTTCCTCGCGTCCCTGGACCGACCGACGCCAGCGAATCGCGTCTCCACCCCTCAAGTTCCCGCGCCGACCCACTGAACGTACTTTCGCGTGGCCACGGGCCTACTCTGCCCAGTAGGTCCGTCACGGGATTACTAAGGGGGGAATCATGGTCAAGAGTTCAATCAAGCGCGTCCGGGGTGTCTCGGTGGTGCGAAGCTATGTGGTGGGGACGCTGCTCCTGGCCGCCGTCGGGATTTCGGTGAGTACGGTGGTCGCCTCGGCGGGGACGCTGCGCTCGTCGGCGCTCGTCGCCGGTGGAAGGACATCGTTGCTCGTCCCGGGGATCACCGGAAGTGGCACGCCCAAGGGGCCGGGCTACATCGACGTGCTCTCATGGTCGTGGGGGGTCAACAACATTGGGTCGCAGTCGAGCTCCGCGGGAGCGGGCAAGGTCCACGTTCGCGACATCTCCGTCACGAAAGTGGTCGACCAGGCGTCTCCGCTGTTCTGGAAGAATTGCGTCGCGGGAAGCCACTTCAAGACGGTGGTCCTGTATATGGACCCGGCACCCTCTTCCGTGGGTGCGCCCTCGGGCGACAGCATGGTGTTGACCCTGGAGAACGCGTTGATCTCGGGCATCTCGCTGAGCAGTGGTGGGGATCGTCCGACGGAGTCGGTGTCCTTCAACTACTCGAAGATCAAGATTGACTACTTCACCCAAAGTGGCGAGAAGGTGCATTTCGGATATGACGTGAAGGCGAATAAGTCGATCTAGTCGGTAACTCACCGTCCGACCGAGTCCCCAGAGTGCGGTCCGGTCGGACGGCGCCATCTAATGCCACTCTGACGGCCCGGCCCCTTCGTCTCTCGACGTCGGGCCGCTAATGGATGAATGCTCAATGGGGAGGGATCGCCACGGCCCTGGCGGGGCGACCCTGAGACCGTCAGCGGGATGAAAATCCCTTTAATCAGGGGGTTTTCACGGACCGGCACGCCGTTGGTGGGTTACAACTAAAATGGTCTTTTATACACGGCGTCAAGTTAGGCGTCGACATATTGCTCGGCGTCACATCGTGCGCCTCAGCGGCAGGTCCTAAAACTAGGCCGCTGGTCCGCGGCAACTCATTGATTCAACGCCACCAGAGCGGTGAGCGCAACCAAGCGAGGTATTCCTGTGCCCGAAGTGCACGATAAATCCAAGAGCGTCACCGTTCGTCCTAAACGCTGGCCCCGACTGGTCGTGGCCCTGCTGGCGGTCCCGACGTTCGCCCTGGCGGTCCCCTCACCGGGCGCGATGCGCCAGGTCGACGTCGTAGGGCTCGCCGGCACTCTCGGTGCGACCGGCCTTCACCGGTGGATGCCCACGATGGAGGTCGCCGCGGGGGTCAGTCCCACCAAGGCCCGAAAGGCCGTTCCCGTGACGCCGAGCCCACTGGTGGCACAGACCGCCGCCCTCCCGATCACCGCGGTGCCGACCAGGGGACACCTCGTCTCGTTGATCCATCAGGCCTTCCCCCCGCGCGCGTGGCGCGACGCGGTGGCGATCGCCTGGTGCGAGTCGAAGTTCCATCCCAACGACATCGGCTTTGACAGTAACGGCACCCACGACCGGGGCCTCTTCCAGCTCAATGACGGCGGGACCCAGCAGTATCTCTTTAGGATGCTGGGTTTCAACCCGAACAACCTGGTGCTCGGGTTCAACCCCGTGCTGAACGTGCGGGCCGCGGCCTTGCTGTTCGCGCGCGATGGTTGGAGTCAGTGGTCGTGCGCCTCGACGTTGACCTCCTAGAGGTCGAAGTGCTTGTTGGGTCGGATCACGATCTCGGTAAGGTCGACCGATGACGGCTGCCTGACGACGTACAGCACGGCGTCGGCGATGTCGTTGGGCTTGATGATGAAGTCGCTGAGTATCGTCTGCGCACTCTCTAGGACTTCGTCGGGCAGACGCTCGCTGAGCTTCATCTCGTACTCGATACCCGACGCCGCGACCAGGCCGGCGAGGATCGTCGGGTCACTGTAGCGAGCGAGGTTGGTGGCGACCAGTCCCGGCATGACCGACGTGACCTGGATGGGATCGTGGTCGAGCTCGTGGCGCAGGGTGTTCGTGATGACGTTGACGGCGTGCTTCGTGGCTCCGCAGACGCCCGAGTCGGGGCTGAGGGCCGCGATAGACGAGACGTTCACGATATGTCGGGGTCACCGGTCGCGCGCATCGCCTGGACCGCGGCCTGGCAGCCGACGAGGAGCGCCACCACGTTGGTCTCGAACATCGCTCGCCCGTCCTCGGCCTTGCCGTCGAGGATCGAGCCGATGAAGTTGGCGCCCGCGTTGTTGACGAAGATGTCGAGGCGGCCGTTCGCCCCCACGGCGCGCTCGACCAACGCTCGCATCGAGTCCGGGTCGCGTACGTTCGCGACGTCGACGTCGACGTCGACGCCGGCCCGTCCGCCGGCCGCCTCGATCCGGGCCGCGATCTCCTCCATGGGCGAGGCCGTGCGTCCGCTGAGAAAGGCGTGGGCCCCGGCGTCGCCCAGGCGCTCGGCGATGGCCCGTCCGATTCCGCTCGAGGCGCCGGTGACGATGGCGGTCTGGTGGGAAAGGTCGGCGGTGGTGGACATCGGCGCTCCTCGGGATCGGTGGGAGCGAAGCCTCGACGTTGGGGATGTCAGACGGGGCGCGAATTGGCCTCAACGCCGCCGCTCGGCGAGCTCGTCGCCGATACGAATCACGGCGTCGATGAATCCGTCCACGTGTTCGACCGACGTGCGACCGTTGATAAAGCACGGCCGCAGTCCGTACTTGCCGTTGACGACGGTGGCGCTGGGCAGGAACGGGGTCTCGCGGACCAGACGGCGAAAGAGCGTCGCGTTGAACCGGTCCAGGTCGTCGAGGCCCTCGACGCGGTAGCGCAGGCAACAGATCGAGAGCGTCGGTTCCGCCAGCAACTCGAGCCGATCGTTCTCTCTCGCGCGCGACGCGGCGTGTCGTGCGAGATCGTTGTCGTGGACGATTCGTTCCGCGACCCCCTGGCGACCGAGCTCGCGCAGGATGCTCCACACCACCGCTCCGCGGGCCGGCGAGGAGAGCTCCACGCCGAAGTCGGCGTAGGGGACACCCATTGAGTCAACCGACACGCGAACTTCGGCGGGGTTGCCGAAGGAGCCTTCGAGATAGGCCGCTGGCTCCTGGGTGAAGGCACGGTGCAGGATCGAGCGGTCGCGAACGAAGGTCGCCGCGATTCCGACGGGCGCACCTAGCCACTTATGGGGGTCGACGATCACCGAGTCCGCGAGTTCGAGTCCGTCGAAGAGCGGTCGCACCCGCTCGTCGAGGATTCCGGGCAGTCCGTAGGCGCCGTCGACGTGGAACCACACCCCGTGCTCGCCACAAATCTCCCCCGCGGCCCTCAGCGGATCGACGGCTCCGGTGTTCGTGGTCCCCGCGGTGGCACTGACGGCGATCGGAACTATTCCCGCATTGAGGTCCTTCGCCAGGGTCGCGGCCAGTAGCCGGACGTCTATCCGCTGGTGGTCGTCGGTGGGGATCTGGCGTACGTTGTTGCGCCCGATCCCGAGCACTCCGGCCGAGCGAAGGATCGTGTGGTGGGACTCGCTCGAGGTGTAGAGCGCGACCTCGCGCGAGGCGTTGCCGTCGGCCGCGGGGTCGACGCCCACCTGCTCGAGCGCCCACTGGCGGGCCGCACCGAGGGCGACCAGATTGGCCACGGACCCCCCGCTCGAGTACACGCCCTTCATGTGGGGCGCCAGCGAGCAGAGCTCGCCTAACCAGTCGAGGGAGAGCTCCTCGAGGTGGTTGAAAGACGTGAGGGTGTAGCGCTGGGGTGACGCCACCGTCGCGGCGAGTGACGCGGCGGTCGGCACCGTACTCGGCCCGGCAGTGATCCAGCCCCAGAAGCCCGGCTCGCTCATCCGCGCCCCGTTGGGTATGACAATCCGCTCCAGTTCGTCCAGGACCGCCAATGCCCCGACGCCCTCGTCGGGCAGCGGACCGGTCAGCGCGGCCGACCACTCGGCGTGGCGCATCATCGGATCGCCGTGGTCACCGACGAGGAAGGCGTCCAGCGCCGCTCCGATGCGGTTCACGTACTCGCCTAAGTGGCCGGTCTCAGCTCGCGACGACATGGGCCGATTGTACCCACCCGTGTCCCAATGGGAGAGCGGCAGCCAGACGTCAATTCCATCGTTCGACGACGTCGAGCAAGTTCAATTGAAGTGTGGCGCGTTTTGGGACCGTTCGAGCGACGCCGGGGTCGGACGGACCATGCCTGCGGCAACATCGTGCAGGTGGATGAATCCCGAGACCTGCGAGAACGCTGTCCAACCGTTGCTGGTGTAGCCGCCGCTACCCCCGTTGTAGTTGTCCGACACGAGGAACACCGTGTTATTGGACCAATTGACCTGGGCGACGTAAGCCACGTGGCCAAATCCCGGGCCTCGGAACCACGCAATCGACCCGGTCGCGGGCAGGGAGTTCGTCGCGGCGGCCAGGGTCAGGCCCCACTGGGAGGCGTAGCCCCACGTGCGTCCGGGGTCGGCCAGTCCGTTGTGCGCGAGCATCCACGCCGCATAGAGCGTGCAGTTGTGGGGCGGGCTACCGATTCCGCCCGTGGTCGACGGTCCGTAGTACTTGGTGGCCCAGTTGTTGTTCATCGTCGAGGCGCTGTAACCGCCGATGGCGCAGCTGTAGTCGACGCTCTGGCATCGGTACGTCGCCCCCGCAGGAAGCGCGGCACCAGTGACGGCCACAATCATCGATACGAGGACTAGGGGCGCGACGAGGACCGCTCGCAAGCCGGTGCGGCGCCGTTCGGCGCGCCAGCAACGAGTGATCGCCATTGATCCCCCTGACTTGATGCTCTGGGCGACCGTACCACCGGAGTGCGATGTCAATCAAGTTCCAGATCATGCCCGTCGAGAGTCAGCACTGTATCTCCCACGCCCGCCCGGAATTCCTTCGCCGCGGGACGATTGGTCGGTGAGAATGTCGTAAGGAGCGACTTGATGTCCGCACGACGCGGTGGGCCATCGACGAGGTCGACGCGTGGGGCAAGATGTTCTGACCCGGACAGTGAGGTAGGTGGGCCAATTAGGAAGATCGTCCTGCGTCTCGATGCGTTCCAACAGCGTCACCACGCCACCGCGTACCTCTTCGGCGTCGTCAAGAAGTACGGCGACGACAGCTGCGGGTCGTTGGCCGCGCTGCTGGCCTACTACGGGTTCCTCTCGCTCTTTCCCCTGCTCCTGCTTCTCTTCACGCTGCTCGGCCTGCTCTTCGGTCATGACGTGGCGCTCCAGCAGAGAGTGATCCATTCAGCGTTGGCTCAGTTCCCGGTCGTCGGGAGGCAACTGGCTCGTCCCGGCGGTATCTCTTCGCTGAAGTCGACCAGTGGCGTGGGACTCATCATCAGCGTGGTGATCCTGCTGTGGGGATCACTCGGGGTCAGTCAGGCCGCCCAGCGCGCAATGGCCGACGTCTGGAACGTTCCCCATGTCGTTCGCCCCGGCTTCGCCCCCCGACTGGGGCGAAGCCTTGGCTTTCTCGGAGTGCTCGTGCTCGACGTCGTGGTCTCCACGGTCATGGCGGGGTTCGTCACTTCGGGCGGTCCGAGGTTCGCGACGGTGATCATCGTGGTCATCGCCGGACTCGCGGTCAATGTCCCCCTCTTCATCCTGGGCTTTCGAATCCTGACCCCGAAGTCGGTCGCCACGTCGATGCTGTTCCAGGGCGCGGTCGTCGCGGCGATCGGGTGGAGCCTCCTCCAGTACGGCGGCACGTGGCTGGTCACCCACCAACTGCGCCACGCCAGCCAGTTATACGGCTACTTCGCCAGCATCCTCGGACTCCTGTCGTTCCTGTACCTCGCCGCCATCATCACGCTCTACGCCGCGGAGAGCAATGTCGTGCGAGCGCGACAGCTCTACCCGCGGAGCATTGTGCAGCCTCCGTTGACCACCGCCGACGAGGCGGTGCTGACCGCCTTCGCTCTCCAGAGCCAGCGGCGGCCTGAGGAGTTAATCGAGATCACGTTCCCCGGAGCCGACGTCACCGGCGGCGAAGACGATGTGCCACTCGACCTCGATGACCGGGGCCGAGGGGACGGCGGTAACGACGAGGGTGGCGCTACCTGAGCCGCGGGGACCTCCGAACCACAGAATTGACGACCGCTTGGCGACCGGCGGCGCCTAGGCGAGGGTGTTGAGCATCGCTTCGAACACGCGTGATAACGGGTCGACCGGTTCGAAGTGGCCGATGCCCGCTAACTCGACGAGGCGCACCTGCTTCGCGTTGGCGTAGCTTCGCGAGAGCTCGATCGGCACCACCACGTCGCGGTCGCCGCTCACAACAACGACGTCGCACAGTGGCGTCATCATCATCATCGGATCGAGGTCCGGTCGATCGGCCGCCGGGCCTCCGAGGAACGAGCGCACCGCCCCCGAACCGAGGTGCAGAGTTTCTGCTCTGACGAGATTGGCGACGGGCGCGACTGCCACGACTCGGGTCAGCTCGGGAGCGGTCGCGCCCGCCCAGAGCGCGAGGTGCCCCCCGGCCGAGTGCCCGAGCACCGTGGCCCCCGTCGCGTCGAGCGCGTCGAGCGCGTCGAGGACGTCGGACGTCGTGGCGTCGGGTTGACCGGGGATGCGACGGTACTCGACCAGGGCGACGCGGCGACTCTTCGCCGCGAGCGCTGCTGCCAGGTGGGTCAGGTGCGAGCGGTCGAACGTCGGCCGCCAGAATCCCCCGTGGAGCAGCACGAGCCAGGGTCCCGGACTGCTCGGCCCGTAGAGGTCGACGAGCTGATCGGGCTCGTCGCCGTAGTGCAGCGTCGCGTCGGCCGTCGGCACCGCTCGATCGAAGATGCTCAGTGCAGCGCTCGGCACGCCCGGAACGTACCACGAGGCGACGGACCCACTACCGACCCGTCAGCGGCTGTCCCACTCGACGTCTGACAGCGAGCCCAGCGCGCGGATCAGTGCCTGGGTGCCGTCTCGGCCTCCGCCGTCGGCCTGGAGCGCCACGTAGAGCTGGTGGGCGAGGGTCAGTCCGGGGAGCGAGAGTCGCATTCGACTGGCCTCGCCTAAGGCGATACCAATGTCTTTTACGAAGTGGTCGACGTAGAATCCGGGGGCCATATTGCCCGCAATCATTCGGGGGGCCAGGTTTGACAGCGACCAGCTGCTGGCGGCCCCTCCACTGACCGAGGCGAGGACCGTCTCGAGGTCCAGGTCCGAGCGGTAGGCGTAGAGCAGGGCCTCGCAGACTCCAATCATGTTCCCCGAGATCAGGATCTGGTTCACCATCTTCGTGTGTTGGCCCGTGCCGCTACCCCCCTGGTGGACGACCGTGGATCCGAGAAGCCCGAAGCAGGGCTTGACGGCGTCGACGACCTGCGCCTCGCCGCCGACCATGATCGAGAGGGTCGCGTTTCGCGCGCCGACGTCGCCACCCGATACCGGCGCGTCCAAGGTGTGCACTCCTCGCTCGCTCGCCGCCGTGGCAATCTCGACGGCGAGCGTCGGCTCACTCGTCGACATGTCGACAACGATTCCGCCCACGCCCATCGAATGAAGAACGCCATCAACGCCGAGGGTGACCTCGCGCACGTCAGCGGGAAACCCGACCATCGTGAACACGATGTCGCTTGAGGCCGCCACGTCGTGGGGACCCTCGGCCCACTTCGCTCCCGCCCCCAGAAGACCCTTCGCCCGCTCCCGGCTTCGGGTGAACACCGTCACCCGGTATCCACCCGCAAGCAGGTGCGCGCACATGGCCGAACCCATGACGCCGGTGCCAATCCAACCGATACGAGTCGTCTCCGGACTCGCCACCATCACTTTCGTCACGGCGCCCACTGTAACGGTGTCACTGAGAGCGACTGAGTCGTGACGCTCGATCGGGATGAGGCGGACGGGTGGAGTGCGATCGGTGGAGGGGTCCGTGGTGCAACAGTGGCCGGTTCCTCCGCGTGGACGGAGCGCTGTTCAATCGCGCGACTCGACTCGTGGGACGAGTTAGTCGGCGCGAGAGAGGTCTTCCCTACTGCGGAAACGGTGACAGGTGTTCGTGCACGGCTAGCCATTCGCCGTCGAACCTCGATGAGAACACGATGGTCTCTCGCTCGTGCAAGTCGGTCGCGGCCTCGGCCGATCCCAGGGTGGTGAAGACCTCGTGAGTGAAGACGGCGCAGGTGTCGTCGAGCAACGTCACGCGCTGATTCTCGGACCGACAACTGACGACCCGTTCGCCCGTGGCCGCCCATTCGTCCCAGGCCCGTTCGTACGTCGCACGATTGACGTGGATGACGTCGAGGTTGTAGAAGATAAAGCTGGCGTCCGGGTGGAAGGCGGCGAAGTACGCCGTTCGGTCGAAGCGGGAGTAGGCGTCGATTAGGCGCCGCGCCGCTTCGAGGACCTCGCCAGTGGTGCTCTCGGCATCGTTCATCGAATCTCCCCATCGCCCTTTGTCTCGGTTCCCGTCACGACGTCGGCGCCACCATCAGCGCCAGCATCTCGTAGGCCACGTGAGCGGCTGCGATCGACGTGATCTCGGCGTGGTCGTACGCGGGCGATACCTCGACCACGTCGCCACCAACGAGGTTCACGCCGAGCATTGCGCGCAGCGCCTGGAGCAGCTCCCTGGAGGAGAGGCCGCCTGCTTCGGGAGTTCCGGTTCCGGGAGCGAAGCCGGGGTCGAGTACGTCGATGTCGATGGAGAGGTATACCGGTCGCGATCCGACTCTTCGCTTGATCTCGTCGCCGACCGCCCTCGGTCCGATCTCCGAGAACCGGTCGGCGCTGATCAGCGCGAAACCGAAACCCCGGTCCTCTTCGAGGTCGCTTCGCGAGTAGAGCGGGCCGTGCGTACCAACGTGCATGCACGCCTCCTCGGCGAGGAGTCCCTCTTCGAACGCTCGCCGGAATGGCGTGCCGTGAGTGTAGGGCGCACCGAAGTACGTGTCCCAGGTGTCGAGGTGGGCGTCGAAGTGCACGAGAGCGATCGGTCCGTGCCGCTTCGCGGCTGACCGCAAGAGGGCCAACGCGATCGTGTGGTCGCCCCCGAGAGTGATGAGTCGTCGACCGAGGGCGAGGTGTTCGTCGGCGGCGTCCTCGACGTTCTTCAGAGTTTCGATGATGTCGAACGGGTTGACGGTCACGTCTCCGGCGTCGGCGACCTGGACTACGTTGAACAGCTCGAGGTCGAGCGGGGGGTGGTAGGGACGAAGGAGCTTCGAACCTTGCCGGATGGCGCTCGGTCCGAAGCGCGCCCCCGGACGATAGGACACGCCCGAGTCGAAGGGCACGCCCATCACGACGACGCCAGCCTCGTCGCCGACCTCATCGAGTCGCGGAAGCCTCGCGAAGGTCGAGGAGTTGGCGAAGCGGGGTTGCTTGAACGAATCTGCGGGCCCTACGGGCATGGCTCCCCCTTCCGTTTGAATCCCGCGAGGGGAACGGTACCTCGAGACTATCCATGTAGTTGCTCACTTGACAACTATCGTTGTGTCGTGCGACACTCAAAATCGCGACGACTGAGACATTGACCGGGGGGAACAATGACCACTGAGGCAGAACTGAACCGCGAATTCGAGCCAATCAAGTACAAGGGCGTCGAAGTCCGCTCGATCGACTGGGTTCCCGACAGGGAGCGTCACGGCAAGTTGTGGCATCAGGCACCGCTCTGGTTCCTCGGCAACTTCCAGTACTTCTCGATCCCTATCGGCTTCATCGGACCGTCCCTCGGGCTCTCGTTGTGGTGGACGATTCTGGCCTCGGTACTCGGTATCTATATCGGCACGGTCTTCATGGCGTTCCACGGTTCGCAGGGACCGAAGTTGGGACTGCCCCAGGTCATCCAGTCACGGGCCCAGTTCGGTTACAAGGGTGTCGTCATCGTCGCCTTCGTGGCCCTCTTCACCTACATGGCCTTCAACGTGACCGACCAAGTGCTACTGGCTCAGGGCCTCGCGGGGGCGTTCCACTGGAACGCGAACTTCGTTGCGGCGCTCTCGGCCGTGCTCGCGGTCCTACTGGCGATCCTCGGACACGACTGGGTGCACCGCGTCTTTCGGTCGCTGCTCTACGTCTCCGCCCCGTTAATGACGATCCTCACCTTCGGCATCATCTTCGGCGGCGCCGGAGGGCACGCCACGAGTGCCCATTACGGATTCACGATGACGGCCTTTATGGCCCAGTTCACGACCGCGGCGGCGTACAACATCACATTCGCCGTGTACGTATCGGACTACTCGCGCTACTTGCCACGGTTCACGAGTCCGAAGAAGGTCATTGCGGCGGTCTTCTTCGGCGCCTCGTCCTCGGCCATCTGGCTGATCGCCGTGGGCGCGTGGCTCGCTATCCGACTCGGCGCAACCGACGGGCTGGTCGGCACCCAGATCGCCGGCAATCACATCCTCAGCCACCTCGGGGGAGTGACTGCCTTCTTCCTCGCGGCCGCGCTGCTGGCCACGATGGGCATGAACGCGTACGGGGGGATGCTGACGCTACTGACGGGGATCGACTCCTTCTGGAAGATCAAGCCCACCCGCAATGCGAGGGTGATCACCATCGTCGCGCTGGGCCTCGTGTGGTACCTCATCGGCGTTAACATCTCCGCCTCGGCGGTGTCCACCGTCTTCGCGGCGCTCACGCTCATGCTGTATCTGCTCGTGCCGTGGACGGCGACTAACCTGATGGACTTCTTTTTCGTTCGTCGAGGCCACTACGCCATTACCAACCTCTTCGTCCCCGACGGCATCTACGGTCGCTGGGGCTCGAGGGGACTGCTGGCGTACTTCATCGGCTTCGTCGTCGAAATACCCTTCATGATCCTGCCCAACATCGGAGGATTCCACTTCACCGGACCGATCGCCAAGCAGCTCAACAACACCGACATCACGTTCCTCGTGGGCTTCATCGTGACTTGCATTGCTTACCTAGTGCTGGCGAAGAGCATCGACCTCAAGGGTGAGGAGCCGGTTATCGCCGAAAGCGAGCGAGAGCTGCGATTGGCCTTCGAGCAGTAGTCCGTGAACCACGGGCTACCCATCGGGGAGCGCCTGCGACACGCGCGGGAGGCGCGTCAGCTCACCCTGGCGGTGGTGGCGGAGCGGTCCGGGCTCACGAAGGGCTTCCTCTCACGCGTCGAGCGCGAGGCCACGAGCCCTTCGGTCACGTCGCTGGTGACGATATGCGAGGCGATTGGGGTGCCGCTTGCGGGCATCTTCGCTTCGCCTCAGGCAGTGGTGATGCGCGCGGCCGATCGGCCACACGCGACGCTGCCGGGCCAACTCGTCGCCGATACCTTGCTCACTGCGCCACAAGAGCGCAAGTTGACCGTTATCGAAACGATCGCGGGGCCGGACGGTTCGGGCGGCGAGGAGCTGTACAGCCTGCCGTGTGAAACGGAGGTCTGCTACGTCGTCGAGGGTGAGATCGAACTGATCTTGGACACCGACTCGTACCGGCTGACGACGGGCGATTCGATGACCTTCGACGGCGCCGTGCCCCATACCTGGCGGAGCGTCCCGTCGTCAGCGTCCGTCCGGGTGATCTGGATCCTCGCCCCGGGACTACCGGACCCCTTGCACTACGCGAGGTCCTGATTCCGACTCTGCACGTGGGGCGATCTCGCCGGCCGCATTCCCAAAGGTAGACCGAGTGTCGCGAGGGCGCCCGGCTGCCCGATTGCGCGGACTCTCCGAGGTGAAAACCGGCGAGGGACCGGCTGAGTCGCGATCCGGCCGATACCATGTAAGTCTTTGTAGTGGCGCTACGTACGTCGCCGACTCGATGCTCCGATGACGGCGGAGTGTCCTGTACGCGAATGCCGTGAGTGATCGATGATGCCGATTCGGCGACCGCCGGAAGAGGAAGGCTCTGGAAGTGCAGTTGACGTCGTGGTGGAGATCAAAGGTGCGGGCGACTTCTAGACGTCCCGGTGCACGATGA
>JAYVZV010000043.1:0-5505 GCA_043782995.1 Acidimicrobiales bacterium | reverse complement strand
ACGCACTCTGGCGCGCGAGACCGGCTGCGTCGTGCTCTTGAAGGGACCCATCACGGTGATCGCCGATCCGCGGGGTCGACTTCGCATCGTGCGCTCGGGCACACCGGCCCTCGCGACGGCCGGCTCGGGCGACGTCCTCTCGGGCCTTATCGGCGCGACCATCGCCCGCGGCCACGAGCCGTTCGAGGCCGCGGCCCTTGCTGCCCACCTCCACGGCCGAGCCGGGGCCCGACTGGCGACCTACGCACCGGCGTCGGAACTGGCCGGTGCGGTGAAGGCCATCCTCTCGTCGCTCTCCTCGCTGACTTGAGACGCCGTGGGGACCTCGGCCCCGCCTATGGGCCACTGGTTTGAAGCCCCTTTCCGACCGAACGAGGCATCACCGGGACTACGTTTGAATCGGGGGTGTCCATGAAGAGTTCTCCTATCGTGCGGAACGAGCACGGCGGCGAGGGGCGAGGGCTACTCGCCCCGATGACGATCGGGCCGAGCGACGTCGTAGGCGACGCCGATGATCCGCGGCGCCAAGAGCTCACGGCGTGGCTCGTCGCCCACCCGAACCCGTCAGGGCGCGAACTGGCCGACGCCGGTCTCGTCGCACCCAATCTCCCCGCGCCCTGGGGTCGGGGCGCCGACACCGACTATCAGCTGATGATCGACGAAGAGTTGCGACGCGCGGGGGTCCAGCGGCCGATCAATCCGATCGGTATCGGCTGGGCCGGGCCCACGATCCTCTACGCCGGCACGCAGGCCCAGCAGGAACGCTGGCTGCCCGGCCTCTTGAGCGGCGAGGAGTTCTGGTGCCAGCTCTTTAGCGAGCCCGGCGCCGGCAGCGACCTCGCCTCGCTCACGACCTCGGCCCGTCTCGACGGCGACGAGTGGGTGGTCTCGGGCCAGAAGGTATGGACGAGCTACGCCCACCTGGCGACCTGGGGCATCATGCTGGTGCGCACGTCGACGGAGGGCTCGCCGCAAAAGGGCATCAGCTACTTCGTCTGTCCGATGGACGCGCCCGGCGTCACTATCCGCCCGCTCGTGGACATGACCGGCGACCACGCCTTCAATGAGGTCTTCCTGGACGAGGTTCGACTACCGGCCGACCACCTGATCGGCCGGGTGAACGACGGCTGGCGCCTCGCCAAAGTGACGCTCAGCAACGAGCGGGTGTCGCTATCGGGCGAGGGGGTGCTCTGGGGACGGGGCCCGACCGCCAGTGACCTAATCGACCTGGTGCGCGACCACGACGTCGCGCGGACTGCGCTCGATCGTGACGACTTGGTGAAGGCCTGGTCCCATGGGGAAATCTTGCGACTGTTGCGCCTACGCCTGGTGTCGGCGGCGTTGGCCGGACGCGAGCCCGGCCCCGAGGCGAGCGTTCGCAAGGCCCTCGCTGACGATCATGGACAAGAGGTGATGACCCTCGCCCACCGGCTCGCCGGTTCCGCTGGGATGCTCGAGAACCGCGGACCCGGCGCGGTCGACGGCGTCGAGGGCGCGACCTGGTCCTACGGCTTCCTCTACGCCCAGGCGCTCACCATCGGCGGGGGCACGTCGGCCGTGCAACGCAACATCATCGGCGAGCGCGTGCTCGGCCTTCCCCGAGAGCCAGCCAACTAGCCCGCGCCCGTCGCCCGACGCCTACTCGGGCTCGTGGTACCGAGCGACCGTGAAGGCGGCGGTCGTGGGCACGCTGAGGGCGAAGACGACGAGCATCAGGGTCACGATCACGAGCGACGAACCGCGAACGTGGTCGCGCACGAAGGCCAGCTCGATCATCCCTGAAACGACGAGGTAGGCCAGCAGCTCCCACTTGAAGACCTTGAAGAACGTCGTCCACGCGAAGTCCTTCAAGCGGCTGAGCAGGATTCCCGCGCCCAGCAAGAGCGACGCGCCGACGATGAGCAAGGTGACGGCTGCGCCGAGCGGCGCAGGACGTGGCGCGTAGGAGGCGAGCAGGATCCCGCCGACCACGACACACCCGAGCGCCATGGTGCTCAACCAGCCGACGGGCGGGAACGGGCGGTCGACCATGTTGTCGGGGGGCTGGAGGCTCATCGCGACGCCACCCGGGTCATGATCACGAGCGTCGCGATCTGCATGATGCCGGTGATCCCCGCCGTGTAAATGAAGCGGTTCATCAGGCGTTGAATCCGTTCACCGTTGGGCACGGGCTTGTTCATCTCGAACAGCACCGCAATATTGGCCGGTTCGAGGATGCCGAGCGCAATGACGGCCATCACGCCGACCACGCAGAATGAGACGATGATCCACGCGTGGTTGGGATTGGCCGTCGAGAGGTTGCCGATCTTGCGCGCCACCTGGAATCCAGTGGCGAGCGTCATCGTGACGACCGTCGGCATGATAATCACCATCTTGGGCATGAAGCGGGCCGTGAACTCCGCGCGCGTCGGTATGGAGAGTCGCCCGAGGATGGGGCCGATTACCAGGCCGACGAAGAGGTCGATCCCCGTCCACAGCCCGCCACCGACCACGTGGCAGAAGATGAGACCCCACTTCCAGTTGCCGATCACCGTCACCGCGACGAAGATCACAACGACTGCGGCGATCGGCAATCCGGCCAGCGGCACGATCGGGATCTTCGGGCGTTCGAGCGGGGTAACGGCGGGGTCCGCCCGGGCCGTCACTACAATATCGTCGGACACGTTTCCCCCTCCGTCGTGCTCGTCACTAAGGCGAACCTAGCGTCAGTTGGCGGTCTTTGTAGATGCTTGGCCGCTCAGGGGCATCGATAAATAAGATTCCTCTTGGCAACTGGATGCAGCGCAGCTCCCGGCGGGACCTCGAAGCGGCTGCGCGCGGAGACGAGAGGGTCGCAGAGCCTGACGGGACGCGGATTCGGCTTAGGACGTCGAACCAGTATCTAGGACCGCGTACTTCACCACGCGCCACGCCCTCAGGGGATGACCGGGCTCGAGCCGCCCAACATCGTCGAGTGCTTCCACTTGCGCGCCGAAGTACCCCGACGAGTGAAGGGCTGCACCCGACTGGAGCGGGCTACAGCGTCGCTCGGCGACGGGTTGCTCTGAACAATCCCGATCGTGCCAGTTACATGACGAGCCAAATTTATCCGCGCAGGATAGGTGAGATTTTGCTTGACTTCCCCGTTCCCGCGTGGTGCAGGTTTGCTAAGAAGTGTGGTGACGTCCGACCTAGGGCGCATACATCATTCGCATCGAGAGAGAGCACGATGAAGGGATTCAAGAACTTTCTTATGCAGGGCGAACTCATCGTCATCGCTGTCGGACTTGTCGTCGCCCTGGCGTTCAGCACGCTGATCAAGGCGTTCACCGACAACATCATCGCTCCGTTGGTGAACGCGGCCGCCGGTGGCGGGGCGGGGGGCAGGGGCATCGGATGGACGATCAGCGGGCAACGAATCAACCTCGGAGCGTTCATCGCGGCGATCATTTACTTCGTGATCCTCATGGCAGTCGTCTACTTCGTAATCGTAGTGCCGTACCGCGCGTACATGCAACGACGGGGCACCTCGGTGTTCGGCGTCGCCGTGGCGACTAAGACCTGTCCGAGGTGCTTTTCGTCCGGTCTCCCGATGGAGGCCACCAGATGCAAGTTCTGTGGCAGTGATTTGACCGAGTAGCACCATGAAGACGCAGTCCGGCACGACCTTGGCCGTTGGTGCAGGAGAGGCGTCATCTGTCGCAGACCATCTTCTCTCGCATGGGGAGCGCGGCCTCGAGGTCCTCGCACTCGGCCAGGGTGAGTCGGTCTATTCGTGAACTGAGACCGGTCGAGCGCTCGAGCCAGAGACGGTTGCACACGTACTTAACCTGATTCGTCAACTCGACCCTGCCGGCTGCCTGTCAGTTGAGACTAGGTATTTCAGGAAGGTGTCACGACAGTCGTGCCCGGGGTGAGTTCCTCACGCCCGTCGCGGGTGAGACGCCACGCCGATTGGCGTCCCCTCACCGTCCACTCGTTCGGCCCGCCTACCAGAGCGGTGTCCTCATCGACTCCAAGAACGGTGACCGAAGTCTCGTGCGGTATCAGGAAGCGGGTGATGAGGTCAGGGAGCCTCGCGGCGAAGACGTCGAAATGAGGGATCACGCGCACGTGTGGCAACAGACCGATCCCCGGAGTGCCACCGTCACGTGGATGGCGCAATGACGGCACCCACGCAGTCAAGGCCATGGCGCCGGCGCTGCATCCGGCGAGCGCCGCACCGTCACGCCATGCTTGCTCGATCGCCGCCCACACGGCGGTGTCGCGCAACGTGTCGGCGAGGTACCCGGGATGGCCCCCGGACAGGTAGATGAGCCCCGCTCCCGAGACCCGTGAGGCCAGTTCCGCACTGTTCGCATCCTCGCGATCACCCACCTCGAGGATCACCGCCTCGACGCCGAGCCGCTCAGCTTGGGTGACGCCCAGACGGTGCCAGCGTTCGAGCACCGCCGGTCCGTCGGGCACCGAAGCGGTCGCCAGTTGGACGTAGCGCGGTGGACGGCCGGCGAGGAGCTCGCCTTCGAGGTCCGTCATCTGCGGCAGGTACTCACCGGATCCCACGAGCGCCAGGGGTCCGGGCCGTGCGATTGCGGTCATCGTCCGCGAGCGGAGACGACCGCGACGTTAGAAGTACGCGACAGGTTCCCAACGAACGGAGGTTCTCTTCGCAGCATCCATCCGACATTAGTGTTCGGCGTTCGGGAGCGAACGAACCACGGTGGAACCGATTCCGAGAACAGACGTCGTCGAAGTCCGCTTTCTCCATCGAGGCCTTGCGACGAGCCTTCGAGGCCCCGGGACGCAGTATCGCGCCGTCGTCGTGATACTCCATCACGCAGCTCGCCTAGAGAGAAACCTCGACAATCCCTCGTCTCGGGTAACTGAGTAGCCCCCGGCAATGCGGACGTATTATGACATTTGTTCGAGGTGAACGATTTTCGCATCGCGTCGGACTATTTTTGGAGCATGAGCGCTCTCGTTCCTGACTTCTGGGGTCCTGTGCCGACGGCTTCCGATTCGAGGAAGTTGCTCTTCTTCGTGCCGCGAAAACCGGAGGTGGTCGGCGATGACGCGGACAAGATTGGATTTACTGCTGACGTCGTTCTACGACTGACCGCCGATAGCCCTGCGATTGACGACGCCTCGCACCGCATGACGATTGACGAGTACCTCATCGGCCCCGACCTCGCGGAAACGGCATAGCCCGCGATCCCTTTCGATGAGCCTGTACCCTTGGAGCGACTCGCAGTAATCTCGTATCCCTGTCAGGGGATTAAATGAGGTGTGGTTCGGCGAGGCGTGGCTCCCGTGAGACTTCCGCGAATTAATTCTGACCAGGACTTCTAAATGGCCCAGAATCGCGTAGACCCTCTACTTTTGGAACGCAAGAACGGCCCCGTTGGAACGCCTATGCGAGCGGTGATATAGATGTGGTCTCCTAACTCGTCGGTGGAGAACGCTTTGTCTTTGAGGGTTATCAGTCTGGCTGCGGTCGGCCACGATGTGCTGGAGAAACTCCACTTC
>JAYVZV010000042.1:0-5524 GCA_043782995.1 Acidimicrobiales bacterium | reverse complement strand
CGCCGACCTTCACGCCCGACGTGGCGGGCACCTACCAACTCTCGGTCAAGGCGACCGACTCCACCGCCGTCCTCAGTCCGGCCCAGGTCGTGACGGTCGCCGCCAGCGCGCCGCGCACAATCCCGACGTCGACCATTCTTGGAGCCTCTTTCCACGTCACCCTCCTCGCCGGGACGGCCCTGCTGACCGCCGCGGTTGCACCTGTCCCCGATGGGGGAACCATGGCTTTCTACGACAACGGCAACTTGGTCGCCCTCTGTAATGCCCGCCCGGTCAGCACCACGACGGGCCGCGCCGATTGCACCGTCACCTTCTCATCAGTGGGAACCCACTCGATGACCAGTACCTACTCCGGAGATGTGCGCTACGGCCCGAGCAGTTCAAACGTTCTCACAGAACACGTCACCTACGGCTGGAAAGTGCTCTTCAACCGGGCCAGACCCAGGAACAGAGGTGCGACGCTCCACGTGAGGGTCGAGCTCGACAACGCGGCCGGCACTAACGTGTCGTCCTCGAGGATTGCGCTCACCATTACCGGGTTCACGCCTAGTCCGAGACCCGGTACGGCGCCAGCCGGCAGCCTCGCCTTCGTGACCCTCGGCACGGCGAGCGCCTACGAACGCAACATCAACACCTTCCGCTTCCCGCGGGGAACCTATACCATCTCGTTCACCGCGGCCCGCGATCCGACTCCCCATCGGGCGCGGTTCACCGTCCCTTAGTGGCTTGAGGACAGCGAAGAGACCAACGACTCCGACGAGATGTATCTCGTGATCAGCTCGTCACCGAAGTCCCAGAGCCACTCCGGCAAGGTCCATCTGCAGACGCTTCTTGAAGCGAAAGGGTGTTGCCGTCGGGATCGGCGAACCAGGCAATAGGTGCACCCGAGGGAGACGTCCACACACCGCGCTCGTCTTGCGACATTCCCTCGTAGCGCTTGAATATGACTCCCGCAGTACGGAGCACCTCGATTTCCGTGACGATGTCCCTCACGCGCCAACCCAAGACGGTGTCAAGCGCCGGCGAGAACTCGTCGACGCACGTGACGCGCAACTGCGGGCCATTGGCGTCGTAGGCATTTGCGAACTCGCTTGACTCGACTCGCTCAAACCCGAGCACTCCACCGTAGTACCGGTCAGCGGTCTCGAGGCCGCGGCTGGCCACGAACGCCACCAGGTGAGCGGAAGTCAGTATCACCCCCACCTTACTGAGGCGCCCGACTGAACCACCCAGACATGGCAGTCCCGAAATGCGCGAAGTGCCGGCTCCCCCTTGTCCGGGATTACGACAATTCGGTTCACGCAACTCGGACCCTTCGGTACAGAACTCTTGAAGGAGGGGGCCTGACTTGAGTCGGCACCTTCCAGCTACGTGCCCGCTCTGGAGCAAGGAGACCCTTCGGCCTAATGAACATTGCGACGCTGTGGATTGGGGCTTCGCTAACCAAGTTTCGTCAGCACATTACGGGTGATTTGTTCAATCTGGGGATCGCGTTCGGACAGGCCGTGCGCCCAGTCGGTCGACCCCGACGTCAGGACCGTCGCTCCCGCTTCGTTCGTGTAAGCACCCAACACCGCGTGGCCGTGTCGAATCCGTTCCATCGCCGCCGGGTCCCGCGTTCCAAAAACTCGAGAGGCGATGTACTCCAACTCGCTGGGCTCGCCCGGCTTCGGTGGACGTGGAGCGGTCTCACGGGTGAAGTGCTGCGTCGGGCAGGTTCCCAGGATCTCCAAGGTCGCGGGGGTGCCATCTTCTCCCGTGGGGTACGGGAGCCCGTCTCGATACGTAAACGCGCACCCGTCACACTCATAGCCAACCACGGTTGCGTTCGATCCGAGTACCTCTCCGTAGCTAAGTCCGGTGCCGTCAAAAATCCAGTGACTGGCGCGATGCACGGTGTAACCACCGAGTCCGGCCGTTACATTGCGGCCAATCCGGTGATAGCCACCACGGGTGAAGCTAACCCCCGTCATGGTGTTTTCGGGTCGTCCGACAATGACGTCCGACCAAAATGTCGTCACCTCCGACTCACGTGGTGTTCCTAGGAGCGGGTCATCCTTGAAGAATCCTTTGTAGCCCACCATCACGTCACGATCGTTGCCTTCAATTCGGACCTGCCACAGTGACGTATTGCCCGAAAAGAAGACTGCATTTCCACCTCGAGCGATGAAGCGTTCGACCGTGTCACGCATCCCCTTCGTCCAGTACTCGTCGTGACCGACCGACAAGTACAGACGCGCGTCATCCAACACCTCCGGATGCTCTTCGAGGTCCGCGTTCGTACAGACGCCAATCTCAAAACCTTCACGCTCCGCCCACGCGATGAAGGGCTGCTCCCAGTCGGGCCATCCGGCCGATCCCGCGTAGTCCGACAGATGATTCAATCGGATGTACCCCACGTGGGCGGCGTTCTGAGGATCGGGCGCTCCGGTACCGGTGACGCGACGGCCCTTGCCCAATGGTTTATGTAAGTAGCCCGCTGACATTGGACGCTGCATTGAGACCTGGGTTCCGCCGGTGTACAGATTCGTCCCGCCGAAATCGTTGTACGCCTGCCACGTGTTGGTCGCCAACGCGACGACGATCCGCTCATGGGACCGGGGTCGCACCACGAAGAAGGCGTAGTCGCGGCGCACCTTGTCGCCAACCTCAATCTCCATTCTCACTTCGTAGTAGCCCGAATGCCACGAAGAATCCACAGCAATCGTGAGTGCTACGGGCCAACCGCAACCGGTTGACGAAGCAGTCCTCGGAGTCTCGTGTTCATCGGTGGCCACCGACGCCGAGCAATACACCACCTCTCGTTGACCCCCCACGCGTGCGATCTCGACGCACACCGGTCGGGCACCCGATGACGACATGTGCAGACCGACTTGCTCCCCCGGACCAACTGACTGCGGCCAGCAATAACCGGTGACTGTTTCTCGTGCCATAGTCCGACTGTAACTGGGCCACACGCAGCTTGGGGGGCCCGGAACTATTCCCGTATCAGTGCGGGACGGCGAGAGTTAGATCTGATCGATGGAAAGGGATATGACCTGTTCGCGTCCAATTGCCGACTGGCGCTTGTAAACGCACGCGCGCTCACGCTAAAGCCGCAACCGGCTGTTAGCAGTTTCGATGCGCGTTGCCCTTCGAAGCGGGAGTTGCGGAGATAGGGCTGGAACGTCCCGTTCACGTAGACGGCTTTGCGGTTCACGGTCACACGTCCGCCAAGGTGATTCTTTGTGTTGATTGTGAAGACGCCCGCAGGTCCGATGACGACGTGGTCAATGTCGCTTTCGCCAGTCCCCACGGGAACTCCGTGAAGCATTCTCCAACTTTCACCAAGCTTGCGAAGTCGCCGGACGACTTCTTCTTCTCCGTCGGCGCCCTTACTCCATGCCCGCTCGTTGTTGCGGATGTTGAACACTCGGCCGATGAGGGTCAGAACCGGATGAGCCTGCCGGAGCTGTGCCGACTTCTGCCCCAGCTCGTGTCCGGGCCGATTCGTCACGAGGTCGTCGCCCGGTTCGGGCTCCGGGAGCACGGGAGGAGAGACATCGCTCATTCGACCGAGCGAAGCTGTTTGAGCTGAGCTTTGACAGTGGCAACCAGCGTTGCTGGCACGCCTTTGGTCTCTTCGCGGGCGAGGCCAAGCGCAGCGGGAGCCTTCTCCAGAAGATTGACGACGACCTCTGTCGCACGATCGCCTGACATTCCCCACCGCACCGCTTCATTCACGATTCGCTCAACCGTCAGACGATTCGTTCGATGGATGTTGTCGATGTACATCGCCAAATTATCGTCGCCGTAGTACAGCGTGCACCTGAGGTCGTAGAGGGGTGTCAGCGTCAGCGCTCCATCTTCTGAGTGCAACAAGGAGAAGTTCTTGGCGTGCGCGTCTCCGTTGCCAATGAGCGCGTTGACGGTGACCGCTTCAAGAAGTCGCTCCAAGGAGTCCGGCGCAGCAACATCCCGCAGGATGCCTGCGATGCGCAGAAGAGACGGTCCCCCGTCCTCTTCGTACTTTGTCTCCGGCGCGACGCCGGTTGCCTGGCAGAAGTCTTCTTGATGGATGCGCCGCACCGTGCCGTCTGCTGCAACAACTCGGTCGTAACGCTCGACAACGATGAGCTTTCGCCCTCCGATCTTTGTCGTCCCGACGGATGCAACATCCAGTCCGAGATGCTTGGCGACGCGCATACAGAACGCTTCATTCTCGACGGTGTCGGGGAACGCCGCGACCTCCGGCTTGAGAATGTGCGTCGATGGTGTCCCGTCGACTGGTCGCCCCCAGGAGCCGTCTGGCATGCGGGTCAGGACCAACTTCTCCTGCACGCCCGCCAGGGAGATTCGCACCCGCCCACCGACGCCGAGCGGGGCGCTCTTGAGATCTCTGACGAGAGCTTCGATCTCATCCGGGCTGAGCGGCTCCGCCGTGGTCGTAGTTGGTGCTGGAGGCGCCGGATCCTCTGTTGGCTGGATCACAACCGCGCCAGCGCAATCCCTACCAAGGGCGCGGATTAATCCGTACGTGTCGCGCTCTGGGACGTGGACGTCTCGTGCGATTGATTTGCGTGATTCGCCTTCAGGCAGCAAACCGTCGAGGAATGGGCGAACGATCCCATGCGTGTAGCGGCGTGAGCTGACGGGCAGCGAGAGCGACAAGATCGGGGTGCCCAACGGGTACCTCCTCAGTGCCTCCTCCGTGTATGCCAATCGAGACCGGTCCCGTTCGCGGTCGATGACGGCCACTCGCGCGCCATAGAGCCAGACTGCGAGTTCGTCAGCCACTACCAATCCGCCTTGTCCAACGTCATGCGAACCCCGAGTTGCCGCAGCACTCCGAACAGTCGTTTCACTTGCTCGGTTTCCTTGCCGCTTTCCAGCTCGGACAGGTAACTGCGCTGGATCCCTGCCTTCTCAGCCAACTGGGCTTGAGTCAGCCCAGCCTCCGTCCGGTAGTGGCGGACGGCATCGCCCAGGGATGCAGGCGTATAGATCCGGAAAGGGCCCCGGTTCGGATTGAGTTGGTGGTCTGTCGGCATAATCCGACATTGTAGCAAAGATGGGATATCCCGACAAGTACTCACTGTTGGAATATCCCGACACCCTTACCAAGCCGGGATATTCCGACACGGCAGATTAGGAAGAGGACAATGGCCCGTCTTCCTCGCTACTCACCATGGAGCAGCCTGTCGATGATCTCATCTGGCGGCGACGTCGCAAACGCCCTGGATCACGTCCCGCCGAGTGGTGATGCCCCTATATGTCAAATGTGAGTGTCAGGCGGCGATAAGTGACGGCGAATCGGTGAAGTCGATTCTGGTGACCCTTGTCAAGGATTAGCGGTGTCCGACAAGGTTTGCGTCAGAAATCAGGTGAATTTCGCTTAGAAATACCCCACGCACCGAACCGAACTGTGCAGCGACCAAGGTCTCTTGTAACCGCGCATCAAAAACAGCCACACTGAGGCCCTAGAAATGCGCATCGAAAACAGCCACACCCAACAGTTCCCATGAAGCGAGTTGGCTCTTGAGAG
>JAYVZV010000041.1:0-5571 GCA_043782995.1 Acidimicrobiales bacterium | reverse complement strand
CTCGGCGTCGAGGGCAGCTACGACGACGTCAACCGACTCTGCATCGAGCTCGTGGCCGAGCACGGCGACTGGGCCTTCGTGAACGTCAACCTCCGTCCCTACTACGCCGAGGGCTCCAAGACCCTCGCCTTCGAGATCGCCGAGCAGATGGGCTGGCGCGCCCCGGACCAGGTCGTGGTGCCGGTCGCCTCGGGCAGCCAACTGACGAAGGTGGCCAAGGGTTTCAAGGAGTTCATTGAGCTCGGTCTCATCGACGGGCCCGCCCCGGTGCTCTTCGGAGCGCAGGCGACCGGCTGCTCGCCGATCGCGACGGCCTTTTCCAGCGGCGCCGACGTCATCACGCCCCAGCGCCCGAACACGATTGCGCGCTCGCTCGCGATCGGTAACCCGGCCGACGGCCCCTACGTGCTCGACGAACTTCGTCTGAACGGGGGGGACTGCGGCTCGGTGCCCGACTCCGAAATCCTCGAGTGCATCGGGCTGCTGGCCGAGACCGAGGGCGTCTTCGCCGAGACGGCCGGTGGCGTCACCATCGCGAGTCTCCGTCAGATGGTCCAACGTGGCACGATCGACCCCAACAGGTCGATCGTCGCTATCATTTCGGGCCACGGCCTGAAGACCCTCGATGCCGTCGTGGACACCGCCACCGTTACCTCGACCATCGCCCCGTCGCTGGGTGCCGCCGAGGACGCCCTGCGCCTACACCAGCTGGTGGCCGCGTCGTGAGCGTGATCGTCCGTCTGCCCAGTCAGCTTCGTGCCCTCGTCGGAGGAGCGGGCGAGGTGCCCGTCGAGGCCGTCACCGTGCGCGAGGCCATCGCCGCGGTGGACGCGGCCTACCCCGGGATCGCCTTTCGGGTCCTGGACGACCGGGGGGTGCTCCGCCGATTCGTCAACGTCTTCGTGGCCGACGAGGACGTCCGGTACCTCGACGGCCTCGACACCGTTCTCGTGCCGGGCCAGACCGTCTCGTTGGTACCGGCCGTCGCCGGTGGCTGACGTCCGTTAGCACTCGCCTCCTTAGACTGCTAATATTGCGTTGCACCAAAAAGGTGCGATCGCACTAGGAGGATCCACCGTGGCGAAACTGATCGCTTTCGACGAAGAGGCCCGCCGGGCCCTGGAACGTGGCATGAACAAGCTGGCCGACGCCGTCCGAGTGACCCTCGGACCCAAGGGTCGCAATGTCGTGCTCGACAAGAAGTGGGGCGCCCCCACGATCACCAACGACGGCGTGTCGATCGCCAAGGACATCGAACTCGAGGACCCGTTCGAGCGCATCGGCGCGGAGCTGGTCAAAGAGGTCGCCAAGAAGACCGACGACGTGGCCGGTGACGGAACCACGACGGCCACGGTCCTCGCATGGGCGATGGTGCGCGAGGGTCTGCGCAACGTCGCCGCCGGCGCGAACCCGATGTCGCTGAAGAAGGGCATCGAGGCAGCCGTCGAGGCGGCCGTGGAGTCCCTGCGCGACCTCGCCAAGCCGGCGGACACCAAGGAGCAGATCGCCCAAGTGGCCTCGATCTCCGCAGCCGATAATGAGATCGGCGAGATGATCGCCGACGCCATCGACAAGGTCGGCAAGGACGGCGTCATTACCGTCGAGGAGAGCCAGTCCTTCGGTATGGACATGGACCTCGTCGAAGGCATGCGCTTCGACAAGGGCTTTATCGCGCCCTACTTCGCCACCGACACCGAGCGCATGGAGGCGGTCCTCGAGAACGCCTACATCCTGCTCGTCTCCTCCAAGATCACCTCCGTCCGTGACATCCTCCCGGTACTCGAGAAGGTCATGCAGTCGGGTCGCCCGCTGTTGATCATCGCCGAGGACATCGAGGGCGAGGCGCTCGCGACGCTGGTCGTCAACAAGATCCGGGGCACTTTCAAGTCCGTCGCCGTAAAGGCGCCGGGCTTCGGGGAGCGGCGCAAGGCCATGCTCCAGGACATCGCGATTCTGACGGGCGGCACCGTCATCTCCGAGGAGATCGGGCTCAAGCTCGACACCGCCGGACTAGAACTGCTCGGCTCGGCCCGCAAGGTCGTGGTCACGAAGGACGAGACCACGATCGTCGAGGGCGCCGGCACCGAGGACGACATTAAGGGCCGCATCAGTCAGATCAAGGCCGAGATCGAGAACACCGACTCGGACTACGACCGTGAGAAGCTCCAGGAGCGGCTCGCCAAGCTGTCCGGCGGCGTCGCCGTCATCAAGGTCGGCGCGGCCACGGAGGTCGAGCTGAAGGAGAAGAAGCACCGCATCGAGGACGCGGTCTCGACGACCAAGGCCGCCATCGAAGAGGGCGTCGTGCCCGGAGGCGGCGTCGCCCTGCTGCGCAGCCAGGCCCGAATCCTCGAGTGTGCCGACAAGCTGAGCGGCGACGAGGCGACCGGCGCACGAATGGTCTCCAAGGCCGTCGAGGCGCCCCTCAACCAGATCGCGGTCAACGCCGGCCTGGAGGGCGGCGTGGTCGTGGACAAGGTCCGTCACCTCAAGAACGCGACCGCCGGACTCAACGCGGCGACCGGCGAGTACGAGGACCTGATCAAGGCCGGCGTCATCGACGCCGCCAAGGTCACCCGCTCGGCACTGCAGAACGCGGCGTCGATCGCGGCGTTGTTCCTCACCACGGAGTGCGTCATTGTCGACAAGCCCGAAGAGAAGGCCCCGTCGATGCCCGGTGGAGGCATGGACGACTACTAGTCGACCCGGTAGAAGAGACTGACCTCGATCGAGGAGAGAGCCCCACGGGGACCTAGCGAGAGCGCGCCCGTAGGCGCTGTCTCCTCGATCGTTGTCATTCTCAGTCGCCTCATAAGTCGCCTCAGCGCCCCGCACTCTTGCGCACCGCCATGGGCCGCACTGAGGTTTGACATGTGAAGATCGATATGAGTCTCCTGCAAGCTACCCGGGGCACATCGTCTCGATTGACCGGGTGTGCTGGCTTTCGACAGTTAGTTGAAATCTCGCCGGGCTATCGCGATAGTGACGCCCGAGTCCGCGGTCCAGCGAGTGCGGGGAGCGACTAAGTCGCTCTATCTGTCGAGGTTCATTTACACGCCAGAGACCCGGGTCAGGTTGATTGGCAAGCCCGAAGTTCGCCGAACAGCCGCTAAGTCGTACATTGAGTCGGTCGGGGAGAAGTTGCACGGGTTCGGGCACCCCTTTGGGGAACCTGACGGTTACGCCCGGTGAAGCTCCGGACAATGTGTCCATGGCGGCGGGGGCGTCGGCCAAGGGTGGCGGGGGCGCTCAGCTCGATTGAAACGACCGAACGGCTGACGGTCGATGGGACCCTCGACGCCCAACGCGAGGCCGACCAAATCCGATGCCGAGCGCCCGGCGCTTCGTAACTCGTGTGACCGAGACGGGGGTTGGTTGAGGTCATTTGTCCGGCTTCGGTTGAGCAATTTCTGACCCCGGGCCCTTGTCGGTCGCCACGTATCACGACATTTCGGCGCTCCACTATGGACAGGACGTGCACGAGAGATGGAGCATCCGATAGTGGGGTCAAGAGAGTTTCTCGGCGGGCATCTTGTCGATTGAATCCGCATCCACGTGATCTCGGGGCAGCCACTCAGTCCGAAAGTCACAGATCCAAGGAACCGCAGGACCCTCGGGTCCCACGGTTCCTTTCACGGCACCACGCAATAGCATTGTCAGATGACCTCGCCCTCCCCACTCGGACCCGCACAGGGACTGAACGTCGTCCACCTGTTCTGTCACCCGGAGGGGTCGGTCGACGTCGGCGTAGTGCGAAAGGCCGTCGACGAGGCGCTCGACTCCGGGCTGCAGGTAGTCAGTGCCGCGATAGTGGGCGCCAAAGCCGATGTGTGCTTCATGGTGCTCGGCGAGGACCTCTGGGATCTGCGCCGCTTCCAGAGCAAGATCCAGGCCGCCGGGTTGAAGGTCGCCGAGAGTTACGTCTCGGTCACCGAGGTGAGCGAGTACGCCTCGGGCATGCCCGAGAAGATGATCAACGACCGCCTGTTCCCGGTGCTGCCGCCCGCCGGTATGGGAGCCTTCTGCTTCTACCCGATGTCCAAGCGTCGCGGCGAGGAGCACAACTGGTACGCGCTGTCCTACGACGAGCGGATGCGGCTCATGCGCCAACACGGCACCGCGGGCAAGGCCTTCAAGGGCCGTATCCTCCAAGTGGTCACGGGCTCGACGGGCCTGGACGACTGGGAGTGGGGCGTCACGCTCTTCGGCGTGCACGTCGACGACCTGAAGGAATGCGTCTACTCGATGCGCTTCGACGAGGCCTCGACGCTCTACGGCGAGTTCGGCGCTTTCTACACCGGCCTCGTCGGCACCGTGGACGAGGTCCTCGACGCGACGTTGGCCTAGTCGGCGTTGGTAGCGTCATGACGGTGGAACCGGTTCCCGAGAAGACGCTGCGCCGCTGGGCCGAGTCCCTGGCGGGCGTCGCGCGTACCGGACTGGGCTTTACCCAGAGCCAGTACGAGCGCGAGCGCTTCGAGGAGGTCCTGAAGATCGCCGCCGACATCAAGGTCGCCGCCGACGAGGGCCTCGCGGGCGTGTCCGACGCCGACGGCTACGTCACCGAATGGATGAAGGACGTCGGACGGGGCGTCCCGGGCTACCAGACCCCCAAGGTCGCCGTCGGAGCGGCCGTCTCCAACGAGAAGAACGAGCTCCTCTTGATCCAGCGCGCCGATTCGGGTGTCTGGTTGTACCCGACGGGCTGGTGCGACGTGGGCTATTCGGCTGCCGAGGTCGTCGTGAAGGAGGTCCTCGAAGAGACCGGAATCGAGGTCGAACCGATCCGGCTGATCGGGGTGCTTGACGGCATGCGGCTTGGCAGCTCGCGCATCCCCCTGTACTCGCTGCTGTTCTTCTGCCGGGCGGTCGGGGGCGAGATGAACATCCATCCCCTCGAGTGCACCGACGCGGGATGGTTCACCCGGGACAATCTCCCGTCACCGACGATCGGCGCCGACCGCTGGGCGGAGCCGATCTTCGCGGCCTTCGACGGCGAGCACCGCGACGTCTTCTACGACGATCTCCGTCGACCCGTGTGGCGAGGTGAGAAGTGAGTGTGACAATCGAGATTGCCACCCGCGTTACCGACGAGCTCGTCGCGGGGGTCAATCGGCTGCTGGCACAACTCTCAGCGTCTGCGGCCCCGCTCGCCGTGCCTCAGATGGAGGCCATTATTGAGTCTCCGGCGTCGACGCTCTTCGTGGCACGAGACGGGGACCGAATCGTGGGCGTCCTAACATTGGTCGTTTTCGCTATCCCGAGCGGGGTGCGCGCGTTGATCGAAGACGTCGTCGTCGATGAGTCATTCCGTGGCGGCGGTGTCGGAGAAGCTCTCACCCGGGCCGCCATTGAAGTTGCGAGGTTGCGTGACGTTCGTTCGATTGACCTGACGAGCCGACCTTCGCGCGTCGCGGCCAATTCGCTCTACGTGAAGCTCGGATTCGAGGCCCGTGAAACAAATGTCTACCGGTTTTTCCTAGAAAACAAGTGACCTGCTGTTTGCCGTCGCCTCAACCGGCTTCATTCGAACCTTGGGGTAGAATTGGAGAGTGGTAGCGAGCAAAGGGA
>JAYVZV010000040.1:0-5596 GCA_043782995.1 Acidimicrobiales bacterium | reverse complement strand
ATGACGTCGGCCTGCGGGCCGACCGCGATCAGGTCCGCCAACTCCTCGTCGACCTCGCCCCCGACCGCCACGATGCCGCCGAAGGCGCTCTGGGGGTCGGCGGCGAGAGCCTTGGCGAAGGCGTCGGTGAGCGTTGGGCCGAGCGCCGCGCCCGAGGCGTTCGCGTGCTTGATGATGGCGACGGCGACGGCGCCGGGCGCGTCGGAGGCGAGCTCGTGCACGAGACGCCACGCGGCGTCCGCGTCGAAGAGGTTCAAGTACGACAGGGCGGTGCCGGCGTGCTGGGTCACACCGTCCCACCACGGCGTCGTACCGGCGCCGCGGTAGCGCGCGCCGACCTGGTGAGGATTCTCGCCGTAGCGCACGACGTCGGCCCTCTCCAGGGTCAGGTGCAGCGTCGGCGGGATGACGGCGTCAGCGGCGCTGGGTGGTGCACCGATTGCGCCG
Source organism: Acidimicrobiales bacterium (assembly GCA_043782995.1). Taxonomy (GTDB): domain Bacteria; phylum Actinomycetota; class Acidimicrobiia; order Acidimicrobiales; family RAAP-2; genus RAAP-2. The sequence continues at coordinate 5,149 of JAYVZV010000040.1, read as the reverse complement.
CCGCCGTCGAGCCACCGCACGATCTGCGCGTCGTAGGCGGCGGTGTGCGCAAAGGCCGCTCGCGCGAGCGCGTGGCGTGTCGTGTCGCTGAGCGCCCCCATCGAGGTGATCTCGGCGAGCGCCGCGTCGTACTGGGCGGGACTGGTGAGCACCCCGACGTACTGGTGGTTCTTGGCGGCCGCCCGCACCATCGCCGGTCCGCCGATGTCGATGAGCTCGACCGTGGGGTCCGAGGAGAAGGGGTAGAGATTACAGACGACGAGGTCGATGGCGGTGATGTCGTGGTCGGCCAGGTCGTCACGGTGGTCGGCCCGGGACCGGTCAGCGAGGATGCCGGCGTGGATCCGCGGGTGCAGCGTCTTCACGCGGCCCGAGAGCATCTCGGGGAAGCCCGTGACGACGGCGACGTCCCGGTGGGCGACGCCGGCGTCGCTCAGCGCGCGAGCCGTGCCCCCGGAGGCGATGAGCTCGACCCCGATGGCGGCGAGGCCCGCCGCGAGGTCCGCCAGTCCGGTCTTGTCCCACACGCTCAGCAACGCCCTCATCTACTCCCCTTCTAAGGCTTCGGCCACCGACGCCGGCTCGCGACCGATGGCCATTGCCGCCATCACCCTACCCACCACCAGTGGATAGACCTCGCGCTCGACGGTCTTGATGCGTTCGTGCAGCGACCGCTCGTCGTCGCCCTCGAGCACCGGCACCCGACGCTGGGCGAGTACCGGTCCGTCGTCGAGCTCGAGCGTGGCGACGTGGACCGTGCAGCCCGTCTCCGCGACGCCGGAATCAATCGCCTGGGTCACGGCGTGCCATCCCTTGAACTGAGGCAACAGGCTCGGATGGGTGTTAAGGACGCGGGCCGGGAAGGCGGCGTGGAGGCACTCGGTGACCACGGTGCCGAAACCGGCCATCGCGACGAGGTCGACGGAACGGCTCGTCAGGACCCGGGTCAACTCCTGGGAGTAGTTGTCGCGGTCGAACGCGCCCGAAAAGCCGCCGAAGTCGGCGCGGTCGACGAGCGCGACCGCGACCCCCGCGTCACGAGCCACCTCCAGGCCCCGACAGGGCCGGTCCGCGGCCACGAACGCCACTTGGAGGCCGCTCTCGAGCATGGCCTCGAGGATGGTGCCCGACCCAGACACCAGCACGCAGAGACGGACCCCGGTCAAAGCGCTACAGCGCCTTGACGATCTCGCCCATTTTTAGCCCGGCCTCGGTGGGGTTCTGGCAGACTTGGACGCCCGCCGCGGCGAGGGCCTCCATCTTGGCCTGGGCCGTGCCCTTCGAGCCGGAGATGATCGCGCCGGCGTGGCCCATCTTGCGTCCGGGGGGCGCAGTCACCCCGGCAATGTACGAGACGACCGGCTTGGTCATGTGGGCCTTGATCCACTCGGCGGCGCGCTCCTCTTCGGAGCCGCCGATCTCGCCGATCATCATGACGGCCCTGGTTTCCGGGTCGGCCTGGAACGCCGCGAGGCAGTCGATGAAGTTCGTCCCGGGTACCGGGTCGCCGCCGATGCCGACGCAGGTCGTCTGTCCAATGCCCTGCTGGCTCAGCTCGTAGAGCGCCTGGTACGTCAGCGTGCCCGAGCGCGACACGATGCCGACCGGCCCGCCGGCGAGGGCGATGTCGCCTGAGGTGATCCCGATGTTGCACTTGCCCGGGCTGATGATCCCCGGGCAGTTGGGCCCGAGGAGGCGAACTTTGGGGTAGTCCTCGACCAGCCGGTTGTAGGTGATCGCCTCGTCCTGGGCCGGGATGCCTTCGGTGATGCACACGATGAACGTGATGCCGCCCTCGGCGGCCTCGAGGATCGCGGCCGCGGCGAATTTCGGAGGCACGCTAACGAACGACGCCGTGGCGCCGGTGGCGTCGACGGCCTCGCGCACGGAGTTGTAGACGGGTACGCCGTCGACGTCGGTGCCACCCTTGCCGGGGGTCACCCCGCCGACGATCTTGGTGCCGTAGTCGCGGTTGCGCAGCCCGTGGAAACGGCCCTGGCCCCCCGTGAGGCCCTGGACGATCACCTTGGTGTTCTCGTCGACAAATATGCTCATGGCTCCTCCTTAGGCGTTCGCGAGGAGCACGGCCCGCCGGGCCGCGTCCAACATGGTCGGTTCGGTGATCAACTTCTCGTTCAGGTGCGGCGCGAGGATGGCCCGGCCCTCGACGGCGTTGGTGCCGTCGAGGCGCAGCACGATCGGCGACTCGATCGACACGCGCGCGAGCGCCTCGACGACCCCCTGAGCGACCAGGTCGACCCGGGTGATGCCCCCGAAGATGTTCACGAAGATCACCTTCACTTTGGGGTCGGAGTTGATGACCTCAAGCGCCGAGGCCATGACGTCGGCGTCGGCGCCGCCGCCGATGTCGAGGAAGTTCGCGGCCGCGCCTCCGACCTGGTTGACGACGTCGAGGGTCGACATGGCCAGCCCGGCGCCGTTGGCGATGATGCCGACGGTCCCGTCGAGGCCGATGTAGTTGAGGCCCCTTTCCTTGGCCATTTTCTCGCGAGGGTCCTCGAACTCGTCGGCCCGGAACTCCTCCCATTCGGGGTGGCGGAAGGAGGCGTTCTCGTCCAGGGTGACCTTGGCGTCGAGAGCGTGCACGCGGCCGTCGGGCGTCAGGATCAGCGGATTGATCTCGGCGAGGTCGCAGTCGCCCTTGGTGTAGCACTCGTAGAGGCGCACGAGCAGCTCGGCGGCCTGCTCGCGCGCCGGCTCGTCGAGCTCGGCCTCGTGGACCCAGCGGCGCGCCGTCTCGAGGTCGAGCCCGCGCACCGGGTCGATCGAGAGGAACGCGATCGCGTCGGGGTCCTCCTCGGCGACGACCTCGATCTCCACGCCGCCCTGGGCGCTCAGCATCCCCAGGTGGGTCTTGTTCTGGCGGTCCAGCGTGAACGAGGCGTAGTACTCCTTGGCGATATCGCTCGAGCGCTCGACCCACAGGCGGCGCACCACGTGGCCCTTGATGTCGAGTCCGAGGATATTGCCGGCGTGCAGTCGAACCTCCTCGACGTTCTCGGCGAGCTTCACGCCGCCGGCCTTGCCGCGGCCGCCGACCTTGACCTGCGCCTTGACGACGACCGGGTAGCCGACCCTCTCGGCGACGGCAACGGCCTGGTCGACGGTGTCGGCGATGTCGCCGGGCGAGACGGCGATGCCGTAGCGCGCGAAGTACTGCTTGCCCTGGTACTCAAAGAGATCCATCAACTTCTTCTTTCATCTGGTCGACCGTGACGGCCGGAGCGAACTAGTGGTGGCGGGCGCGCGCGTCGAGGGCCGATTCGAGCCACGTGCCGATCTCGGCGAGCGACGCGCCGGGGGTGAAGACCCGCGCCACGCCCGCCGCCTCGAGCGGGGCGATGTCGTCGTCGGGGATGATGCCGCCCACGACGAGCAGCACGTCGTCGCGTCCCTGGGCCCTCAGCAGGTCGATCACCCGTGGAACCAGGGTGAGGTGGGCCCCGGAGAGCAGCGAGAGTCCGAGGGCGTCGGCGTCCTCTTGAACGACGGCCTGGACGATCTGCTCGGGCGTCTGGTGCAGTCCGGTGTAGACCACCTCGAATCCGGCGTCGCGCAGCGTTCGCGCAATCACCTTGGCCCCCCGATCGTGCCCGTCGAGTCCGGGCTTGGCCACTACGACTCGGTACGTGCGCTCCATCAGAGGACCAGTCTAGGACCCATGGCCCGGGCCCTTTTGCCCCCAATCGCACTCGCGGGCCCCGTAATTGCCCCTAGTAGCGTCGTGAGCGTGACGACGAACTCCCCGCGCGCACGTGGCCCGCTGCTGGCACTGGTCTCGGCGATGCGACCGCGCCAGTGGGTGAAGAACGGACTGATCGTGGTAGCGCCGGCCGCCGCCGGCGTGGCCACCCACGCCGACATCATCCGCCACACGGGCGCGGCGTTCCTCGCCTTCTGCGCCATCTCGTCGGGCATGTACCTCATCAACGACCTGACGGACGTTGCGGCTGACCGCCAGCACCCGACCAAGCGGTTCCGCGCGATCGCCGCCGGCCAGTTGAACGCGCGGGTCGCGGTGGTGGCGGCGATGCTCCTGCTCGTCGTGGGCTTCTCGATCCCCTTCGCCCTGTGGCATCCGGGCGGGCTCTTCCTCGTGCTGGGCCTGTACGTCCTGATCACGCTGGCCTACAACCTGAAGTTGAAGAGCGTCGCCGTCATCGAGCTCGGGGTCGTGGCGAGCGGCTTCTTCCTGCGGGCCTACGCCGGGGCCGCCGCCTCGCACATCTTCGTCTCCACGTGGTTCCTCGTGGTCATCTCCTTCGGGGCGCTCTTCCTCGTCGTGGGCAAGCGCTCGAGCGAGCTCCGGCAGGTCGGCGCCGGGGCGACGCGCAAGGTGCTCTCTGAGTACACGGCCGAGTTCCTGCACTCGGCGCTGACCATGAGTGCCACGGTCGTGGTGACCGGCTACTGCCTCTGGGCCTTTGACACTTCGGCGACCGGGCTCTCCTATCGCCATGACTCCATTGCCATCCGGCTCAGCGTCGTGCCGGTCGTCTTCGCCGTGCTCTTCATCATGCGCTCGGCCGACGCCGGCGACGGCGCGGCGCCCGAGGAGCTGCTGTTGCACAACCGCACCGTGCAACTCCTCGTCGTGCTCTGGGCGATCGCCGTCGCTCTGGGGGTCTACGGATGAGCCGGACCACGCTCTACGGATGGGGCCGCACGACGGCCAGCATCTCGGACGTGGAGACGCCGACGAGCGACCTGGAGGTCGCGACGCTGCTCGCGACCTCCCCCCAGGTGATCGCGCGAGGTCTCGGGCGCAGCTACGGCGACGCCGCCCAGTTGAGCGGCGGCGTCGTGCTCGACAACCGCGAGCTCGGCGGCGTGGGTGAGTTCGCCGAGGACGGCGTCGTGACGCTCGGCGCCGGCGTCTCGATCGACGAGCTGCTCGCAACGTCGATTCCCCGGGGCTGGTTCGTCCCGGTCACCCCGGGCACGCGTCAGGTGTCGATCGGCGGGGCGATCGCCGCCGACGTGCACGGCAAGAACCACCACCTCGACGGCAGTATCGCCCACCACGTCCTAGAGATGCGCCTGGTGACCCCGAACGGCGCGGTGACGGTGTCGCCGACGCAGGACCCGTCACTCTTCTGGGCGACCATGGGGGGCATGGGACTGACCG
>JAYVZV010000039.1:0-47606 GCA_043782995.1 Acidimicrobiales bacterium | reverse complement strand
AGTGTAAGTGCGGTAACGCATTCAGCTGACCGGTACTAATCGGCCGAGGGCTTGGAGTTGTGATGTTCGTGCTCGTTCTAGGACGCTCAAGGAGCCGGTTCGCCGGTTCCGATCCCGAGAGGGGTCGAGCGCACAGTTTCCGGTGGTTATGGCGGTGGAGATATACCTGTTCCCATTCCGAACACAGCAGTCAAGCCCACCAGCGCCGATGGTACTTGGGGGTCCCCCCCTGGGAGAGTAGGTCGCCGCCGGATTTCTTGAAAGACCCCCACCGCGAGGTGGGGGTCTTTCGCGTTTCCGTCCCGAGAACTGTCCTCAAGCGACGTTGATTTGTTGCCACGGGGGACTCGACGAGTCAGTCGCCACTCCGACCGGGGAACCGCGACGATGAGGCCTTGGATGAAGAACCGTCACTAGCCCACGGGCCGCGAAGTGGACTCTGATCGCGCCAACCGCACAAGAAGTGGAATCGATCGACCCGTCCGTTTCGAACGGTGTTACCGGGCCGGTGACAGTCGCGATGAGTTCAGAGGACACGAGCTCACGTATTTGGGAGAACCCCCCGTGGTTGGCAGGCGCTTCATCCAGAGGAGAAGAGTGGGCCGTCGCTCACCCACGCTCCTCAGGCTCGGCCTCCTCGTATCTCAGGCCCCGCTCGAACAGGGAGTAGCGCATGTCGTAGAGGTCGAGGCTGAGCTCGCCATTCGCCAACTGCCGGCGCCTGTAGGCTTCGCCGGCCTCTCGGGCACGCGCGATCTCGAGCACTCGGCCGGCCTCCTCGCGCCGCACGACGACACACGCCATCGTCGTCGGCAACCACGACGTCGCCCGGTCGAACCAGGGTGCCCGCACAGACGATGGGAGTCTGAACGTTGCCGGGGTTCCCCTTCACAGTGCCCTGGGCGTTGATCGCCCGGGACCAGGCGGGAAAGCCCATGGCAATCAGTTCGGCGACGTCGCGCACGCCCGCATCGATGACGAGACCCCGCACGCCGTTGGCGACGAGGCTGGTCGCGAGGAGTTAGCCGAAGTAGCCGTCTTCGCAGGGGGAGGCTGGGGTCACGACGAGGATGTCGCCCGGTCGAGCCTGCTCGACCGAAACGTGGATCGACCAGTTGTCGACGGGGGGACCTCGCAGGTCAACGCGTTGCCAGTGATCCGGACCGGACCGAAGAGGGGGGCGCAGATGCGGTTTCAGCAGTCCCGAGCGTCCCGGGGCCTCGTGGATGGACGCGACGCCGATTTCGACGAGACCGTGACGAGAATCATGACGGTGCGGAGAGTGTTCCTCATGACGACGGCCACTGCACCTCCACGCTCTCGGTTCGATAGAAGACGGCCCCGCGGGGCTCGACGGCACGCTTTAGTAGCATTGCACGGTGCCTCCTTCCAATCCCAACCCTCGCCGAGCGTCGGGCGCTGGCCGTCCGGCGGCCGGGGGGCGAGGCGGCCCTCGAGGTTCGTCGGGCTCGCGCCAGGGTGGTGTGAACCGTGGTGGGAACGGTCAGGGCGCCGGTCCCCGACGGGCCCCCAATGAGGATGACCGGGCCGGCTACGCCGGGCGGAGCCCTCGCGACGGCGCCGAGCGGCGCATTGATCGTGGGAGCAGCGTCGGACCCCGCGATCCGCAAGGCTCCCGAACGGACCGACCGACCAGATCCGGCTCTCGCGACTCTCGGGGTTCCTCAACGCCACGCCCCCCGCGTCACGACGACCGCGACGAGCGAAACGACCGAAGGGCCCGTTCGAACGGCGATCGACGTCCCCGTCCGGCCGACGCGCGAGACGGGGACAGGTCTACAACGCGGCCATCGACTCGAGGTTCGGGGCCTTCGTATCCGCGCCGTCTGGAGTCCGATGTCCGACGCGGACCCCGCGTGGGCCAGCGCTACGACAGCGATTCCCGTCGCCCTCGGCCCAGTGGCGCCGGACGTGACGCACGATCTTCGGCCCGACCGACCGAACGCGACGCACGTCCGTCGTATCCGCGCCGCCCCGATTCCGACGTGCGGCGGGGCCCGCACCCGGAGTGGCGCGAGCGCAATGCGCGCGATTCGCGTTCACGATCGGTCCGTCCTCAGGAGTCGCCCGATCGGCGACCGACCCGACCGACTCGAGTGGGCGCCCGCTTCGCGAGTGAGGATCGCGACCGCCGACCGAGTCTGGCGCCCCGCGGGGATCGACCCGGAGCCCGTGCGGCCTCTCGCGATCAACGGCCCCGGCGCGACGAGCCCGGCCGGTCCGATCGCCGTCCCCGTGAACTGACCCCCGAGGAGATCGAGCGCGCCAAGGCCGACTCTTACGGCCGGGGCAAGGGTTGGGGCGGAGTCGCTCGAAAGGGCGGGGCCAACCTGAAGTCGACGGGCCAGGCCATGGAGGTGACGCCGACGAGCGGCGTGCGCCCCGACCGTCAGGCAACGTGGGTCGAGGAGACCCGTCCGGTCGGTACCGCACCGGTCGCCAAGGCCAAAGCGAAGGTCCAGTACGTCCTGCCGGGCGACGTCGCCGCCGACGTGCGCAAGGCCTTCGTCGGCACCGCGTACATGCGCGAGAAGATGGTCATGACCCTCACCCGCGCGGCAGAGGCCTACGACCGCAAGCGTTACGAGGAGGCCTTGCGTCTTGGGCGCGTCGTCAGCGACGCCGTGCCGGGCGTCGCGCCGGTGCGCGAGCTGACCGGATTGGCCGCCTACCGCGCCGAACGCTGGAGCATGGCCAAGATTCACTTGCGCGCCCATTTCACCATCACCGGCAATCCCGAGCACCTGCCCCTCGTCATGGACTGTGACCGCGCGAACCGCCGGTACCGGGCCGTCGAGAAGTCCTTCGGCGAGCTCGAGGAGGGCGAACCGACCGCCGAGGTCCTCGCCGAGGGCCGGATTGTGATGGCGTCGGCCTGGGCCGATCAGCGGATGTACCAAGAGGCGATCGAACTCTTGACCAAGGCCGGGGCCACCAAGCAGCTGCGCAACCCGTCGTACCGTCACGTCCGCCTCTGGTACGCGTTGGCCGACGTCTACGACCGGGCTGGCGACACCGCCTCGGCCCGCGAGATGTTTGCCCGGGTTGTCATCGCCGAACCCGACGCCTACGACGCGAAAAGCCGTCTCGCCGACCTCGGGGCGACGGCTCCGCCGAAGAACCGCAAACGACGCACGACGCCGGTGTCGAAGAAGAAGGTCGACTAAGCCATCGCCGCCACGAAGGCGGCCGCGGCGAAGCCAAAGCCCCGAGTGTCGCCGGCCAGACCGACGCGCATCTGGTTCATCATGTAGGCGACGGTCAACTCGAGGTCCTGGTCCATTATGACGAGCGATCCTCCGAAGCCCATCCAGAAGCAGGTCCGCGGCCCGATCGGCACCATGGGGCTCGCGAGCCCGTAGCCCAGGCCGAAGTTGATCTCGCGGCCGAGCACGAGGTCGCGGCCGAGGGCCTGGGACTGGAAGATCCGCTCGGCCGTCTTCTCGCTGAAGAAGCGGTGACCTTCGGCGTGGCCGTTGTTGGCGACGATCTGCTGGATGAGAGCCACCGAGTGAGCGTTGCCGTGTCCGTTGACCGCGGGGAGCTCTGCACTACGCCACCAGCGGTGATGGGGAAAGGTGGCGTCAAGTGCGGGCACCGAGAGAGTGCGGTAGGCGACCGAATCGACGGCGAGCGCGCGGTCGATCAGGGGGAGGGTCGCCGGGTCCGCGGGGGGCATCGGGAGCACGAGGCTCACGCGGGGTTCTTCGGATTCGGGCAGTCCGATGAAGAAGTCCGCTCCCAGGACGTCGGCGACCTCGGAGCGTAGGAAGCGGCCGATCGTGGTTCCAGTGATGCGACGGACTAGCTCGCCGATCAAGAAGCCCTGGGTCATGGCGTGATAGCCCGACTGGGAGCGGTCCTCCCACCACGGCGCCTGACGGGCGAGCGCCGAGGTCGCGAATTCCCAGTCGGCCAGGCTCTCGGGCTCGAAAGGGGGGTCCCAACCGGAGAGACCGGCGGTGTGGCCCATCACGTGGCGCACGAGAATCGACGCCTTGCCCTGCCGGGCGAACTCGGGCCAGTAGTTGGCGACCGGGGCGTCGAAGTCCAACTCGCCACGGTCGGCCAGCATCAGCGCCACGAGGAAGGTCATGGTCTTGGTGCTCGACCAGACGTTAACGAGGGTGTCCGCGTCCCAGGGCGTCGTACGGGCCTCGTCACGGTAGCCGCCCCACAGGTCGGCCACGAACTCGCCGTGGGAGACGACCGCGAGCGAAGCGCCGACGTCCAGTCCGCTCGATAAGTTCTCCTCGAGCATGTCGCGCAGCGCCGCGAACCGCTCGGTCGTGGTTCCCTGGACTAGCGACATGGACTCTCGTCCTCTCGGGGCAACGGCGAGCGCCGCCAGCCGTTCGTCACCCTACGACCCGGCTTTCAAGAGGTCATTCCGCCCAGACCGACGAAGGCGCGGGCGTGCTCGATCTCGCCCATGTGGCGAAGGGCGTGCTGGTAGACCCAGCACTCGAGGGCGTCGCTGCGCGAGATGCCGCCGTCGCCGCCGACCCTGGCCGAGAAGGTGTGGGCGATCTCTGGCCCGTAAGGGGGCGCGACGAGGACGTCACCGAAGGTGGCGGGGTCGATCGACTCGACGAACCGCTCGGTCGATTCGAACACCAACCGCTGGAAGTTGCGGAAGGACTCGTAGTCGCCGATCCGCTGGTCCATCATCTCGCCGACGGAGCGCTCCTTGCCGGGATCGGGAATCGCCAGTCCCATCAGCTGGGACCACTCGTCGTCGAACTGGGGCGCGGGGCCTCCGGCGAAGACGACGCTGCCGTCCTCGATGAGGACTTGATGGACGAGGGAGAAGGCGATCGGCAGCACTCCGGGCGCGCTGACGCGGTTCACCTGCTCGAGGTCCATCGTCGCGCACGCGCCGTGGTAGAGCGAGTGCACGGCGCGAATGCGCCGCACGAGCGACGATCGGTAGTCGAATTCCATCAGCGCATTCTGGTCTATCGGCGACGTCGCGCGGAGCGTCCCACGGGGTCGTCGCGTTCGAGGGGGCCGAACGTGGCATCTTGTAGCCTTGGGCCATGGACATTGCCTCACTGCTGGGTGACGAAGCCTCGTCGCTACTGGACCACCAGGCCACGGCGTTCCCCAAGGAATTGCTGACGATTCCCGGACCCAACTACATCAACGACGTCTTCGCGCTCACCGACCGGTCCCCGACGGTGCTGCGCAACCTCGGCTCGCTCTACGGCCATGGACGGCTCGCCGGGACCGGGTACCTGTCAATCCTGCCGGTCGACCAGGGCATCGAGCACTCCGCCGCCGCCAGCTTCGCGCCCAACCCCGAGTACTTCGACCCGGCGCGCCTCTGCGACCTCGCGATCGAGGCGGGCTGCAATGCGATCGCCTCGACGCTGGGCACGCTCGGATCGGTCTCTCGGCGCTTCGTCCACCGGATCCCGTTCATTGTCAAGATCAACCACAATGACCTGCTGCGTTACCCCAACACTTACGACCAGCGGCTCTTCGCCTCCGCCCGTCAGGCGGCCGACCTGGGCGCCGTGGGCATCGGCGCCACGATCTACTTCGGGTCTGAGGGATCGGTGCGCCAGATCGAGGAGGTCTCGGCGGCTTTCGCCGAGGCCCATCGCCTGGGCCTGTTCACGGTGCTCTGGACGTACCTGCGCAACGACGCCTTCAAGGTCAACGGCGTCGACTACCACCTCAGCGCCGACCTCACAGGCCAGGCCAACCACCTCGGCGTCACCATCGAGGCCGATGTCATCAAACAGAAGCAACCCGAGAACAACGGGGGCTACAACGCGGTGAAATTTGGCAAGACCAGCGCCAAGGTCTACTCCGAACTCACCACCGACCATCCGATCGACCTCACTCGTTGGCAGGTCGTAAACTGCTACGCCGGACGAATCGGACTGATCAACTCCGGGGGCGAGTCCCGGGGCGCCGACGACCTCGCCGGGGCCGTGCGCACCGCGGTGATCAACAAGCGCGCCGGCGGCCAGGGACTGATCGTCGGACGCAAGGCCTTCCAGCGTCCGATGGAGCAGGGCGCGGCATTGGTCCACGCCGTCCAGGACGTCTACCTGGACGAATCCGTCACCGTCGCGTAGTAATACGCTTCAGGCGTGAGCACGCCCGACCCCCCCGACGCCGGCTGGCGCACGTGGCCCAACCTGGTGACCCTGGCGCGCCTCGCGCTGCTGCCCTACTTCTTCTGGCTACTCTTCACCACCGACCACCGGGCCGTGGCCGCGTGGTTGCTCGCCTTCCTCGGCGCCACCGACTGGATCGACGGATTCTTGGCCCGGCGTCTGCACCAAGTGTCGAAAGTCGGCAAAATCATCGATCCCGTGGCTGATCGCATCCTCGTGATCGGCGCACTCCTGGCGGTCGCCGCCGCCGGGGGAGCGCCGTGGTGGTTCGCGACGCTGACCCTCGTACGAGAGTTCGTCGTCTCAATGCTCACCGTGGTCCTCGCTGCCCTCGGCGCCGCGAGAATCGACGTGCTGTGGTGGGGGAAGGTATCCACGTTTGCCCTGATGACGACGTTTCCGCTCTTCCTGTTGACGACCAATCCGCACCACGGCGCGCTCGCGACGTGGCAGCACGTGACGAGGGACGCGACCTGGGTCACCGCCGTTGGCGGTCTCGCGCTCTCGTGGATGGTGCTCGTGGGCTACGTCGGGCCCGCGAGATCGGCACTGCGAGAGGGACGTCGGGGTCGGCGAATCTTGTAAGTTTGCCCCATGCAAATACCTGACGACCTCCGATATTCCCGCGATCACGAATGGGCGAGGGCGAGTGGCAATGTGGTGCGCATCGGCATCACCGACTACGCCCAGGACGCCCTCGGCGACGTGGTGTTCGTCGATCTCCCCAAGGTCGACTCGACGGTCGAACGCGGCGGCCCCGTCGGCGAGGTCGAGTCCACGAAGTCGGTGTCGGAGATCTACGCGCCGGTCGGCGGGACGGTGACCGCGGTGAACGAGTCGCTGACGGGCACTCCCGAATCGGTCAACACCGATCCCTACGGCGAGGGCTGGATCTGCGAGATCACGACGTCGAGCGGGGCCGACTTCGACGCGCTGCTCGACGCGGCGGCCTACCGGTCCCTCACCAATAGTTGACCCCGACGAATACCGACGAAACTAAGTAGTGTGAGTCCGATGAACTGTCGACGCTGTGGGGAAATACTCAACGCCAACGCCAACTTCTGTTGGTCGTGCGGGGCCCCCCAACACGATGCGTCGTCTCCCGAGACGATCGCCGTGCCAGTCGTCACCGCACCCGAGGCCCTGTTCCCGGGTACGAATCAGGGACCACGCGGTGAACACCGTGACGAGTTGGTGATCGCTTCGGGACCCACGGCGGGCACGCGCATCGAGCTCGACAAGGAGATCACTACGGCCGGGCGTCACGAGGACAGCGACATGCTGCTCGACGACGTGTCGGTCTCTCGACATCACGCGATCTTCACCCGAACCGCTAGTGGACGAATCACCTTGCGGGATCTCAACTCGCTGAATGGCACGTACGTGAACGGCGCCCGCGTCGAGGAGACCACACTTCACTCGGCCGACGAGGTTCAGATCGGCAAATTCAAGCTCGTATTTTGGGAGGCGACGCAATGAGCACTCTGGGAGTGATGCGAATCGGTGAGGTGCACGCCCAGCTGCGCAAGGACTATCCCGATATCGAGCTTTCGAAGATCCGCTACTACGAGGACAAGGGTCTCGTACAGCCGAGCCGGAGCCGAAAGGGTTACCGCCTTTACTCCGAGCGCGACGTCGACTGCCTGCGCGAGGCGATTCGACTCGCCCAAGAGGAGTTCGTGCCCCTTCGAGTGGTGCGGCTGCGCCTCATCGAGCAGGGACTCTTGAAGGACGAGCCCGTCGCGTCGAGCCCGCGACACGCGGCCCGCGAGGCGACGGCCAATGTCGTCTCGCTGCCCGCGCCGAGCGCCGAGGACCTAGTCACGCGTACGCCGCTCAAGATCGTGGCACCGGCGGAGGAGGTCGTCGTCGATGGCGAGCTGTACTACCTCCAGGGCGACTACGAGGCCCAGACCGGTCTCGACGTAACGACGATCAGTCACCTGCACTCGCTCGGTCTCCTCGCACCGGTACTCATCGATCGACAAGTCTGTTACACGGCGTGCGACCTGCGGGTCGCCGCCGTCGCCAGCTCGCTCATGGAGCGCGGGGTCGACATTCGCCTCCTGGGTTCGCTGCGCCGCGTGGCCGAGCGCGAGGTGGGGCTCGTCGACGACCTGACTCATCCGTTGCGGGCCAAGGGGAGTGGCGTCTCGTCGGAGCGGGCCCGAGTCGTCTCGGCCGAGGTGGCCGAGGAGGTCGCGGCACTGCGCGCGGTCCTCTACGAGCGCGCCCTCAACGACTACCTCGAGCGCTAGCTGAGAATCCGAACAGGCCCGGGGTCTAGGCTGGCCGTATGGTCGAAGTGGTGCTGCGAGCCGTTCGGGTCGATGTCGGGTCATCGACGCCGCTGCTGCTGCTCGAGGAGGTCGCCGGCACGCGAGTTCTGCCCATCTTCATCGGGGCGCCCGAGGCGACGGCCATCGCCTACGCCCTCCAGGGCGTCAAGGCACCGCGACCGATGTCCCACGACCTATTGGGCCACGTGATCACCGCCCTCGGCGCGCAGCTCTTCGCCGCCGAGATCACTGAACTTCGCGAGAACACCTTCTACGCCAATCTGCGACTCGTACGCAATCACGAGGAGATCAACGTGAGCGCCCGACCGAGCGACGCGGTGGCCCTCGCGCTGCGCGTCGGTGCCCCGATACTGGTCAGCGACGATTTGATGGCCGCCGAGGGCAAGGTCATGGACCTGGACCTCGTGGATGAAGACGATAACGACGACGCCACCGACCGCGCACCCAGTGAGGCCGACCTCGTAGCTGAACTGAGGGAGTTCCTCGACTCGGTTCGCCCCGAGGACTTCGGTCAGTGAGGCGAACGCTCACGCTCCTCGGTGTCTTCCTCGCCTTCGTGGCGATCTTCACGCTGAGTCGCCACGCGACCACGTCCCCGACCACGTCCACGACCACCACCACCTCGATCACCACCTCGAGCACCACGACGACCAAGCCCGCGGGGAGCGGCTGCCAGGGTTCGGACTTTCGGGGTCAGTTCAACCAGGGCCAGGGCGCCGCCGGGACGGTCTACGCGAGCGTCACCCTGACCAAGTCAAGCGCCGGCTCGTGCACGCTAAAGGGCTGGCCGAGGCTCACCCTGCAGGACAAGCTCGGGGCCCAGCTCCCGATCAACCCCGTCAACCTCCCCTCGAGTGCGGGCGGGATCCAGTTTCAGAGCTCCCAGGCCAATCAGCCGCCGACTCTGCTGAGACTGGCCAAGGGCGCCACCACCAACTTTTCGCTGGCCTACTCCGACGTGCCAACCGCCAACTCGGTGTGCGACAACGCGGTGACAATGAACGTGCAACTCAGCGTCGGTGGTTCGACAGTCACCGTCACGCCCCAGTTCGCGCTCCAGCCATGCAACAACGGCCGAGTCTGGGTCAGTCCGTTCTATTAGCAAGTCCCGTTACTACTTGGTAGGAATAACGCGCAACTCCGCGACCGGTCCAGCTACCTCGGGTAATTTTCTTGTGAGCGCCAATGTAGGCGTCGGTGACTGGTCGTGGGACTCGACCGTCAGAGATTGCATCGGGGGTATCGATGAGTGATGGGTTGAACACAGACTTCTTAGGCTCCAAGCAACCGGAGTTGAACCCGGAGCGCTTGCGCAAGGGTTCGCTCGGGCTCTTGGACATTTCGGCCGCGACCATGGCCAACATCGGTCCGGCCATGAGCTTTTACTTCGGCTTCGGCTTCCTCGCCTATACCGCCGGTCTCGCCTCACCACTCACGATCCTCGTGGCGATCATCGCCATTGCGTTCCTCGGCAACACGTTGTCGGAGTTCACGAAGGTCCTGCCCTCGACGGGCGGCTTCATTTCGTTTATCGGCAAGACGTTCGGGGGTCGCACGGCGGTCACGACCGCATTGATGACCGGGGCCGGCTACATCGCCGCCATGGCGTCGGTCATCGCCATCTCCGGGGGATTCTTCCAGTACCTGCTTCAGTACTACAACGTCGGCGGGATGAAGAGCGTGCCGTGGATCTTTTGGACTCTATTGTTCCTCGCGTTCGGCGCGTTCATGATGGTAAGAGGAATCTCCATCTCCACCAGGGTGGCCGGCCTGTTCTTCGTCTTCGAGATCGTGATCATGTTCATCGTCGCCACCGTCGCCTTGATCAAGTATCACTCCTACATCACCTTCAAGCCGTTCGAGCCGAGTCACCTCACTAATGGCTTCAAGGGATTGGCCGAGGGCTTCCCGCTCGCCGTGTACCTGTTCATCGGATGGGAGAACTCGGCGGCGCTGGCCGAAGAGACCGACAATCCACGTAAGAACATTCCTAAGGCCGTGTTCACGTCAATCGCCATCATGGGCTTCTCGTACCTGTTCTTCGCGTTCTCGACGATTGTCGGGTTCAAGAACAACGTCAGCGATTTGAGCGGCGCCACCGTGCCGTTCTTGAGCGTGGCGCACAGTGTCATCGGATGGGTCGCGTTCTTTGCGTTCCTCGCCGGCATGACTTCGACGGTCGGTGCTTTGATTGCCGGCACGAACTCTCAGGCTCGACTGATCTTCAACGCCGGTCGTGAGGGCCTGCTCCCCAAGTTCATCGGTAAGGTGCACGACACGCGCCGGACGCCGGTCAACGCGCTCTTCTTCTTCCTGGCGGTGTCGCTCCTCATCATCGGCGTCTGGGGACTGCTCCACATTCTGGGTGGTCACGCCTACTCCGGCTCGATGAGCGCCACGAACTTCTTCTTTGAATCCTCGACGTTCGGCACCATTTTGGTGCTGGTGGTCTACGCCATGAGCAACGTGGCACTGCCCTTCTATTACAAAAAGCACCACCCCGAGCTCTTCAGTATCCTCCGCCACGCGGTGCTGCCGGCGATCGGTGTGGTCTTCATCGCGGTGCCGTTGTACTACCTGGCCAAGCCCGGTCAGTCGACACCCTACGACTGGTTCCCGTGGGCCGCGCTCGCGTTCATCGTCGTGGCCGCGGTGTACTCCGTGTACCTCGTATCGCGCGACCCCGCCATCGGCGACCGCGTCGGCTCGATCGTCGCGGACGAGTAGTTCAGGTCTTCGCAGTTACACCGGGGCCGGATCCACCAGGATTCGGCCCCGGGTTCGTCCGTTGCGGATGACCTCGAGGGCCTCCGGGAGCTCGTCGAGGGTGACGCGGCGATCAACGAACGGGTCGAAGTCAAGCTGGCGCGCGACTTCGCCGAGGGCGGACCAGACTCGTGACCGGGTCGTCGAGGTGGCCTCCACGCAGTCGATTCCCAGGAGAGCGACGTTTCGCGTGATGAAGGGATACACCGTCGTGGTGAGGTCGGCACTTCCCACGAGTCCACAAGCCGCGACGCCGGCGCCGTAGCGCAGCGAGCGCAGCACGTTGACCAGGGTCTCGCCGCCAACGCAGTCGATCGCCCCGTCCCAGAGCTCGGACCCCATGACCCGGCTGGACTGGTCGGTGACGTCCTCGCGGCCGATGACCCGAACGGCGCCGCGTTCAATCAGCCACTGCGACTCGAGAGGTGAGCCGGTCGAGGCCACCGGACGGTAACCACTGGCCGCGAGGTAGGTGACGGCCTGGGAGCCGACTCCACCGGTCGCGCCGGTGACCAGTACCTCGGCGTTGGCCGCCAGGCCGCGGTCCTGCAGGGCGAGGACGCTCTCCATCGCCGTGAATCCCGCGGTGCCAATGACCATGGCGTCGTGGGTGGAGATCGTTTCGGGCAGGACGCTCAAGAACTTGGTCGGAGAGTAGACGTACTCGGCGAAGCCACCGTCACGTCCGACGCCGAGGTTCCCGCCGTGAACCGCGACCCGGGTGCCCACGGCGACCTCCGGGTTGCCGGAGGTGATGACAACTCCCGCCGCGTCGACGCCGCCGACCAGTGACGGGAGGCGCCGGACCCGACTCTTCGCCGCCGCGACCATGGCGTCCTTGAAGTTGACGCCGCTGAAATCGACGCGCACGAGGACGTCGGTGGCGTCGATCGCTCGAGGCTCGACGTCGCGCACGCCGAGTTCGAGCCGGTCGCCGTCCTCACTTATCACGAAAGCCCGCACGTGGCAAGGTTACGGCCACGCGGGCCCCGTCGTTCTGCTGTCCACTGAGGGGCCCCTGGCGGACCGTTCAGCGAACGGTTGCCCCCACCTGGGTGCGCAGGTTCTGTCCCCGCCGCAGGCAGGTCGGTAGAATTGGCGCCATGTTGGCACGACTCTCGATCGTGCGCACCCGATCGTGGAACCGGTGGGAGGCGCTCAGCGCACTGCGGAGCGACGCGATTCTCTACGCCCTTTCCGCGGTCTTCGCGCTCGGCCTAGGCCTCTGGTCGAGGGAGCCGGCCCAGTGGCACTGGGGCTATCTCGCCTTCGGGCCCTACGCGCTGTGCGCCTTCGTCGCGCTCGGGCTCTGTCGCCTCGAACTCCCGCGCACGTCGATGGTCCGGGTGGGCCTTTTCGGACTCGTGCTACTGGGATCGGTCGCGATACCGCTCGGCCTCGAGGCCCGTTGGCGCATCGCCCAACCGGAGGTCTCGGTCATCACCCGGACGGGTCAGTATTTGATCGAAGGCATCAACCCGTATCACTCGTACTACACGCGCGGACACCTAGTGAACGCCATACCCGGGATCCCCTCCTACGAGTCGTTCTTCCCCTACTTCCCGATGATGGGCCTCTTCGGACTGCCGTCGGCCGAGACCCACATCGGCAAGGGCCTCACCGACGCGCGCCTCGCGATGTCGCTACTGACGCTGCTGGTGGGCTGCACCGCCCTGGGGCTGATGCGGGCGTCGGGGGACCGCAAGATCCGAGTCGCCCAGATGCTCCTCGCGCTACCGACGGGCGCCCTCTTCCTCTCGACCGGGGGCGACGACATGCCGATACTCGCCCTGCTGCTGCTCGGCGTCGTGGCGCTGCAACGACGCCAGAGCAATCTGGCCGGGATCAGTTTTGGCCTCGCCGCGGCGATGAAGCTGACCGCGTGGCCGATGGTGATCGGCTCACTGCTAGTTGCCCGCACCTCGAAGGACCGCGCCGCGTGGCATCACGTCGCCGCCTGGACCATCGGCATCGTCCTGGCGACCGTCGCGCCGTTCGCGGTACGCGCGCCGTGGGCCTTCATGTCCAACGTCTTCGCCTTCCCGTTGGGACTCGCCGGCGTCTCGTCCCCGGCGGCCAGTGCGCTGCCCGGCCACATCCTCACGACCCTCTGGTCGCCGCTCGGCCACGTGCTGGCGCCGGTCACCTTCGTGGTGGGCGGCTACTTCCTCACGAAGTACGTTCGCCGCACCTGGCCCCTGACACTGTCGCGCATGCTGGGTCTATTGAGTATCTGCTTCGCCGTAATGATGTGCGTGGCGTCGGCGACCCGCATCGGCTACCTGATCTACCCGGTGAACTTCGCGCTGTGGTCGTGGGCCTGCCAGGTCGAGGTCGAGCGCGCTCCCGCCCTCGTCTAGATCGCGACGGAGTTCTGATAGATGCGGAACGTCCAGTGGACATTGGCGCCCGTCGACCGGTTGACGGTGATTCCGATGATCCAGTAGAAGCTGTCGCTGCCGGCCTTCTGGAAGAGCGACTGGGCGGCGCCGTTGCTCGCGCCGTGCGAGAAGAGGTTCCAGCCGCGCGTCTCTAGCTGGGCGGCGTAGAACGCGAGAAGCGAGGCGCTATTGGCCGGGGTGACCAGGGGCTGGTAGCAGTCGAAGTCGCCGGCGCCGGCGTTGGGAATGTTGCCTCCGGGGACGGACCTGGTGCCGGTGGGGACGAGGAAGGCGCCAGCGATGTTCGAGGGGATCTCCGAGGTGTGGCGACAGTAGTCCAGGGGGGCGTTCGACGGCGCCGGGGCGAGGCCGCCCACGACGACCGGGAGCGTGGTCGAGGTGGGGGTGACCCCCTGGTTCGTGGCCAGGTTGAGGAGCAGGAAGATCGCGAGCATCGCCACGGCAATGATGAGGACGGCCGCGGCGGGCCAGATGCTCGTAGTGGTCGTGAGGGGAGCTCTCGGCGTGTCGTTCACCCGTTCCATCCCAGGTGGTCGATCGGCCCGTGACCGCGGCCGAGGCGCCACTCGGCGCCGCCGATCAACGCCGCCAGCACGAAGGACTTAGCGTCGCGAACCGTGTCGGCGAGGGGCCGTCCGAGCCCGAGCCCCGACGCAATCGCCGCCGACATCGAGCAGCCCGTCCCGTGGTCGTTCGTGGTGGCTACGCGCTCGGCGTCGAGGAGGACGACCTCGCCGGCGCTGACGAGGACATCGGGCGAGTGGCGCGGGTCGGAGCCCTCGGTGTAGTGGCCGCCCTTGACGAGCACGTAGGTCGGGCCGCAGGCGAGGATGGTGTGGGCGAGGTCCGCCATGTCGTCGGGGCCGTGCACGTCACGGACGTCGTGTCCGGCGAGCAGTGCCGCTTCGCGCAGGTTCGGCGTCACGATCTCGGCGAAGGGCAGCAGGGCTTCGCGATAGGTCTCGACGCCGCCGTTCTCCATGAGGACGTGACCCGTCGAAGAGACGAGGACCGGATCGACCACGAGGTGGGGGAGCAGTCCGTCGCGAGCCAACTGCGCGACCCGTTCGACGGTGGCCGGCGTGGCGAGCATCCCGGTCTTGGTGGCCCTCACGTCGAAATCACCCACCACCGCGAGCACCTGGGCGGCGACCACTTCGGGATCGAGATTGAAGACCGAGTTGACGCCGACGGTGTTCTGGGCGGTGATGGCCGTCAGTGCGGTCGTGCCGTGCACACCGAAGGCGGCGAAGGTTCGCAGGTCGGCCTGGACTCCCGCGCCGCCCCCGGAATCGGACCCCGCGATCGTGAGGACGGTGATCGGCTGCACCCCGACAACCCTAGTTAGGTTGGGTTGTCGGTCAGTACGCTGGTGCCATGGGAGAACTCTTTCAAGTCGGGTCCCTGAGCACGACCTCGCGCCTGGTCGTGGGGACCGGAGGATTCCGCTCCATGGACGTACTGCGCGCGTCGCTCGTCGCCTCCGAGGCGACGATCGCCACGGTGGCCCTTCGTCGGGTCGATCCGAGCGTCGAGGGATCCATCTACGACCTCCTCGGTCGGCTCGACATCTCGCTGCTGCCCAACACCGCCGGATGTTTCAGTGCGGACGAGGCCGTCAAGGTGGCCGAGTTGGCCCGTGAGGCCTTCGACACGACGGCCGTCAAGCTCGAGGTGATCGGCGACGACGTGACGCTGCTACCCGACACCGCCGAGACCTTGGTAGCGGCCGGTCGACTCGTGCGCGACGGATTCGAGGTCTGGGCCTACACCTCGGACGACCTGATCGTCGCCCAGCGGCTCGAGCAGCTGGGTTGCGTCGCGGTGATGCCGCTCGGCTCACCGATTGGCTCGGGGCTGGGAATCCGCAATCCCCACGCCATCGCCATCATCGCCGAGCGCGTCGCCGTGCCGGTCCTGCTCGACGCCGGGGTGGGAACCGCCTCGGACGCCGCCCTCGCGATGGAGCTGGGCTGCGACGGGGTGCTCGCGGCGTCGGCGATCAACCGGGCCCGGGACCCGGTCACCATGGCCGAGGCCATCCGCGACGGGGTCCGGGCCGGGTTCTCGGCGCGCCGCGCCGGCCGGATTCCTCCACGTCTGCAGGCCGAGGCGTCGTCGACGGCCCTCGGGCGACCAGATTTGTTTGTGGAGTAGCCCGATTCAAACTACAATCGTGTAGTCCGTCGAGTTAGTCTGGACAGACCTCGGTCGGGAGGAAACGGCGAATGACAGATTCCCTCACCAGTGGATTTAGTGGCCCGATGGTGTGCCGCCTCACGGGCGTGACCTACCGTCAGTTGGACTACTGGGCGCGCACCGACCTCGTGACGCCCTCGATCCGCTCGGCCCAGGGCAGCGGTTCGAAGCGCGAGTACTCCTACGGCGACCTGCTGGAGGTGAAGGTCATCAAATCACTGCTGTCCTCCGGCGTCGCCCTCGCACGGGCCCGTCAGGCCGTCGAGTGCCTACGCATGTCGCTGGGCGCCAACCTCTCCTCGAGCAGCCTCGTGTTGAGTGACGCCGGTTCCGTGCTTGCTCGCGACGAGGACGCTTTAGTGGACCTCTTGCGCGGCGGCCAGGGTGTCTTCAATATCGTCCCGCTGGCGAACGTGGTCGCCGAACTCTCGACCACCCTGCGCCAGTCGCGGCTCACGTCGGAGAAGGAGCACCGTTCGGCGTGACCAAACCCGCGCCGACCGACGAGTCACGTCGCCGGCACCCGAGTATCGCGGATTCGCCCGACGAGAGGTTCGCCCACCCGAGCGAGAAGGCCTTCGCGCGCCTGCTGACCCTCTACGGGCACGCCTGGTCGTACGAGCCGCTCGAGTTCCCGCTGGTCTGGAACGACGCGGGCCGGCCGATCCGGGCATTCCGCCCCGACTTCTGGCTGCCCGATCGCGCACTCTTCATTGAGCTCACCGTTTTAGAGCAGCGACTCGTGACGAAGAAGAACCAGAAGGTCCGACGGTTCCGTGCGCTCTATCCCGAGGTCGAACTGCTCGTCGTCTACCAACGCGACTTCGTCGCGCTGCTCGAACAGCACGGGATGGGGAGCCTCGCCAATCTGGCCGCCTAGTGGCGCCTCGGTAGAGTGGCTTGCGTGACTGACCGACGCCCCTTTCTGTACGAATCCCACGTCGAACTCGGGGCCAAGATCGTCCCCTTCGGTGGCTGGGAGATGCCCCTGCATTACGCGACGGGCACCGTCGCTGAGCACCTGGCCTGTCGACGAGACGCGGTCGTCTTCGACGTCAGCCACCTGGGAACAGTGCGCTGCGACGGTGCCGGAATGTTCGACGCACTCCAAGGGACGCTCACCAACGACTTGCGCAAGGTGGAGCCGGGACGGGCCCAGTACACCCATCTGCTCAACGATGACGGCTTCGTGGTCGACGACATCATCGTGTGGTGGATGGGCGCCGAGGAGTTCGACGTGATGCCCAATGCGTCGAACACCTCGGGCGTCACCGCGGCGCTGCCCGGCGTCGACGTCACGGACGAGCGCTGCGTCCTCGCCGTACAGGGTCCCCAGGCCCGCGCCAAAGTGGCCGCGCTGGACCAGCGGTTCGCCGACGTAGACCGCTTCAGGGTCACCCGATTCGATTACGCCGGCGTCGAGGTGCGCGTCGCCGGCACCGGCTACACCGGGGAGGCCGGTCTGGAGATCGCCGTGCCCAACGAGGCGGCCGAGCAGGTGCTCGACAGCCTGGTCGCGGCCGGGATCACCCCTTCGGGGCTCGGCGCCCGTGACACGCTCCGCCTAGAGGCCGCACTGCCGCTGTACGGCCACGAGCTGACGCTCTCCTCCACTACCCTCGAGGCCCGACTCGGCTGGGTGCTCGGGTGGGACAAGATGACTTTCCGTGGTCGCGACGCGGTCGAGCGCGAGCGCGAGCGCGGTGCCGCGCGGGCGCTCACGGGGATCGTCGCCGAGGGCCGCCAGCCCTTGCGCGACGGGGGCGAGGTCGTGGTCGGCGGCGTCAGCGTTGGACTACTCACCTCCGGGAACTTCTCGCCGGTGCTCGGTCGGGGCATCGGCATGGGACTGCTCGAGGGTGATCTCCGTCCGGGCACGCCCGTCACCGTCGCGCTGCGCGGTCGCGAGATCGCCGCCTCGGTCACCGACCTCCCGTTCGTTCGAAAGGTGAAGTGACATGGCCGACTACCTGCCGCACACCCCCGACGAGGTCGCGCAGATGTTGCGCTTTCTTGGTATGGACTCCTTCGATCAGCTCTTCGCCCACATCCCCCCGGCCGTGCGGCTCTCCCAGGGGCTGGACCTCGCCCCGGGACTGAGCGAACCGGACGTCGCCGCCGCCTTCGCACGTCTGACCTCGGCCAACCGAGCACGGGCGAGCGTCATGACCTGCTTCGCGGGCGGTGGCGTCTACGACCACGAGGTGCCGGCCGTCGTCAAACAGCTCGCCAGCCGCTCGGAGTTCGTGACCGCCTACACGCCCTACCAGCCCGAGGTGGCCCAGGGCGTCCTGCAGGCGATCTTCGAATACCAGACGTTGGTGTCGCGGCTCGCGGGCCTGCCCATCCCCAACGCCTCGCTCTACGACGCCGCGACCGGACTGGTCGAGGCACTCAACATGGCCGCCGGCGCCACCGGCCGCGCGAAGATGGTGATCTCGGCCGGAGTTCACCCCCACTGGCGCGCGGTCGCGACGACGTTCGCGCGCGGCACGGGACACGAGATCGTCGTGGTTCCGTTGAAGGACGGCGTCACCGACTGGAGCCTCGTCGACACCTCGGGCGCCGCCGCGGTCGTGGCCGCCTACCCGAACTACCTGGGCGTCATGGAGGACATGACCGGAGCCAAGTCGATCGCCGTCGCGAATGACGCGCTCTTCGTGCTCGGCGCCGACCCCGTCGCCGCCGCTGTCCTGAAGACCGCCGGTCAGTGGGGAGCCGACGTCTTCCTGGGCGAGGGTCAGCCCTTCGGGACACCGCTCGCCTTCGGCGGTCCCTTCCTCGGTCTGTTCGCCTGCACCCACGAGCAAGTTCGCCGACTGCCGGGCCGCATCGTCGGCGAGACGGTCGACTCGAACGACCGCCGCTCGTTCGTCACCACGCTTCGTGCGCGCGAGCAGGACATCCGCCGCGAGAAGGCGACGTCCAACGTCTGCACCAACCAGACATTGATGGCCGTGACCGCCGCCATCCAGCTCGGATGGCTCGGCACCCAGGGACTGCGCGAGGTGGCGACGCGCTGCGCCCAGGGCGCCCACTACCTCTACAACGAGGTTCTCGAGGTCGACGGCGTGACGCCCGTCTCCACCCAGCCGTTCTTCCGCGAGTTCGCGGTCCACGTCGGCAAGGACTCCGCTGCCGTCCTCGACGAGATGGCCGGAGCCGGCGTATTGGGTGGCCTCTCGGTCGCGGCGCTCTGCGACGGTGACGACCCCTCGATCGAGGACGGCCGCGACGCGGTCCTCGTGACGGTGACCGAGCGGCGCACCCGCGAGGAGATCGACCACTTTGTCGACGTGCTGCGAAAGGCGGTCCGCTGATGGCCCCGTCCGCGCTCCCCGGAGGGCGGGCCGCCTCGGCGCCCCTGCTCGGCCACGGCACTGAGCCGACCCTCTTCGAGATGTCGGTCCCCGGGCGCCACGCCTACCAGTTGCGCACGACGGACGTGCCGGACATCCCTCTGGGGGAGCTCGTGCCGGCGGCGCACCTGAGCCAAGAGGTCGTGCCCATTGCCGAGGTCTCCGAGCGCGACCTCGTCGGACACTTCACCCGTCTGTCGCACCGCCAGTTCGCCGTCGACCTCGGGATGTACCCGCTCGGCTCGTGCACGATGAAGTACAACCCCAAGTTCTGCGACGCGGTGGCGGCCGACCCGGGCCTCAACTCGGTGCACCCCGGCGCGCCGGCGTCGCTGACCCAGGGTTGGCTCGAACTGCTCGCCCAGCTCGAGCAACGGCTCTGCGCGGTGACCGGCATGGCGGCCGCGACCCTCCAGCCGGCGGCCGGAGCGGCCGGCGAGCTGACGGGGCTCTTGCTGATGCGCGCATTCCACACCGCCAATGGCGAAGTTCGCACTCGGGTCCTCATCCCCGACTCGGCCCACGGCACCAACCCCGCGTCGGTGACGTTGGGCGGCTACCAGGTGACCACGATCCCGTCGAACGACCGCGGCCTGGTGGACCTCGAGCAACTCAAAGCCGCGCTGGGCCCCGACGTCGCGGGCATCATGCTGACCAATCCCAACACCCTGGGCCTCTTCGAAGAGGAGATTACCGAGATTGCCGCCGCGGTCCACGAGGTCGGGGGACTGCTCTACTACGACGGCGCGAACCTGAACGCGATCCTCGGCGTGGTTCGCCCCGGCGACATGGGCTTCGACATCGTTCACATGAACCTGCACAAGACCTTCGCGACTCCTCACGGCGGGGGCGGGCCCGGGGCCGGGCCAGTAGCGGTTTCGGCACGACTCGTCGACTTCCTGCCGGGTCCCCAGGCGACGCGCATGGATGACGGGACGTTCGACTGGGTGCGGCCCACGCGTTCGATTGGCCGCGTCCACGGGTGGCACGGCAACGCCATGGTGCTCGCCCGCGCGCTCGCCTACATCGACGTTCACGGCGGCGACGGCCTGACCCGAGTGGCCCAGCACGCGGTCTTGAACGCCAATTGGCTGCGTCAACGCCTCGCCGCGACGCTGCCCGCCGCCTACGACCGAGTGTGCATGCACGAGTGCGTCCTCACCGCGACGTCGCTCAAGGCTCACTACGGCGTTCGTGGGCTCGACGTGGCTAAGGCCCTGCTGGAGGAGGGCTTCCATTCGCCCACGGTCTACTTCCCGTTGATCGTCGAGGAGGCCCTCATGTTCGAGCCCACCGAGACTGAGAGCCTCCAGACCATGGAGGCCCTCGCCCAGGCCGTCGAGCGGATCGCCCAACGCGCCGTGGACGATCCGGAGTCACTCCGTCACGCGCCCCAGACGACGCCGGTCTCGAGGGTCGACGAGGCCCGAGCCGCCCGGCACCTCATTCCGACCGAGGACGCGGCGGACCGCTAGGTCCGACCGGCCGACTCCAAGAGACCAAGGAGTACCACCATGCGTGCCGTCGTCTTCTCGGGAACCCACGAGCCCATTGAGGTCCGTCACGTGGACCTCGCGTCACCGGGACCGGGCGAGGTGCGGGTGCGGATCGCCGCCGCCGGGGTCTGTCACTCCGACCTCCACGTTCGACGGGGTGAGTGGGAGGTCCCGCTGCCCCTGGTCATGGGCCACGAGGGATCGGGAACGGTGCTGGAGGTCGGACCGGGCGTCAACCACCTGCACGAAGGCGACCACGTCGTCCTGTCGTGGGTGGCGCCCTGTGGGAACTGTCGCTACTGCCTCGCCGGCAAGGAGGCCCGGTGCCAAGTCGCGGCCACGGTTGTCGCCCCCGGCGGTGTGCTCCAGGACGGCACGTCGCGACTGAGTCTTGATGGTCGACCGGTTCACCACTACCTCGGCGTCTCGTCCTTCGCCGAGGAAGTCGTCGTGCCCGCGTCGGGGGCGATCAAGATCCGCAGTGACGCTCCGCTCGACACCATGGCCCTGGTCGGCTGCGCCGTGGCGACGGGCGTGGGCGCCGTGACCAACACCGCGAGCGTCGAGGCCGGCGCCACGGTGGTCGTGATCGGCTGTGGCGGCGTCGGACTCTCCGTGGTGCAGGGCGCGCGACTGGTCGGCGCCTCTCGAATCGTCGCCGTCGACATCCAGGCGCGCAAGACCGCGTTGGCCCGCATCATGGGCGCCACCGACGAGTTAGATGCGTCGACGGGAGACTCGGTCGACGAGTTGCGCGAACTATTGCCCGAGGGCGCCGACTACGTCTTTGACGCCATTGGGCTGATCTCGACGACGGAGCAGGCCATTGGGATGTTGGGCCTTGGCGGAGCCGCGGTGATCGTCGGGCTGCCGCCCACCGGGGCGCGGGCCAGTTTCGAGCCCCTGGCCCTCGCCGAGGCCGACCAGAGGATCCTCGGATCGAACTACGGGAGCGTGCGTCCGGCCATAGATCTGCCCAAGTTGGTCGACCTCTACATGTCGGGCGACCTACTGCTGGACGAACTCGTGAGCGCCCGACGGCCCCTCGAGGCGGCCGTGGCCAGTCTCGACGACCTACAGCGCGGCGAGGCGCTGCGAACTCTCCTGATTCCGTCGTTGTAGCCAGCGACTTCCTGTTCGAAAACCTGCGCAATCCGTGCCATGATGGCCAACAGATTGGCAACGGGGGTTGGCGATCGATGGGGGGCGAGTCATGAACGACGAGAATGGCGACCAGGGACGGCAACCTCCGGACCCGCTGACGTTCACCCGTGAGGGCGAGACCGGACTCGCCGAGGCCCGCCGATCTGAGCTGCAGGGCGGATCGCTCAACCTGACGCACACCGTCTTCCAGTCGGTCACGAACATGGCGCCCGCCGCAGCCATCGTCTACGACTTCCCCTTGCAGGCCGGCGTGGCCGCCGCCGGGGCGGCGCTGGTGCTGGGCAACGTGGTAGCCCTGATCGGCATCGTCCTGGTCGCATTCACGGTGACGGAGTTTGCGAGGAAACTTCCGTCGGCCGGCGGGTACTTCACGTACATCTCGCGCAGCCTTGGGCCGAAGGCCGGTACCTACACCGGTTGGACCTTCTTTCTTTACTCCCTGGTCCTGCCGGCGGAAGTGACCATCATCTGGGCCGGCATCACCCAGGGCCTGGTCCTGCAGTACATGCATATCCACGTGTCGTGGATCTTCTTCGAGGCGTTAATCCTCGCCGTGGTGGCCCTCCTCAGCTACACCGGCGTGCGGCGATCGGCCCGGGTGGCGATGATTGCGGGCTCCATCGAGATCCTGATCTTCGTGGCGCTCTCGGTGGCGTGGTTGGCGAATCCCGCGAGCCCGGTCAACCTGAAGCCGTTCCTGCCGAGCTCCTCGCCGACGGGCTGGGCCGGGGTGCTAGGTCTCGGCATGGTGTTCGGCATCCTGAACTTCGTCGGCTTCGAGGGTGCGGCCCCGTTGGGCGAGGAGACCGCGGACTCCAAGCGCAACGTACCGCGCGCGGTAATGGGCTCGGCGATCGCCATCGGGGTCCTGTACGTCTTCGTCTCCTTCGCCACGGTCTTCGGCTGGGGCTTCAACCACATCGCGAGTTTCGCGACCAGCGCGGCCCCCTACAACGCCCTGGCCTCGAGGGTGTGGGGACCGGCGTGGCTGTTCGTGTACTTCGCGATCACCAACAGCTCGTTCGCCTGCTCCATGGCCATCGGCAATCAGGCTTCACGAGTCCTCTACGCCATGGGCCGCGTCGACCTGCTCCCCACGTCGCTCTCGCGCACTCACCCCCGGTACAAGACCCCCTTCGTCGCAGTGCTCACCCAGGCGTCGATGACCTTCCTCATCGCGCTGGTGGCCGGACTTATTTGGGGCACGATCAACGGCTTTGGCGTCCTAGCCACCACCTTGGTGATCGGCGCCGTCATCGTCTACTGCCTGGGCGCGATCGGCCTGCCGATCCTCTATCGACGCGAGCACCCGAGCGAGTTCAACCCGCTCAAGCACATCGTGGTCCCGCTCCTGGCCCTGTCGCTGCTGGTCTACGTCATGTACCGCACCGTGTGGCCCGTGCCGGCCTATCCGTTCAACGTGCCGGCGTACCTATCGATGGTGTGGATCGTCCTCGGCTTCGGGTTCGTGGCGATGGTCGCCCGACGGGGCAAGGGCAGGCTCGACGAGGCGGGAGACCTCTTCAGTTCGGAGAGTTAGAAACCGGCGACTCGCTGACGGTCTGGGCGAGCTTGCGAAGAAGTCGGGCCAACTCGCGTTGTTCAGTCGGCGTGAGTCCTCCCACGGCCTCGCGCTCGTGGCGGTTGAACGAGGGGAACAAATCCTCGATCAGACTGGTCCCTTGGGCCGTCAGGCTGAGCGAGACCCGACGGCGGTCGTCGTGGTGGGGGAGTCGCTTGATCAGTTTACGGCCCTGAAGGGTCTTGATTACCCCGGTGAGGGTTCCCTTGGTGACGCCCGCCTCCTCGGCGACGTGCCCCGTCTCCTGGATGCCCCAGATCCACAGGACCCAGAGAACAGTGAAGGCCACCCAGCTCAGGTCGTACTCGGCGAGGACCGTGCGTTCCATGTGGTTGCGCACGGCGGTGCCGGCCCGGTAGACGTTGGAGATCGCACTCATCGCGGTGAAGTCGAAGTGCTGACCCTTCAAGCGGGCCCGGATGTCCTTCTCGGCTTGCAGGACGATGGCCGGTGATGGTGAGCCAATGCGTCGACTCATGGACTGGGTCGAAGGGTCGTACCACCCGCGAAGGTCGTACCGACGCTGCGGAAGTAGCCGCCAAGGATCTCGTTCGGCTCGAGTCGCTTCAGCTCCTCGGTCGGCGACTCGAAGAGCTCGAGCGAGGCATCGCCGCTCCACACCGGTCCGAGCTCGACGTTCACCCCGGCCATGGTGACGACCTCGTCGAGCGAGTCAGCGCCGTCGAGCTCGATCCGCGGGAACCAGCGGTGGTGCAGCATCGGATGTCCGTTGACGAAGCCGTTGGTGTCGGCGGGCCCCGTCAGGATCACGGTGCCGTTGGCCAGTCGACGGTCCCCCGCGGCGAGCGTCATACCGAAACGGGCCCCGGGCTCGAGTCGAGGTCCGGCTCGTCCCACCGTGATTGGCCGGGTCTGGTGGATCGAGCCGAGCTTCTTCGGGTATCCCTGAAGGTAGCCGCGTACGAGGGCGAAGTCCTTGTCCACCCAGATGAAGACGCATCGGCTGAAGAGCTGGCCCCGGTAGCGGCAGCGCACGACCACGAAGGACTCCTTGTACTGGGAGCGCACTGGATCGAGGATCTCGGCCTGATCGTCTCCGCAGCTCTGCCAATCGGCCCAGATGAAGGCGACGGCCCCGGGGTCCTCGTCATCGTGAGCGAGGTCCACGTCGGGTGGGAGGACGGCGCGCACCCGGGCGGGGTCGGTACGGTACTCGACGGTCAGCAGGTCGCCCGAGTAGTGCCAGGGCGGGGCCGGCAGCAGCGACGCGGCACCGGATTTGGTGCGCGGGAAGGGTAGTCCTTGGAACGCCATCAGTGGCTCCCGGTCCAGCCCACGTCGGGCCGGTCGAACCAGACGTGCACCTGGCCCGTGCCGATTGAGTTCTCGTAGTCCGAGTACATCCGGCCGGGCGCGGTGCAGGCGGCACCGCCCAGGGCGTGGACCATCATCTGGAAGTGCCCGAAGTGGCCCTCGGGGCGCACGGCCATGAACTGGTCCATCTCGCCCACGACCTGGGAGTGGTCGCCGCGCACCAGCGCGTCGATGACGCGGTGGTCCCAGTGGCGCGCCTCGTCGGAGAAGATGTGCTCCTCGGGAGCGGCCTCGTGTCGGCGCAGGTCCCGCAGTTTGTGGAAGGTGTGACTGACCGCGCCCGACGCGATCAGCACGACGCGCCGGTCGCTCTGACGCACGGCTTCGGCCACGACCCGGCCGACCGTCGCGAAGTCTCGACTCTCAGCGGTCTGGCACACCCCGATCGAGAGCCACGCCTCGTCGCCCTGGAGGAACGGCAGGAAGTTCAGTGTGGCGTACTCGACCGGCAGGTGCTCGTTGTCGATGGGCGTGATCCAGCAGTCGTCGGTCTGATCGGCGATCGTGCCAATCAGCCGGGCGAAGTCGGGGTCGCCGGGCATGTCGTAGGGGATGCTCGACATGCCCCGGGGCAGTTCGCCGCTCGTGAAGAACCCCGTGCGCCGCTCGGCGGCGGTGACCACAAACTCCACCGTCGTGAACCAGTGGCTGTCGAAGACCAGAACGAGGTCGGGTTTCACGACATCAAAGACCTCGCGTCGCAGGCGGTGGAGGCCCGAATGGAGCGTGCTCTCGTGACCGTCGTTGAGCTCCCGGCGCAGTTCGGAGGGCAGGACGATGGTCGGGACGTGCGCAAGAAGTCCCGCGCCGACGATTTCACCCACGGGTGGTTCCCTCCTTGATCTGTAGGGTCTTTAAGTCCGAGTAGAAGTCGAGCGCATAGTCGCCACCCTCGCGGCCGATCCCGCTGATGCCGGTCCCCCCGAAGGGAGCCGTGAGATCGCGCACGAGAAAGCAGTTGACCCAGATCGTCCCGGCGCGCAGCGCTTCGCCGACCCTTTGGGCGCGCGAGCCGCTGCCGGTGTAGACGACCGCCGAGAGACCGTAAGGGGTCGAGTTGGCCAGACGGACGGCGTCGGACTCGTCGACGAACGTCTGGAGAGTGAGTACCGGTCCGAAGACCTCGTGCTGGACTACCTCGGAGTCGTTGGAACGCGGCTCAATCAGCGTCGGGCGGTACCAGAGCCCCGGGTCGCGGTCACGCTCTCCGCCGAAGACGACCGTGTCGCCCTCGGCCCGGGCCCGCTCGACGAACCCCTCGACCCGGGCCAGGTGCTCCGGGTGGATAAGGGGCGACACCGTCGTCGCCCCGTCGCGGCTATCGCCGAGTCGGTGCTGAGAGGTCGCTCGCTCGAAGAGTTCCACGAATCGCTCGCGCACCGACGCCTCGACGAGGAGCCGCGTCCCGGCGAGGCAGACCTGACCGGCGTCGTCGTACATGACGGCCGCCTGTTGCGCCGCCGCGTCGAGGTCGGAGTCGGCAAAGACGATGAACGGCCCCTTGCCGCCGAGCTCGGCGGTGAAGGGAACGAGGTTCCTCGCCGCCACCTCGCCGATGAGCCGTCCCGTTTCGGGCGATCCGGTGAACGAGATGCGCCGGACCCGGGAGTCGCTCACGAGCGCGGCCCCGACCTCCTCGCCGAGGCCCTGGACCACGTTGAAGACCCCCGGGGGGAGGCCCGCCTCGTCCACGAGGTCCATCAGCAGCGAGCAGCTGAGCGGTGACCACTCGGCCGGCTTCAACACGACCGTGTTGCCGGCGGCGAGGGCGGGAGCGCACTTCCAGGTCGAGAGCATGAACGGGGCGTTCCACGGCGTGATCACGACGGTCGGACCGGCGGGCATGCGCAGCACCGTGTTCTGGGTGCCGTTAGAGGACCAGCGTCGGGGCTCGTAGTCTCGAGCGAGTTGCGCATACGCGCGGAAGTTGCGCGCACCGCGTCCGATCACGCGACGACGCAGACTCTCTTCGAGCATGGCCATGTCGAGGCACTCGATGTGGGCAATCCGATCGACGTCGCGGTCGATCAAGTCGGCCAGCCGCTCGAGGCACGTACCTCTCTCGTGGACCGTCAGTGCCGCCCAGTGCGGGAACGCCGTCCGTGCCGCATCGACGGCCAGACCGGCCTCCTCGGCGCCACCGCGCGCCACGTCGGCCAGTTTCCAGGTCCAGTCCAAGGGCGAGCGGTCCTCGAAGGTCCGCGGCGAGGCGAGGCGCCGTCCATCAATGAAGTGGTCCGGCGAGACGCTCACCCCGTCGACGTCGACGCGTGACGAGATCACGACTCGAACCGGGGGTGGACCCTGGGGTAGGGGAGCTGGTCGCGCGTGGTCGGAAGCGGTCGGCGCTGACCTCGGAACTCCCACTCGCCACCGAGGGCCGTCGAGAGGACCTCCTCGGTCGCGGTCGGCTGAGCGCCGACCTCGTCGCTCACGGGCGAGGGACCCTCGACGATGTGGTTAGTGAGCACGCCGAGGCCCTCCACCTCCACCGACACGTTGTCACCCGGTTGCACCGGTCTCGAGATGGCGGGGGTCCCGGACAGAATGACGTCGCCGGGCACCAGGGTGATCAGTCGGGCGAGATCGGTGACCAGGTAGTGCATGTCCCAGGCCATCTCGTCGGTCGAACCGTCCTGCATCAATTCCCCGTTGACGAACGTCCTCATTGACTTGTGGGCGGACTCCCACTCGGTGACGAGCCCCGGCCCGATCGGGCAGAGCGTGTCGGCGCCCTTCACGCGCAGCATCGCGCCGGCGTCGGTGTCACGAAAGTCGTGGAGCCCGAAGTCGTTGGCGATCGTGTATCCGGCGATGTAATGGGCGGCGTCGGCGAGCGCAATATTGCGCGCGGTGCGCCCGATGACGATCGCGACCTCTCCTTCAAAGTTAAGGTAGCGGCAGTTCGACGGACGAACCACCGCCGCGCCGTGGGCGTTGAGGGCACTGACCGGCTTCTGGAAGTAGGTGGGGGCCGGCGGCAGCTCCACGCCGAATTCACGAACTCGCGAGACGTGATTCAGGTGACAGCACAGGATCTTGGTCGGCGAGACGGGTGAGAGGTGCGTCGCGCCCTGCGTCGGCACCCGACGGCCATCGCGCGCGATCAGCGAGTCACCATCGACCACGACGTCGGTGACGTTGCCGTCGAGCAGGATTCTTCTAAATTCCACCGCGCCCCCAGAATCGTTTGCTACGAAATGATGTTCACAGGATAGTAAGTTGCTTTCCACGGTCCAACAAGCCAAGGTGCTGCTTTTCCGAAGGGGTCGAGGGGTCCACATGTCAAGTGAGTTCAATCGTTTGCGGGTGCTCTGGCCCGACCACCTGGGTCTGGCCCGGGGCAAGTACGTCCCCGCGGCGCTCGCCGAACACGGAGTTCGCCACTGCACTGGTCTCTGGTCGCTCGGCTACGACCGGGTGATGATCCCCGGGACCGAAGGTTCCAACTGGAATGAGGGACTACCCGACCTCGACGCGACGTACCCGCTCGAGGACATCCGCCCCGGGTGGGAGGAGGGGACGAAGGTCGTCGTCGCCGACCTGATGCGCCTCGGTCAACCCGTCGCGGTGGCGCCGCGCCACGCGCTGCGACGCGCGATCGCCGACTGGCGGGAGCTCGGCTACCGGCCGTTCGTCGGCATGGAGTTCGAGGCTTTCGTCTTCGAGCCGGACGGCCAGGGCGGCTGGCGGCCCATTGACACGCCGGGCGCCTTCGTCTACGGGACCGGACCGTCAGTCGATCCCCATGGTCTGATCGACGCGATCTGGCGTGCGTGCGACGGGGCGGACATTCCGCTCGAGTCGGTGAACTCCGAGTACGACACGCCTCAATTCGAGTTCACGCTCCGCTACACCGACGCCCTGCGCGCCGCCGACGACGGCTTCTTGTTCAAGGTGCTCGCCCGCGAGGTCGCCCACCGGATGGGTCTATTGCTCACGTTCATGGGCAAGCCCCTCTCCGACCGGGGCGGCTCGGGTCTGCACTTCAACATCTCGTGGCGCAACGAGGCCGACGAGAACGTCGTCTTCGACTCCGAGGAGGGCGATGGGGTCTCCGCGCTCGCCAAGCACGCCGTGGCGGGGATGCTCGCGCACCATCGTTCGCTAGCCGGTCTCTGTGCGCCGAACGTCAACGCCTACAAACGACTACGCCCCGCGTCGCTGTCGGGCTACTGGGCGAACTGGGGCTACGACCACCGGGGCGCCACCGTGCGGATCCCGCCCGAGCGCGGTGCGGGGTCGCGGCTCGAGCACCGACTGAGTGACGGCGCCGCCGTCGTGCACACGTCAATGGCAGCGGTTCTCCAGGCCGCTCGACTCGGTGTCGTTAACGAACTCCCCTTGGGACCCGTCGAGTCCGGCAACGGACTCGACACGATCGACGCCACGGTCGGCGTGCCGCACTCGTTGGAGCTGGCGCTCGACGCGCTGGAGGCCGACGAGGAGCTCGTCAACGCCGTGGGGCCGATGTTGGTTTCTCAGCACCTCTCGATCAAGCGTGCCGAGTGGGAGCGCTTCATCGGGGCCACGACCGACTGGGAGATGCGCGAGTACCTGCCGTTCCTCTAGCGCCAGGTGACTTTCACGGGGAGTTTCTTGGTTCCGCTGATGAAGTTTGAGCGGAACCGCTCAGGCGGGCCGGCCGATTCGACTCCGGACCAGGCTTTGGCCATCTCTTCGAACATGACGCGAAGCTCGAGACGGGCGAGGTGAGCCCCGAGGCAGAGGTGGGGGCTCTGCAGCCCGAAGGCCACGTGGTTGTTCGGTGTGCGGTCGGGTATGAACTGGTCGGCCCGGGGGAACTGGTCCTCGTCGAAGTTCGCCGACACGTACCAGAGCACGACCTTGTCGCCCGCCTTGAGGACCTGTCCGCGCAACTCTGTGTCCTCAACGACCGTGCGACGAAAGTGCATTGTCGTCGTGGCCCACCGCAGCACCTCGTCGACGAGGGCCTTTCGCTGGGCGTCCTCCATCGACGGCAGTGCCGCGAAGACTTCGGGATACTCCATGAAAACCTGCATTCCCGCGGTCATCGTGTAGCGCGTGGTGTCGTTGCCCGCGGCGACCATCAGCGTGAAGAAGTTCTTCAACGTCATGTCGTCGAGGGAGTCACCGTCACTGTTGGGTTCGATCAGGGCACTCAGCACGTCGTGGGTCGGGGTAATCCGGCGTTTCTCGAGGGCCTCGTGGGCGTACTCGAAGAGTTCGATCGCGACGGGACTGCGAAAGGGCAGCAGACGGTATGCGCTCGTGTCCGTCTGGTCGACCACGTAGTCGGTAAAGTCCGGGTCCGTGTTGCCAATGAGCGCGTCGCCGCGGCTGACGAGCCAATCGAGATCCTCGTCGGGCAGGCCGAGAAGACGGCCCAGCATCCTCATTGGCAGCTCGCGGGCCACGCTCCTCACGAAGTCGAACTCGTGCTCAGCACCAAGGTTCGCCAGTACCTCACGAGCGAGGTCGCGCACGGCATCCTCGTAGCTGGCGACCACGCGGGGTGTGAAGGGTCTCGACACCAACCGGCGCAGGCGGGTGTGCTCGGGCGAATCCATCTCCATGAGGGTCCGTCGAGCCTCGGTCTCCTCCGCGTCCATGTCCTCCATTCGGATGCCGAGACGGCTGGAGAACAACTCCGCGTGGCGACTGGCGTACAGGACGTCCTCATACTTGGTGAGGCTCCAAAAGCCGCGGCCGCCGTCGGCTTCCGGGGTCCAGGCGACCGGCGACTCGGCGCGCATCCGGGCGAAGACCTCGTGCGGGACCCGCTCGACGTAGGTGTCGTGGGAGGTGATGTCCACGGCGTTCGGGCTGGCTGGCATGTTCCCCCTTCGTTGGACCGAGAGTACTCGTTTGGCGCCAAACGAATCATTCCCGCGCCGGGGTCGATCGCTTCGTAGAATGGGGGGATGGCGAAGCCTCTCATTGGCATGACGGGTCGCCGCTGGCCGGCGTCGGCGGTCTCGAGCAACGTGCCCAAGGCGATGTACGACCTCACGTTCGACCTCCACTTCTCGGACTACCCGGCCTCGGTCGCCGCCGCCGGTGGCATCCCGGTGGAGCTGACGCGCGACGCCGACCCCGTCGAAGTGCTCGCTCGCCTCGACGGACTGATTCTCAGTGGGGGAGCGGACGTGGAGCCCGCTCAGTACGGTCACGAACGCGACAAGGACCTCGGCTCGATCGAGCCGGACCGCGATGGGTGGGAACTGGAAATGCTGCGAGAGGCCCGCCGACTCGAGATGCCGGTGCTCGCGATCTGTCGCGGAGTCCAGTTGGCCAACGTCTTCTTCGGCGGGACGCTCAACCAGCACGTCGAACTCGATGAGGGCTCCGGCCACCCGCAGTGGGACGTCGACGGCCGGGAGAGGACCCACGAGGTGAACGTCGTGCCCGGGTCGCTGCTGTCGTCGATCTACCCATCGAGCGTGGGCGTGAACTCCCTGCACCACCAGACGCTGGCCGTGCTCGGCAACGATCTCGTCGTCTCGGCGACGGCCCCTGACGGCGTCGTGGAAGCGCTCGAACTGCCGGGCCACGACCTGCTCGGCGTGCAGTGGCACCCAGAGCTGCTCGACAAGCCCGACCCCACGTTTCGTTGGCTCGTCGAGCGATCGGCCGACTACCTCGCACGCAAGAGCTGAGTCGACTCGGTGGGGGAGTGGCGGCTCGGTCGGCGCGTCCCGCTTACCGGCTGACGGCACATCCCGACACCGGCGGAGAGACTCTGAACGCGGGTGCTTGACAGAGGTCGTTTGAGTCCGTACATTCTTGCGATTGCCGCAATGGCAAGTTCAACGAAGGTCCGGGGGGAGTCTGATGGCTACTGGTGAAGCACATCGCTTGCTGGGCGGCAAGAAGAAGCTGACGCTAAAGGACGCCGTGGCCCAGTCTGTCGGACTCATGGGACCGGTGTTCTCGATCGCCTTCCTCGTGCCGCTACTGGTGGGCCTCAACGCCTCGGGACGTGGGGCGGGCAACGCCGCAGCACTATCGGTACTGATCGCCGCCGTTGGTGTCGTCGGACTGGGATGGATCGTCGCTGAATACACACGCAAGATCCAGGCGGCGGGCTCGCTTTACGACTACGTGACCGACGGCCTCGGCGGACGCGTCGGCGCCGCGGCCGGTTGGCTCTACTACACCGGTCTCATCTCACTAGGCGCGGCGATCCTACCGATGATCGGCGGCACCATCCACGACACGATTCTTGGCGAGTTCAACGTCCAGCCCTTCCCGCAACTGATCTGGGACATCATCCTGTTGGCGATCGTCGCCGTGGTCATGTACCTCGGTGTCGCCCTCTCCACGAGGCTGCAGCTGGTCCTGGCCCTGGTCTCACTGTCGGTGGTCGCCGTCTTCTCGGTGTACGTCATCGTCAAGAGCGGCGGTGTCCATCACGTGGTCTCGGGTTTCTCACCCAACAGCTCGCCGACCCACTGGAGCGGCGTGCTCTTCGGCGTCCTGTACGGGGTGCTCCTCTTCACCGGCTTCGAGACGTCGGCCAACCTCGGCGAGGAGACCGAGCAACCCAAGCGCGACATCCCCCGTGCGGTCCTGTTCTCGGTGCTCGCGATCGGCGGGTTCTACATCGTCGCGACCTTTGCCCAGATCTCGGGCTTCCACTTCAACCTGGGCACCCTGTCCAAGAACGCTGGCGCTCCGCTCTTCACTCTCGCCGGTCCCAAGGCCGCCGGGGGATACGCCGGAGTCGCTATGCGCCGCATCGTCGAACTCGTGGTCATCTTCGACATGATCGCGGTGCTCATCGGCTGTGCGGTATCGGCGTCACGGGGGGTGTTCGCCATGGCGCGCGACAACCGCCTCCCGCGCCCACTCGGCAAGATCTCCTCGAAGGGCACGCCGATCGGGGCGAGCAACGCGGTGATGTTCGTGTACGCGGTCGTGATCACCCTGACGGTGACGACCTCGATATTCGCGATTACCGGCCTGCCCCACTACGTCGCGATATTCAGCTGGTTCTCCACCTACGGGGCCTTCGCCATCGCGGTTATCTATCTGCTCATCTCGGTAGGGGCCCTACGGGGCCTGAGAGATCGAGGTAAGACCGTGTCGCTCTACCTCGCCAGTGGCGCCGGCTTTCTGGTGACCGCGGGTGCGATCTTTGGCTCGATTTACAAGGTGACCGCGCCGACGATTGAAGCGCCGTACACGGCCGCGGTCGTGCTCTTCATCGGTCTGGTCGCGGCAGCGGCGATGAGCAACACCCCCCGGGCCGAAACAGACTTCTCCGGGCTGACTGAATCCGAACAGGGCCCCTTGAAGCTATAGCGAGGATTTCGTCGCACGGTTTGGCGAACGCGGCGCTGGGGTTTGAGAACTGGTATTGGGGCAATTCTTGACGTCGGGGAAACCAAAGTCTAT
Organism: Acidimicrobiales bacterium; assembly: GCA_043782995.1. Classification (GTDB taxonomy): domain Bacteria; phylum Actinomycetota; class Acidimicrobiia; order Acidimicrobiales; family RAAP-2; genus RAAP-2. The sequence continues at coordinate 14,469 of JAYVZV010000039.1, read as the reverse complement.
GTTCTTTCAGAGATCGATGCAGGTCGACGCGGGTCATGTGCCCGTCGCGGACTGCGGTCAATATTGGGGGTTATGAAGATGCGTCGCCTAACGACTCGAGTTGGACTGCTCGCGGCCACCACCGTGGTGGGGGCCCTTGTCGCACCGTCGGCGAACGCCGTCCTACCGAGTGCGACGGTGATCTCTGGAGTGAGTCCCTTCGCCGCCTGCTCGAATCAGGGCCTGGCCACGAACTACGTGAACGCCGAGGTGGAACCATCGCTGGCGGTGAATCCGTTGAACTCGAACAATGTCGCGACCGCCTGGCAGCAAGATCGCTGGGGCGACCCGAGCGAAGGGGGAGCACACGGACTCGCCGCCTGGTCGACGGGAAACGGCGGAGTCTCGGGTGCTTCGTCGTACGCCCCCTTCACGACTTGCTCCGGGGGGACGGCGGCGAACCACGGGAACTTCGACCGCGTAAGCGACGTGTGGCTCTCGTTCGGACCTGACGGCACTCTCTACCAGTCAGCCCTATTGTTCAACGCCTTCAACAACGACCAGGGCATCACGGTAAGTCGTTCCGTCGACGGAGGCCACACGTGGGGGACACCGGTGGTCGCGGACCGCTTCCAGCGAAGCAGCTCCACGCACGGCGACGACAAGGAAGCAATCACCGCAGATCCTTACAAGCCTGGCTACGTGTATCTCGTTTGGGACCGCTACGGGAACCAGAATCCTGACTACACCGCGGGACACGCCCAGAACGCCAACAAGGGCCCGGCCTATTTCTCGCGGTCGACCGATGGCGGTGCCACCTGGTCGTCACCCAAGCCGATCTACTCTCGCGACAACGGCACGATCGGGAATCAGATTGTGGTGCTGCCCAATGGGACGTTGGCCGACTTCTTCGTCAACTACACCGTGGCGAACGTGAAGGGTGGGGTGGTGTGGAACGCCAACCTGCTCGAGATTCGGTCGAACGATCAAGGAAAGACGTGGTCCAAAAGTCCGATTGTCGTCTCGCCGATGAACTTCCAGGGAACGTACGACCCGAACACGGGCAACTACATCCGGTCCGGGGCGGGGCTGTTCAGCGTCGCGGTCGATTCGACGAGCGGTGCGCTGTACACGACGTGGGAGGACTCGAGCTTCAATGGTGTGGACCAAGTCGCCTTTGCAAAATCCGTCGACGGCGGCCTGACGTGGTCGGCTCCCACCCTGGTGAGCCAGACACCGACGAACCTGAACCCGCTTGACGAGCAGGCCTTCACGCCGACGGTCGCGGTCGATTCGACGAGCGGTGCCGTGGTGGTCACGTACTACGACTTCCGCAACAACTCCAACGGCTCGTACACGGCCACCGACTACTGGGCCGTCAGCTCGACCAATGGGGGAGCCACGTGGCCCAAGGAGGTCCGACTCACCACGAGTTCGTTTAACGCTCAGACGGCCCCGCTCGCTTCGGGCGTGATGATCGGCGACTACGAAGGTCTCGCGAGTGCGGGCAACAAGTTCTACGCAGCCTTCGAAATCACCAACAACGACACCTCGAACCCCACGGACATCGCCCTGGCAACATTCACCCCTTGACGGTCTACGAGGGGCGGTCGCTGCGGTGCACTCGCGCACTCGAAGGAGTCATTAAAAATGCTGTTGAGGGCGACTGGGGATCGTGGACGGTGCGCCGGCGGGGCTTCGTCTCGGTGTGACGTCGTCAACTTCGTCAAGGCTTCGCCATCGTGGTGACGTCGATGGCCGTCGTCGGTGACCGCCTTCCGTCGGTCGCGACAGCAGTGACCGAGACGACGTAGGCCGTGTTGGGCTTCAGGCCGGTGACGTCGGCGATGGTGGTCGTCATCAGGCTCGCGGAGGCGACCGGGTCTGCAGGCACGCCCTCAGTGACCCGAAGCGCGAAGTAACGAAGTCCGTTGGAGGGGCGATCACTGGATGTCCAGGTCACACCAATCGAATCGCTGGTTACCAGCGTCGCGTGAAGGCGTTGAATCGGTGTCGGTGCCTTCTTCGTGGCGGGCGTGAGCTGCAGGACGACAATGAGGGCCGCGACGACGACGAGCACCCCCGCGATGGTGACCTTCCTCGGCACGAGACGGTCTCTCATCTCACGCATCGCCTGCGGGTTGACCGGCAGCCCACCGACGACGAGAGGCGTCTCGCGTGAGGAGCGAACCCCGCCTCGCCGGGCGACCAACTCGTGGCCGCACCGCGCGCACCGGGGCGATCCCCCCGGACTTTCCTCGAAGCACTGTGGGCAGACGGCGATGCTGCTCATGTGCAGCAGTATCCCACCGCGAAGAGAGTCGGCTGGCGAATCGTGACGGGGTGTTCAGTGAGCGAGCGAGGTTCCGAGCACGAAGGCGCCGGCACAGAGCAGGGGAGTGGTGACCACCAGGGCCACTGAGTAACGCCAGTGGTGCTCGCGCTGGAGAATGGCTGGGATGGCGAAGGCCGAGGAGAACGTCGTCAGTCCCCCGCAGAACCCCGTCAGAATGACCGACTGCAGGTGGACGTTACTGAAGGAGACTAACTGGAACGCCACGTAGCCCGCGATCCCCGTGCCAAGCGCGTTGGCCGCGACTGTCGCCCACGGTCGAAACGTCGGGTGGCGACGACGGACCCCATACTCGGCGAGGAACCGGAGGACGCAACCAAAGGCTCCGGCCAGGGCCACCAGCATCAACGTCATCGCGGCCACCGCCTGAGTCCGAGCTCGGCGGCGAGAACCCCGCTCAGGAGGGCCGTTGCGGCCACTATGAGGCACCCACCTATGGAACGGTGCCACAGGAGGTCGAAATCGACGAAGAGGCCTGAATAGGACGTCAGACCACCGAAGAAGCCGGTGATAACCAGCAATCGAACCGGGTCGTTAGGATCGTGACCGCGCAACGGCCCACGGAGCAGTCGTGTAGCGCTATAGACGCCGACCGCATTGATCGTGAGTAGGACCCACGGGATGTAGTGGGTCCAGTCCTGTAGCGCAGAGTTCTGTAACGGCGCGTAACCCGTCCAGCCGGTGAACGGTCGATCGATCTTGAGCATGAGGTCGCGCAGAATCGTGCCGTAGGCACCGCCGCCGGCGACGGCCAGTATCGCGAACGTCATCTGCCTCGGGGTCAGGGTGATGTGAGGTCGCATCGGTACCACGAAACTACTTCTCGGCCTAAGACTGTCGAAGCATGGGGAAGGGCTCGAAAGTGTCGCAATGCAGCGTCTTCAATATCTTGCAGTTTGACTTTACATAACGTACATTATCGGCGTGTTAGGGAGAAATGGCTGTTATGCTCGATGTCATGCGTCGGCTACTTTGTGCTGCAGTTTTTGTGGCTTCCCTCTTCGGTGTTGCCTTAGCACCGGCCGGCGCCGATCCAATTCCCAACCGAATCACAATGTCCTACGACTTCAGCGACAATGACCAGGCGGCGTCGGTGAGCAACGGTCCGTTCAACATCATCGTGAACTTGCTGCCCGAGCGTTACGTGGGCCTCGTGCGTATGATCGCCGTCGCCCCCGTCGACTCCAATGCCTCAAACCAGGTGTGCTACTTCCAATGGGTGGACGCGGGCCAGGCGGAGTGCTCGTTCAACTTCACCGATAACGGGGTGTGGGCGATTCACGCCCAGTACGAGGTCGCGCCCAAGACCGAGATTGTCGCCACCGCCGTCACGAAGTTGCGCGTCAGCAACTGACAGTGAGTCTCTCGGGACCGCAGCGGTTCCGAGTTCTCTGGGGTGACCCCCGACACGGCATGGACCAGGTGATAGTCGAGGCCCACGACTGCGACGAAGCCCTCGTGCGCGCTCACGAACTGCGACCCGAGCTCCCCTCACCTCGCACGGCTTATATCGTCGGCGATTTCGACGCCTAAATGCTGTCGTACACTCTCGCCATGGACTCTCTCTTCGACGTCAGTGGCAAGGTGGTACTCGTGACCGGCGGTAGCCGTGGGATCGGCGAAATGATCGCCCGGGGCTTCGTGGACGCCGGGGCGAAGGTCTACATCTCGTCACGCAAGGCCGACGTGTGCAACGCGCTCGCCGCCGAGCTCTCGCGCCACGGTACCTGCGTCTCGATTCCGGCCGACCTCTCGAGCGAGGCGGAGTGCCAGCGGCTGGCCGCGGAGTTCGCCGCGCGCGAAGGTCACCTCGACGTCCTCGTCAACAACGCCGGCGCCACGTGGGGCTCGCCGATGGCCGACTACGACGAGCGGGCCTGGGAGCGGGTGCTGGCGCTCAACGTCAAGGCCGTCTTTCATATGACAAAGTTCCTGCGACCGCTGCTGGAGGTGAACGGCAGCGCGGAGTCGCCGTCACGGGTGATCAACATCGGCTCGATCGATGGAATCCACGTCCCGGTGATGGAGACCTTCGCCTACTCCGCCTCTAAGGCCGCTGTCCACCAGTTAACGCGACACCTCGCCAAGGCGATGGCCCCGCTGGTCACGGTCAACGCGATCGCTCCCGGACCGTTCCAGTCCAAGATGATGCGTTCGACGCTCGAGTCCTTCGGCGACGCCATCGCCGAAGCCGCACCGATGAAGCGTATCGGTCGTTCCGCCGACATGGCCGGAGCGGCGATCTTCCTCGCGTCGCCCGCGGCGAGTTACATCACCGGTGCGATCCTGCCGGTCGACGGGGGAATCGCGACGCTGGCCTAGCCGGCCGGCTGGGTCCCGAGGGTCACGTGGACCGTGAGGTGCTTCGAGCCCCGTACGACGTGCAGGGTGACGGTGTCGCCGGGCTTCAACGTTGAGATGACGCTGCTGACGTCCTGGGCACTGCCGATGGTCGTGTGATTGATCTTCACGATGATGTCGCCCTGGCGCAGACCGGACGCGGCGGCGCCGGTGCCCGAGATGACGCTCATTACCACGGCACCCGCCGAGACCTTGAAGCCGTACTGGGCCTGGACCGAGGGCGTCAGGGACATGATCTCGACGCCGATGAACGCACCGTGATTGACAACGCTCTCACCGGCCGTGAGCTGTTTGAGCAGGGACTGAATCGTCGCCACGGGGATGGCGAAACCGATGTTCTGGGCGCTGGTGCCGTCGGGCAGCGTGCCGGCCACCGCCGTGTTCATGCCGATGACCGCGCCGTGCGAATCAAGCAGTGGCCCGCCCGAATTGCCCGGGTTGATCGCGGCGTCGGTCTGGATCATGTTATTGAGGGTCTCAGATGACGAGGTCGATCCGGCCGTCACGGTCCGACCTAGGGCCGAGACTATGCCCTGGGTGACCGTGGGCGTGCCGGCGGCGAGTCCGAGTGCGTTGCCGATCGCGACGACGGCGTCGCCGACGACCAGAGAGTTGGAGTTGCCGAAAGTGACCGCGGGCAGTCCCCTCTCGTTGTTGATGCGGATCAGCGCAACGTCGTCGATGGGGTTCGTGCCGATCAGCGTGGCGGGCAACGCCTTGGTGGACCCGGTGCGCGTCACCGTGATCGATCCCCCGCCGACGGCGGCGGCGATGACGTGATTATTGGTGACGACGTAGCCGCCCGAGGTGATGATCATCCCGGTCCCCTGGTCCTCACTCCCCTGGCCCTTCACGTCGATCGAGACGATCGACGGTTCGACCTTGGAGACGAGCGTCGGAATCGTCAGGCCGCTGGGCAGGACGGCCCCACCCGGCGAGGTGCTGATCGCGTTGATTGTGACGCCGTTGCTCGACGACGAGGAGGCGTAGTGGCCCGCGAGCCCTCCGACGAGGGCGGCCACGAGGAGAAGCGATATCCGGCTCGACCAGAGGGTTCTCCGGGTGCGGTCCTGGCTGGAGAGAGGCGCCTCGTCGACCTGCGGTGCGGGAGCGTAGATCGGGGGGGTGTAAAACTCCCCCTCGATGGGGGTCGATTCGCCCCGTGGTTCGTTCGCGGTCGCTTCACCGATGCCGGACGTGTCGACGTCCACCGTTGAGCCGTAGGAGGTGGCGAGGGCGCCGTCGGCGACGGGCGCGCTAGAAGGTTCGGGGGTGCCGACAGGAAGATCGCTCACCGGGCCATGCTATTCACTGGTTTCTAATAGCGACCTAAACCCCAGCGAAATGTTTCCGCAATGGAGAGCGACTAGATTAGTTACCCTATGTCCCGTCGCATTGAGATTGAAATCACCAGCCTCAACGGCGAGGTGGCCACGTGGCGCGCTGCGGGCGCGAAACTCCCCAAGGGCTTGCTTAATTCTTCGCTGATTCCCGGTGGACCGGTCGTCGGCAACGTTTATCGCGCCGACGTCGAGCAGTACATGGAGGGTATCGAGATCCTTTCGGTGATGGCGCCGAAGGCCGCCTCCCCGCTCGACCCTCGTCACGAACGCCTCGAGCTCTTCCCGACGGTTAAGCAGGGTCCGGACGTTGTTGTCACCTACGCGCCCAAGGGCCGCGGTGGCCCCCGCCGCGAGGGACCCCGTGAGGGCGGACCTGGACGACGTGATGGCAGTACCAGTCGGCGCGAAAGTGGACCCGGCCGCGGTGACAGTGGGCCTAGTCGCCGGGAGGGTGGCCCCGGACGTGGCGAGGGCCGCAGTGAGAGCGGTTCCAGTCGCCGGGAGGGTGGTTCCGGACGGCGGGACGGTGCCCCGCGCAGCGGCGAAGGCCGCGACGGTCGCGTCGAAGGGGCCCCGCCCCGTGTCGAAAACTCCGAGGGCCGCGGTGATGGTCGAGTCGAGGGAAAGCGTCCGATAAGTCGTCCGTCCACGCGGGATCGCACACCGGCGGCGGGCGCCGAGCGCTCCTCACGCGGGCCCCGCACCGATCGCCCCGGACGGCCCGCACGCGGCGATCGTCCCACGGGCCCGAGTGGCCCGCCGATGACGACGACCCACCGCAACGAGCTGCTGGCGACGCTGTCGCCCGAGCAGCTCCCCGTCGCCGAGCAGCTGCTGCGCGGCGGCATGCCCGCCGTCCGAGCCGCCGTCGCCGAACAGAATAAGAACGCCACGGCCCAGGGTCGTACGACCATCGACGCCACGACAATCGACCGAATCGCTGAGGAGCTGCTCGGAAGGACAAACCTGGCGCTCTGGAAGGATCGCGCCGCGGGTGCGGTGGGCGCTGGACGCGAGCTCCGACTGCGCGACCTTCGAGCCATCGTCACCTCGGCCAAGACCGTGTCCCTCGACGAGGCGGCGCGCGCCCAGCAAAAGGAACTGCAGGCCGCACTGACCGCACGTCTCGAGCACCTACGCACGCAGTGGAACGAGCGTCTCGATGCGGCCGTTACGTCCAAGAACGTGAAAGAGGCGCTCGGCCTCGTAGCACGTCCCCCGGACATGTCAACGAGAGTGAGCGCTGAAATGGCGGCCAAGGTCGTGGCGTTAGCGTCCGAGACCCTGACCGCGGAGCAGGACCCCACGCTGTGGAACGAGATTATTACGTTGACGGTCGACACCTCGATACGGCGCAACGTCAAGCCGCTCGGCATCCCGAGCGACGACTCCTGCAAGGCGATGGCTATGCATAACGCCGGGGCGATCCCCGAATTGGCGAAGTTGCTGGGTATGAGGGTCCCTCCCCCACCGCCCCCGACGCGGATGGTGCGCCGGACGGTTACGCGCCGCGCATCGTAAGCAGGCGGGCCTTCCAGCCGAGGGACTCGTAGAGCGACTTGGTGGCACGATCCCCCGGAAGTGCGAAGGCGTCGAGCGGTGGCTCCTCTGAGGCCAGTAGCGCTCCCAAGAGCGTTCTGGCCGCTCCCTGGCGTCGATGGGCCGTGCTCACGTACACCGCCTCGACGACCCGGTCGCGGCAGATCGCGAATCCCAGTAGCGCCCCGTCGTCCTCCAACAACCACAGTCCGTTCACCGCGACGAGGTCGGCTACCAGCTCCTCATGGGTGCGGTCACGTTGAATGGCGGCGATCAACTCCGGGCCGCCCCGATGGGTCTTCAGGCGCCTCTCGGCGCTCGCGATCATCGTGAGCAACTGCGACGAAGCCCCGTCGGCTCGACGCACGTTCACCGGGAGCCGCGGCCCCGCCCGCCCATCGTCGAGCGCAACTCAGACGCAGTCGCGACAGAGCATCTGACGCCGGTTAGCGAGCTGGCTCGTCTTCTTCAGGAGTCGGCACGACTGACAGCGGAACTCGTCGTCCTGCATGGGCAGAATCGTCTCGGCCGGGTCGACCAGGGTGTCCACCTCGCCGGGAGCCTCTTCGTCGTCTTCGGGCGTCGATGTGCGCCGAATCGTCTCGGCGAGGACCTCGTCCAGGGCCAGCTCGACGTCGGCGTCGTCGACTACGTCGTCGTCCTCGACGACGACTACCTCCGGCACTACCTCGTCGTCCTCGACGTCCTCCACGTCCGCGACGTCGATCACGTCTTCCACCTCGACTTCTTCCAGGTCCTCGGGAACGATCACTTCGTCGAAGCCTTCGGCGAGCTCTTCTTCGTCAAATACCTCTTCTGATTCAGCGTCACTCGACATAGATTCCTCTTCTGTAGCGCTGGAAGTGTAAACCCTTTTGGTAACAGGTTGACCTCATTTGGCATAAAGAATGCTTAATCATCCGAAACTCTAACGATTTAGCCGGTTTCGCTCGGCGGCTCGCTCGGCTTGGAGCCGTTCGAGGTCGGTATCCGAGAAATCGACGTAACTCATGGCGTCGGCGATTGACGGGTGCTGGGCCTCGTCGCGAATCAACCGGACCATTTCGTGGGCCACCCGCCGGTAACTGGGGTGGCCCTGGGGTCCGGACCTCAGCTCGATCAAGTGCATCGCCTCACGGGCGTTCATCTGCATCACGTAGCGGATCCGGAACGACAGCGCTACCGCATACTGGGCCTGCTCGGGGAACTCAGAGCGCATGTCGTAGTAGAGCTCAGCGGAGCGGCGCAGCGAGTCCACGTAGCGACTCTCCAAACCGGCCTCGACGACGACCTCGGGGACGTCGTAGCCCAGGTCTGCCGTCAATGGCTGCCACTCGATCGTCAGCAACCGGTGTCGTTGCAGGTCGCGGAACGCTCCGTAGTCCGTCACGAGCTCGAAGCGGTAGTCAGTCCGTTCAAAGGCCCGTCCCGGGCGATGGCGGCGGTTCTTGCGCCGCCCCACGTACGTCGCCATCAGTGCCGCGCGGTCCTCGGGACCAAGCGCCTCGACCCGAGAACGGGCCTCGTCGTGGGACATCGTGGAATTGCCAAAAACGATGGCCTCGAGGACCCGGGCCTCGCCCCACGGATCGAAGCCGACCAGTCGCACCTGCTCGGCCGTTTCACCCTCGTCGAGCTTCGTCCACATTGAGTCGACGAGTGCCCTCGTGGCGCCCTTGGTTTGGGCTAGGTAGTCGGTCCAAGCGACGCCGCGCTCGGCGACGTCGATGCGCTTGAGGAATGAGGGGATGACCTTTAAGAGCTCATCGAGCATCAGTTGGGCGTAGTGGCGGACCTCGGGAAGCGGATGGGCCCGCATGTGGAGCAGCAGTGACTCGTAGGCCTGGCCCGAGGCGTAGATTCCGAGGTTTGACAGGGCGCTGGCGGGCAGCAGGCCGCGCATCGCGTCGAGGGCCTTCGCCCGGATCGCCTGACGGTAAACGAAGTCGGTGTCCTCGGGAGTCTTTGGGTACTTGCGTCCGATCCAGTCGGTCAGTACCGGCAGGAGTTCGGCGTAGGTGTCGAACATTCGGTCCATTTCGCCGACGTAGCGCGCGCCGAAGCGAGACTCCAGCACGTCGTGGTCGCGGTAGAAGCGGTAGTGGCCGTTGGCGAGGCGGCGGTCGTAGCCGAGGTAGCGCGTGGACTGCTCGAGGTAGCTCATCAACCGGCCCCATTCGAGCACCTTGGTGAGGATGTTGCTCGCCTGCTCGCAGGCCAAGTGAACTCCCCCGAGCTGGGCGACCGAGTCGTCGCCGTACTCGTAGAAGATTCTCTGGTAGAGGTCGTCGGCCCGGTCGAGCCCCACGGTGGCGTCAACCGACGCGTCACCCGTCAGGTCGAGATCCCCGACGAACTCGTCCAGAAATAGCCGGCGCAGGCTCTTGGAGGACCGTGAGTAGCGTGCGAACAGCGCCCCCTTGACCACCTCGGGCAAGTTGACGAGAGCGAACACCGGACCTTCCAGGTTCGTGAAATACCGGCGCAAGATGGCCACCTCAGCGTCAGTGAACTCTTCGGCGACGTAGGTGTGCATGGAGTATCGAGATTAGGGGCGAATTCAGGCGTACGGGTGGACGCTGGACGAGCCGGCCACCACGCTGCGCAGCACCGCGTCCCGGGCCAGGACGGCGACGTCAGCGACGTCGGTGCGGTCGCTCATTCGTGCCAATTGCTCACAGAGGTCGGCCACTTGCTTGGCGTTGCGCACGAAGTCACCCGGCGACGTCTGTCCGATCTCGACGTCGGCGAGGTCGAGCACGGTGCCCAGCGAGGCCCCCCTCGCCCACGCGGCGATGGTGGTGGCGAATTTGCCGTCGGGCTCTTTCGCGGAGGGCACCATGAACCGGCCCTCGACCTCACGAATGGTGGCGCCGATCATCGTAATCTCGGCCAGCCGTTCGTTGAGGCTTCCCCGTCGCTCCTGGCCGAGGCGGTCGTTGAAGGTGCGCTTCTTCTTGGTGGTCACCTGGCGCGCCACGTTGGTCGTGCGCGCCGCCCGCTTGGACTCGTAGACGAAGCACGACAGGAGTCCCGCGAGCTGGGCCGGCTCGAGACCCCCGAACACCCCGGCGTCGATCGACTCGGCGATCAGCAGGTCGCACTCGTGGTAGATGGAGCGCAGCAGTTGCCCGCTACCGGTGAGGCGCCAGCCAACCGCGTAGCCGAGCTCCTCGAGGACGTGGTGGCGGGCCACCATCTGGTCGCCCAGGGGCCGCTTGGAGCCGGTCGGCCGATGGTCGGTCTCGAATTGAGCGTAGGAGCGCTGTACGACTTCGAGAGCGGTCTCGAACTCGAAGTGGTTGATGAGATTCGCGGTGAAGTTGTAAGTCGGTCGGAACGACGAGTGCAGGTCCGGCGGCGGCGCGAGCGCCACGCGACCGACGTCGGCCAGGGACACCTCGTTGGCGAAGCAGACGATGGCGTGGCCCTCGTCGTCGAGGCCGCGCCGTCCCGCCCGCCCGGTCATCTGGGAGTATTCGCCGCTGGTGAGAAACTTGCGCCCGGCGTCGGAGTACTTGGAGAACCTCTCGAGGGCGACCGAGCGCGCGGGCATGTTCACGCCGAGTGCGAGAGTCTCGGTGGCGAAGACCACGGCCAGCAGGTTCATCTCAAAGCAGACCTCGACGATCTCGCGGAACGCCGGCACCATCCCGGCGTGGTGAGCGGAGAGTCCCCGCCTGAGGCAGTCGATGAAATCGTCGTACTCGAGGGCTCGCAAATCCTCGTCGGAGAATCCGGCCAGCCTTGCGTGCGCGATCCGCTCGATCTCGTCACGCTCCTCGGGCGTGGTGAACAACAGTCCGTCGCGTCGGCACTGGTGCATCGCGTCATCGCAGGCAGCCCGGGAGAAGATGAAGACAATGACCGGCAATAGGTCCTCGTACTCGAGGGCAGCCAGCAGTTCACTACGCCGCGGGGCTCGAAAGGGCGGCGGGGGGGCGCTCGTCTTGGGCCCCTTCCACTTGGGACCGGGGCGGAACTTGCGGGTGGCCTTGGTCATGTTGTCGATTCGTCGCGACTCGTCCGAGAGCCGTGCACCGTCGAGCAGTTCGACGATCTCGGCCCCGGGCTGGCCACGCCGCACAACGGCCAAGTGGTGGTGCAACTGGATCGGGCGGGTGCCTTCGACGACGATGGCCGTCGGTCCGCGGACCTCGCTGAACCACTGGCCGATGAAGTCGGCGTTGCCGATAGTCGCCGAGAGCGCCACGAAGCGCACCGCCGATGGTGTGAGGATGATGACCTCTTCCCACACCCCCCCGCGAAAGGGGTCCTGGAGGTAGTGGACCTCGTCGAGGACCACGAGGCCGAGGGTCATCAACTGGACCGACTCGGTGAGCAGCATGTTACGCAACACCTCGGTGGTCATCACGATCACGTCGGCGTTGCGGTTGATCGACGTGTCGCCGGTCAACAGTCCCACCCGGTCGGGTCCGTAGAGAGCGCTTAGCTCGTTGTACTTCTGGTTCGAGAGGGCCTTCAGGGGTGTCGTGTAGAAGGCCCGCTTCCCTCGCTCGAGGACCCGTCCGATGGCGTAGTTGGCGACGAGGGTCTTACCCGACCCGGTCGGGGCGCTCACGAGGACGTTCACGTGCTCGTCAATCGCGTTGATGGCCTCGACCTGGAATCGATCGAGACCGAAGGCGAGACTGTCGAAGAACCGGTCGCGGTAGTCCGGTCCGATCACTTTCTCATCAGCTTGCCCACCCCGATGGCGAGGAAGTAAAAGGCGGTGAGCGGCAGGGCCAAGGCCAACATCGAGAGCGGGTCGCCGCTGGGCGTGATCAGCGCCGAGGCGACGGTGATGGCGATCAGTGCGTAGCGCCACGCGTGCAAGAGCTGCTGAGGCTTGACGATCCCGGCCATCTGTAGGGCAACGAGCACCACGGGGAACTCGAAGGTGATACCGAAAATGAACATCATTAGGAGGAACAGCGTCAGGTACTGGTTGGGGTTGTACTCGGTGAGCAGCGAGCTACCCCCAATCGCTTGGAGGAACTTGATGGCGTGGCCGAAACTGAAGTAGGCGACTGCTACGCCCGAGGCGAAGAACAGGATCGAGACCGCGACGAAGGGAACAGCGTACTTGCGCTCCTTGGCCTGGAGCCCTGGGGTGATGAATCGCCACACCTGCCAGAACAGCACCGGTGAGGAGAAGAGCAGGCCGCCAAAGAAACCGACCTTGATCCGCAAGGTGAGTCCGTCGAGCGGATTCTGGACGAGGAACACGCAGTGGTGTGGTGTGGCCGCGCAGTAGGGCTGTCGCAGGATGTGCAAGATGCTCGGGTAGATCAAAAACGACACGACCCCGAAGACCAGCAACGTGGCGGCCGAGATGAGGAAGCGCTGACGGGCCTCGGCGAGGTGTTCGGCCAGCGTCATGCCGGAGGCGGCTTTGCGGAAGCGAGACATTCGACCTAGTTCAGCGACGGATCGGGCGGTTGGGTGGCGTGGTCGGGAGCGGAACGGGGCGTCGCCGGACGAATCAAGGGGGCGGACGATGGGTCGGAACCGTCGAGGTGGAACGGCTTACTTAAGTCGGGACCCGACTCCTTGGCGTCGACTTGGTGGGCCAACTGGTTGAGCAGGTTCACGGGGCTGCGGGCCATTCGAGCGATGTCACCGGAACTGGGCAGGTCGGGCAGCGCTTCGCGCACTTCGGACTCGACGCGCTCTTGGATCCTCTTCAGCGCCCGCCAGCTCGACCCTAACTTGTGGGCGACTTCGGGCAGCTTGTCGGGTCCGAGGAGCAGCAGAACCACGGCCACGATCACCATGATCTTGATTGGACTCAGACTAAACACCAACCCATTGTAGGGGCCGGAGTTAGAGGGAACCGAGTCGGGAGACCGGCCAGATCCTGAGGAAGGCCTTGCCGATGATGTCCGAGCGGGGCACGGTCCCCCACATTCGGCTGTCGCACGAGTCGTTGTGATTATCGCCCATCATGAAGTAGTTGCCGGTGGGGACCGTGACGTGGCCGATCGACTGGCCCAACGGTTCGTTATGGGACCAGTTCTCGGCGAGGGCCACGCCGTTGATAAATATGGTGTTGCCCTTGGAGGTGAGGTGGTCGCCGGGCAGCCCGATGACGCGCTTCACGAGGTCGGTGACCGGTTCGCCGCAGTTCTCAGCCGGCGGCGCCTTAAAGACGACGATGTCGCCACGGTTGATTGTGCCAAAGTTGACGCTCAACTTCGACACGATGATGCGATCGCCGACCTGGAGAGTCGGGAGCATCGAGGCTGAGGGAATGTAGAAGGTCTGGAAGGCGTAGGTGCGCATGACGAATGAGACGAGCACCGCGGCGGCGACGATGATTACCCACTCGAGGATGACGCGACGGTGGCGCCGACGAGGAGCGGGCAAGGGAACCTCGTGGTGCTCCAAGTCGGGCGTATCGACGACGATGGGCTCGGCGGGAGCTTCTTCAGGCACGTCGCAAGGATAGTCGGGTCATCCGTGGCGCTCGAGCGAGGCGAGGAGCTTCTGGAAGCGTTCGTCGGTGCTCTTGAAGGGATCCTTCAACAGAACCGTTCGCTGCATCTCGTCGTTGAGCTTGAGGTGCACCCAGTCGACGGTGTAGTCGCGCTTTCGCTCCTTGGCCTTGCGGATGAACTCACCGCGCAGGCGCGCTCGCGTGGTCTGCGGCGGGGTCTCGATAGCGGTCTCGATGTCCGCGTCCGTGCACATGCGCTCGACGAGCCCGCGGTTCTGCAGCTTGTAGTAGAGACCGCGATCACGGCTGATGTCGTGGTACTGCAGGTCGATGAGCGCCACGCGCGGGTCGGACTCGCGCAGTGCGCCGAGGAGCGACAAAGTCGTATCACTGCTGCCATCGTTGACGTAGATGATTTCCGCGTCCGCCGCGAGCGCGTCGAGGACGGCGCT
>JAYVZV010000038.1:0-5614 GCA_043782995.1 Acidimicrobiales bacterium | reverse complement strand
TGACGCTCCGCGTGAGCGAGGGTGCCGCCCGCCGCGTTGAAGTAGCGCAGCGAGGCCGCGCGGAGTCGTCCGAGCTCGACCATCCATTGAAGCCCCTGCTCGACCATTAACTTGGACTGGCCGTAGGGGCTGTGGGGTCGAGGGGGGCGGTCCTCATCGATGGGCATCTCGACCTGGTCGCCGTAGACGGCGCACGACGACGAGAAGACGAATCGCTCGATTCCCGTCTCCACGAGCGTCTCGACCAGCCGGAAGGTCGACGCGACATTGTTGGCGAAGAAGCGCTCGGGGAACTTCATCGACTCGCCCGGCTCGATGCGAGCGGCAAAGTGGACGCAGGCGTCGAAGGACCCCAACGAGCGTACGAGATCGGCGTCGCCGCAGTCGCCCTCGACGAATTCGGCGCGCCGGGGCACGTTGTCCCGGCGTCCTGAGACCAGATTGTCAAGTCCCACCACGTCGTGACCCTGGGAGAGCAGCAACTCGGCCGTCGTCGAACCGATGAATCCGGCCGCCCCCGTAACGAGAATCCTCATCGAACGGCCGTTCCCGGGCTAACGATGGGCCCACTTCGACGTGCACTTCGCTCGACGCAGTCCGACTCCTCGGTTCGTGCATTCTCCATGGATTGACCCCCGTCACGCCGTCACGTCAGACCAGCGATGGTACTGGCCGCGAAGCCACCCCGTCAGCATCGCCCACGTCGGCTCAGGTTCGCACGATTTGAGCGAACCGAGGCAATACCGGCGGAGGGGACGTCGCGGCGACGTCAACCTATGCTCCAGACAGGACCAGACGTCAAGAGGTGTGCCAATGTCCCCACGGGGTTCGTACGAAGAGTGGATCGAGGCCTTCGACGCCTCGCCCAAGCGCGACGCTGACTTCGCGACGATGTCGGGGATCCCCCTCGAACCGGTTTACGGGCCCGGCGACGGGGAGTTCCCCGGCCAGTACCCCTACACCCGCGGGGTCCACGCGAGCATGTATCGCTCGCGACTGTGGACGATGCGCATGTTCGCGGGCTTCGGCACGGCGCTCGACACCAACCTGCGCTTCAAGGAGATCATCAACTCGGGCGGCACGGGACTGTCGACGGCCTTCGACATGCCGACCCTGCTCGGCCTCGACTCCGACGACCCCATGGCGCTGGGCGAGGTGGGACGCTGCGGCGTGGCCATCGACAGTCTGGCCGACATGCGCGACCTCTTCGCCGGCATCGACCTTGGGTCAATTACGACGAGCATGACCATCAACTCGCCGGCGGCGGTGATGCTGGCACTCTTCGTCGCCCAGGCGGAGGAGGTCGGCGTGCCCCGGGCGCAGCTGGGCGGCACCCTGCAAAACGACATCCTGAAGGAGTACCAGGCCCAGAAGGAGTTCGTATTCCCGCCTCGCCAGTCCATGCGCCTCGTGCGCGACACCATTGCCTTCACCGCGGCCGAGATGCCCAAGTGGAACTCCATCTCGGTGTCGGGATATCACATCCGTGAGGCCGGATCGACCGCGGCCGAGGAGCTGGCCTTCACGCTCGCCAACGGCTTCGCCTACGTCGAACTCGCTCGCCAAGCCGGCCTCTCGGTCGACGACGTGGCGCCCCGGCTGTCGTTCTTCTTCAACGCCCACATTGACTTCTTTGAGGAGATTGCCAAGTACCGCGCGGCCCGTCGGCTGTGGGCGAAGTGGACGCGCGATCACTACGGTGCCTCCGACGAGCTCTCCTGGAAGTTACGCTTCCACACCCAGACGGCGGGGGTCTCACTCACGGCCCAGCAGCCCGAGATCAACATTGCGCGTACCGCCATCGAGGCGCTGGCCGGCGTGCTCGGGGGCACCCAGTCGCTTCACACCAACTCAATGGACGAGGCGCTGGCCCTGCCGAGCGAGAAGGCCGCGCGCATCGCGCTGCGCACCCAGCAGATCATCGCCCACGAGACCAACGTCGTGCACGTCGCCGACCCCCTCGGCGGATCGTGGTTTGTCGAGGAGCTGACGGACGAGATGGAGCGCCAGGCCGAGGAGATCTTCGCCCAGGTCCTGGAGTTCGGCGAGGGGTCAATGCTCGAGGGCTGCATCAAGGGCATCGAGGAGAACTGGTTCCAGGGCCGCATCGCCGACTCGGCCTACCAGCTCGAGCGGTCCTTCAACGAGGGTCGCCGCGTCGTGGTCGGGGTCAACGACTTCACCGAGGGCAACGACGACGCCGACCTCGAGATCCTGCGAATCACCAGCGTCGACGAACAGCGCCAGATCGCCCGTCTAGGCGACGTGCGATCCCACCGTGACGACGACGCCGTGCGCGCCGCGATCGAGCGGCTGACCAAGGACGCGGTGGACCCGGAGGTCAACCTGATGCCGGCGCTGATCGGTGCGTCGCGCGCCTACGTCACGGTCGGCGAGATGATGAGGGCGATGGAGAGCGTCTTCGGCCGCCACGTGGAGGTCCCGACGCTGTGACCATCCGCGTCCTCGTCGCCAAGGTCGGCCTCGACGGTCACGACCGGGGCATCAAGGTCGTCGCCCGGCTGCTGCGCGACGCCGGCATGGAGGTCGTTTACACCGGACTGTTCCAGACACCCGAGACCGTGGCCAACGCCGCAATCCAAGAGGACGTCGACGTTGTCGGACTCTCGATGCTGTCGGGCGCCCACCTCACGTTGGCGCCACTGGTGGTCGAGGCCCTGCGAGCCAAGGGTTCGGACATTCCAGTGGTGGTCGGCGGAATAGTGCCCCACAACGATCTCGACGACATGACGGCCGCCGGCGTTGCCGCGGTCTTCGGACCCGGCGCGAGCGCCCAGGAGATGGTGGGGACGATCAACGCCCTCGTCGAAAGGGCCCGGGCCTAAGACCGCTCAGCCCGGCACGATGAGGTTCAACTTGCTCGTCCAGCCCGGCATAATCTGCTGAGGATCAGCGCCCAGCACGTCGGTGAGCATCGAGGCGTAAACGTCGCGGAAGTCCGTCGTGACCGCGAGATCGCCGTCCACCAGGTTGCTGAGCGACGGCTGCTCGCCGAAGAAGCCGCCGGCGACCCGGTGTCCGGCGACGAACACGGGACCGGCCGTGCCGTGATCGGTCCCTTGCGAGTCATTGGCTTCGACGCGCCGTCCGAACTCCGAGTAGGCCATCACGACGACATCGTTCGCGCGCGACGTGGCACCCACGCGAGCGAGGAACGCAGCGATAGCGTCGGACACCGAACCGACCAGGGCGCCCTGTGCGGCCAACTCGTCGGCGTGGGTGTCGAATCCGTCGAGGGTCACCGAGTAGACGCGCGTGGGCACGTTGGCCGCAATCAGGTTCGCCACGACGTCGAGTTGTTGGGCGAGGTCCGAGAGACCGCTCGGGGGGGCGGTGGCCAGCACCGGGCTGACGCTCGAGGAGAGCGCGAAGAGGTCACCGATCGATTCGGCGGCCAGGGCTGAGAGGCCCGTGTCGCGAAGAGAGGGACGACCGAGCAACTGGGCCCTCTCTCCATAGGTACCGCTCGGCACGTCGAGGCCCCACAGAGGGAGCACCGAGCCGACTCGCCGGTTGCCCGCGAGCAGTGGCGTCAGCACGTCGCCAATCCCGATCGCGGTGAAGGGATTGTGGCTCTGAGTGTCAAGCCATCGGCCGATCCAACCGCTCGTCGTCGGCTCGGCGGGCGAAGCCGTCTGCCATATCGCCATGGACGTGAAGTGCGAGTAGCTCGGCTGCGGGTAACTCGCGCCAAGCACGATCGCGAGATTGCCCTGATCCCAGAGCGACTTGAAGCCCGTCATCGTCCCATTGAGCGCCAGTCCGTTCGTCAGCGGCAGCACGTCGGCGCCCGAGAGCGAGATCCCCGGTCGCGACGACTGGTACACCGAGTCGAGATAGGGCACCACGGTGTTGAGCCCGTCGTTGCCTCCGTAGAGGGTGACCAGAACGAGGATGGGGGTGCCGGGTGCCATCGGCGTCGCGGTCGCCGCCCGGGCCACGTCGTCGAAGGTGAGCGTCGCCGCCAAGGTGGAGAACGTGCTCGAGCCGACGTACTGGAGGAATCGGCGACGCGAAAAGTCGGTCATCGCTAGACGCTCACCACGAACTCGGGGGCGCATAGCGCCAAGGTCGCGAGTTGTCGCCGGTCCGACACCGCCGCGCGCAGAGACCGCGCAGTCCGTTCGCTCCACTGCGCGACGCCCAACCAGTCAGCGGCCGCCTGGACCATCGTCGAAGGAGTGTTGCCGAGCGGGGCGACACTGCCGTGCTGAACGAGGAGGTCGGCGAGGTTGAATCGGTACTGGGCCGACGACGCCGTGAGCCAGGCCTCGTCGAAGGGCCAGCCGCCGACGCTCGGTGGGTCGAAGGGGAACTGTCCCATCTGCCCCAGGAGCCACTGAAGGTCGCCCGAGTCCAGGTGCGACGGCGTGACGCCTAGCGCTCGACAGGCCGAGACGAACCACTCGACGGGAGACTTCACCTGTGACAGACCGGGTCGGCGCATCGCCGAGTCGACGGCGATAGCGTGGACCAGTGAAGCAATGTTGCGCTGGGCGAATCTCTTAACCAGCGAACGAGGCGCGGGAACGGTCGTCGAGACGAAACGAAACCAGAGACGATTCGTGATGTGGGTCGCGGTCGCGTCGTGTCCGACCACGTAGTCACTCAGCGAGGTCGCATCGAAGGACCTCGTGGTGCCGAGCAGTCGAACCGGTGAGCTGTCGTGACTGGCGGAGTCGAATGAGACCTGACCACTGGTTTCGCCCACCTGGTAGCCGGTGAAACTTCGGGCGGCCGCCTTCACATCACCCTCGGTGTAGTTGCCGACTCCCAGGGTGAAGAGCTCCATGAACTCCCGTCCCAGGTTCTCGTTCGGGGCGCCGACCACGTTCACCTCGCCGTCCAGCCAGTAGATCAAGGCCCCGTCGAGGACCATCGCGCGCGACATGTCCGTGAAGTTCCCGAGCGCGCGGGCGCGCAGCGTCTCGTTCTGGATCTTCATCGGAAGCGCGTACCCCACCTTCCCGATCGACGTCGCCCAGTGCCCGTGCCAGAACCACGTCATGCGTTCGACGAAGGGGTGGTCGGCCAGCACCATGCGGTCGAGCCACCACGTCGCCAGGCTCATGTACTGGTCCCACACGCTCTGCCAGTAGGCCTGGCTCGCCGCGGGATCCGACGGCGCGGGACCGAGGTCAGTGATGTGGGGGTCGGCCACCGCGGCGAGCCCGACGTCGCGACCGGACTGAAGTACGTCACGGCGGGCGCGCGCGACGCCGCCGTGGACGAGGTCGAGGTACTGGCCCGGTCGGGGCCCGAAGCCGAATCGATGCACCAGGCGCGCGATCTCGAGTCGATCGGCGCTGGTCATTTCGCGAGACTAGGGCGCCGCGTCCACGAGGTCCATGGTGGCGACATTGAATTGTTCAGAAGTTGTCACCGCCTTTGGTGACGGATCATCATCACTCCCCTCGTCGCGCCGAGATAGATCAGTTGAGACCGTTCGTGCAATCTTCCTGGTCGCAACGAAAGCGCGAGTCGAACCGGGGACTGCGAACGGAGCAGTGACCGGAAAAGCCGGGATCGGTGCCGAACGCGAGCCCCGGGGCGACGGAGTAACTCTGCTCGAACGAACAGTCCCTTCTCTTTT
>JAYVZV010000037.1:0-17144 GCA_043782995.1 Acidimicrobiales bacterium | reverse complement strand
TGTAGATTGGTACCCCTGCGGGGCTATAGCTCAGTCGGTTAGAGCGCGTCACTGATAATGACGAGGTCGTAAGTTCGATTCTTACTAGCCCCACCACGGGGGATTTGGACAAAGAAGGCCAAACCATTTGGACAAAGGTATGGACTAACCAAATCCCTGATAAAAGCGGAGAATCAGTTCCGCCACGGCCCAATTTTTCTTGGGCCACACCTCTCCGAGCTCTGGCAGCCAGTTCGGTGACGCAGCGGCGCCCTTGGAGACAATCCAGCCGCCTAGCCGCCAGAACCAAGACCCGTGAATCGCTCGAGGAAGGCGGCCAGCCTCGCCAGAACCCGGGCCTGGGTCTCGCCGTAGGCGTCGTCGGGCTCAAAGCGCGAAACGGGCCGCAACAGGCCCGACAGCGCCGGGCCGGCCACCGGCACGGCGCCTTCTCGCAGGGCGTTATCCATGAAGTACCTCGTCGCCTGGTCCTGAAGGCCCTCGTCACCGATGATGGCCTCGAGTTACTGGGGGAGTGAGGGGCCAAGGGAACAAGACCGCACAAACCACAACGCGCCCCGCCGCGCCGCGCCGTCCACCGGAGAACGGGAAGGAGGACGGAGGACAAATGAAGTTCGCATCGTTACGCTGTAATGATTGCGGTTCAAGTTAGGGAGACAACGTGGCCGATCGCAAAGTCGAGGTTCTCCAGGTTGTGCTAGATGCATTCAACCAACACGACCTTGACAAGATCATGTCTTTTTTCTCCGAAGAGATTGTCTTCGACTCTCCACGAGGACCGGATAGGTGGGGGCGCCGCTTTGTCGGAATGGAGGAGGTGCGTCGGGGCTTAGCCGCGCGATTCGAAGGAATCCCCGACGTGCACTATGGCGATGCCGACCACTTCACCTGCGGAAGACGCGGTCTCTCAGAGTGGACGATTAGTGGAACGACGGTTGAGGGCGTCGCCATCGAAGTCCGCGGCTGTGACATCTGGACGTTCGACGACGACGGCCAGATCGCCAAGAAGAACAGCTTCTGGAAAATTCGCGAGTCATAGTGACTTTCAGATTGCTTCTCCGCGCAAACAACTCATTTCGAACCCAACCAGAGCGCATGGGGTGGCACGACTTGTGCTCGGCGAAGATGCAGAGTTCGTTACGCTGACACTTGAAGCCGCCAGTTGACGCTCTCCACATTGATATCGTTCTTGTGGTTGAATCAGGAAACTCTGGGAGTCCCTTTATGAAAATGCTGCGAGTCACCGTGCTGGGACCAGAGAGCATCGGCGGCCTTATTGCTGCACTCCTCGCTCGTACCGGGTCGCCTATCTGATTCGGCCTGGGAACTGTAGAAACTTTGACCTGCACTGGGTTTTGTTGTCTTTTTGGCCTGCCCACTGAAACGGAACCTTCAGCAGCCCCTGCTTTTCGCCTCCCTTCCCCGTCGTGCAGCATCTGCTTCAGGGTCATATCAAAGTGTGCATTGAGGCAGCGATAGTCATCCGCCGCGAATGTCGCGAGGGAAAGATGGACGGCGGAGTCAATCGGAACAGTTCTATTGGGCCCAGCAATCCGCTTTCGCTGCGGTGGCGCGCACCTTGAAGTCCGAATCTCCTACCTTGGGCGTAGGATTGGGATATGAAAAGTCCTCAAGGGCGAGAAGCCAAGAAGCCCAAGAAGTCCAAGGCCACCAAGCCTTCGCCGATTTTGAGGGAAGTGGACCGCCACACATTCAAAGTTCCTGCGCCCGATCCGGGCGCGGACCAAGACAAGTCGTAGCCACCCGATTCCCGGGACGTGTCGATGAGTCAACACCGCGCCGTTGAAGGTAGACCAACCGCGCGAGGTGGGGCCTCTGGCATCGACGCCTTCTGACGGATGAGCAATGGCTCCGCACCTACTTTCGGACTTCAATGTGGACGCCGGCACCACCTCGACCGCTCTGGTGATCGTCGGGTAGACGAAGTCCTGTCGATGGACTCAAGGTAAGGGCGTCGCGGTATCAGGTCCCTGGGCCGAATTGTCCTGTTTGCGAAACGCGCACTAGGGCTACGTGTCTTCCCACGAACTCGAACCCATTGCGCCCGCTGCATCAAACTAGGCAGGCAATCCGACAACCACCGAGTCATCGAGAAGGTTCGCCGATCGCGTCGGTGTCTCGACATCTCGCGACGCGATACTGACCGCTCCATATAGTGGCAGGAGCGCACATGGATGACCGAGATCCCCTGACCGGACTGGCGCGAACAGGAACATTCCAACGCGAGCTTGACGCTAGGCGCGAGCGGGCCAAGTCAGATGACTCGGTCACTTTCACAATTGCCCTGGTGGACATAGGTGACCTCTCCAAGTACGACCGCCAACTCGGTTCTGAGACGCACAACGATTTGCTGTGCCAGATATCGAGGCGACTCAAGTCGAGCGGGCTCGCCCAGGTCGTCGCTCGCGTGGGAGAGGGAAGGTTCGCCGTGCTCGTGGACCACGTGGGATTCGAGACCGCCTCGCGGTGAAAAGCCAAGATCAATATTGACCTCTTTCACCCCTTCGAACTGTCGGGGCAGTCCATAAACCGCGGCTTTCACATCAACCGACTATCGGAACCACCAAGAGATGGTCGGAATCCCTAGTGGCGATTCGAACGCCACTTGATCATGGACCGAACTCGGGAAATGAGACGTCAACTCGAGGCGACCGAACGAGCATTTGCTGGCGTCGCGGCCGTCCTGGGCGATAACGAGAATCTGCGATCGGACATGCAGCGCTTCCGGGAACTTGCCATGAGGGATCCGCTTACGGGCCTATTGAACCGACGCGGGATAAAGAGCGAACGTCAGACATGATTCCCCACTCGGCGCTCGCCTTCGTCGACCTCGACGACCTAGGGTCACTCAACGATCTGGACGAATCCTGGGAGGACGGCGACAAGGCTCTCTGCGGCGTGGCCGCTCAGTTGAGCGAGCAATTCGGACACGAGTACGTGGCGCGCTGGGGAGCTGACGAGTATCTGGAATTTGCTCCGCTGTCGACAGCTCAACAACTCGTTGACTCTCTCCAAAAAGTACTCGGCCACTGTCGATCGGAATTGGTGGTGTCCGGCCGTCCGATCACCTTCTCTGCCGGGGTCACCGACATCATCGATTGTGACGTCGAAGCTGCGCGTGCCAGGGCGGAGAAGACGGTGAAGCGCGCCAAAAGGTCTGGAACACCCGTCGTGATCGAGGACCAGTAGAGCGCCTGGTCTTGCGAAGCGTTGCCAACGAGCCAATCCGTAGAATCTTCGAGAGCCCCATTGAGGAGAAGTCGCCGATGACCACACCCGTCTCAGAGTCCCCGATTTTCCTATTCGCCGACGAACTCGTCGGGCGCCTGGCCCAGCGCGACCCCCTTCTCGCCACTCAGGCCGGTATTGCCGACTACGACCATCTGCTGCCGGACTTCTCGTCCGAGCAATTGGCACTCGAGGAGGCGGAGACCGCCGCAGAGTTGCGGAGCCTCGACGCGATCCCCGTCTCTAGCGACGTCGAGCGCGTCGCGCGTGAGGTGATACGGGAGCGCCTGAGTGTGCACCACGACCTGTTGGCATGGGGCGACGTTCGCCGCACCTTCTCGGTCCTGTCGTCACCGCTCGCGTCGGTTCGCCAGGTCTTTGAGTTGATGAAAATGGAGATGCCCGAGGACGCCGAGGTCATTCGACTCCGTCTCTTGGAGGTCCGTCCCGCGCTAAAATCATGGCGCCAGGCGCTCGTCGACGTGGCAGCGGCTGGTCAACTGCCGGCCGTTCGCCAGATCCTCGGTGTGGCCGATCAGGCGTCGGCCCACGCCGACGGCGGTTGGACTCTGCTGGTTCGCAGGGTCGCACAGTCCGCGTCGATCGATGTCGGTTCATCGGGGCTCGTAGCGGCGGCCAATGACGCCGAAGGGGCCTGCGGCGAGTTGGCCGAGTGGCTGCGTACCGAGTTAGCGCCGCAGTCGAGCGCCCCGGAAGGCTCCGGCATTGAGCGCTACCTGCGCTGGTCTAGGTACTACACCGGAGCGACGCTGGACCTTCAAGAGACCTACGAATGGGGGTACCAGGACCTTTGCCGGATTAAGGACCGGATGTGGCGCCTCGCCGCAGTGCTTCTGCCCGGCGCGTCGAGCCTCGTCGCGGTGGCCGAGCATTTGGACAACGATCCCGCGCGCACCATTGTCGGCGCCGACGTGCTACTCGAGAAGTTGCGGTCCTTCACAGCGGCCACCGTCACCGAGCTGAACGGCGTCCACTTCGACATTGACGAGCGGATCGCCTTCTGCGACGCGCGACTGGCTCCGGAAGGCTCGGCCGCGGCACCCTTCTATATCGAACCCAGCGAGGACCTCAGCCGACCGGGAACTACCTGGTATCCGACCCTCGGACGCACGTCGTTCTCGTGGTGGCGCGAGGCCACCGTCTGGTACCACGAGTCGGTCCCGGGCCACCATCTACAGAACGGCATCGCGCTGTTGGCAGCCGATCGCCAGACTCGCTTCCACCGACTGGCCGGCTGGACCAGTGGCTACGGAGAGGGTTGGGCGCTCTACGCCGAGCGACTCATGGACGAGCTCGGGTACTTCTCGGATCCGGCCGACGAGCTCGGGTACCTCGCCTGCCAGGCCATGCGCGCGGCGCGGGTCGTCGTGGACATCGGACTGCACCTCGGACTCGAAGCTCCCGGGGACCTCGGCGTCCTGGGCGCCCTCGGGGACTGCTCGGGGGTGAAGTGGACCCCGGCCATGGCGGTGGCGCTCGTTGAAGAGTGGGCGCTGCAAAGCCACGCGATGTCGGTCTCCGAAGTCGATCGCTAC
Organism: Acidimicrobiales bacterium; assembly: GCA_043782995.1. Lineage (GTDB taxonomy): Bacteria > Actinomycetota > Acidimicrobiia > Acidimicrobiales > RAAP-2 > RAAP-2. Next base: position 12,339 of record JAYVZV010000037.1, on the reverse strand, counting down.
CTCGGGAACCCGGCCCAAGCAATCTCGTACAAGGTCGGTGAGCGAGTCTGGCTCGAGGCCCGCGAGGAGGCCAGGGGTCGACTTGGCGACCGCTTCAGCCTGAAGGCGTTCCACGCCGACGCGCTCGCCCTTGGACCGATGGGACTCGACACTTTCGCCTCCGAGATGGCGGCCTGGGACGGGTCGACGGACGTCCACTAACCTGCGGGCCCGAGGGACGGCGCGGTCTCGCCCACGGCACCTCACGCTTCTTGCGTTACCGTCGTTGGAAGCGACCAAAGGAACCTGCCATGGCAACTGACCGAACCGCACTGACGAGCGCCGAACGAGAAAGGGCCTCGGTCTTCCACTCGTGGTCGGCCCAGTCGACCATCAGCCCCTTGATGGTCAAGGACAGCCACGGCGTCTACGTCACCGACGAGGACGGCGCGACCTACCTCGACTTCTCTTCTCAGCTGGTCAACACCAACATCGGCCACCAGCACCCCGCGGTCGTACGGGCGATCCAAGAACAGGCCGCGACCCTGTGCACGATCGCCCCCCAGCACGGCTACGTCGCGCGCTACCGGGCCGCCGAGATGATCCTCGACCACGCTTTCGAGGGGGCGGCCAAGGTATTCTTCACCAACGGCGGTACCGAAGCCGTCGAGCACGCCGTGCGAATGGCCCGCCTGCACACGGGACGCCACAAGGTCCTGTCGGCCTACCGCAGCTACCACGGGGCGACCTCGACGTCGATGAACCTGACCGGCGACCCGCGCCGATGGCCCAGCGACAACGGCTCCGCCGGCGTGGTCCACTTCTTCGGACCCTTCCTCTACCGCAGCGCGTTCGGAGCCTCGTCCGAGGCCGAGGAGTGCCAGCGGGCCCTCGCCAACCTCGAGAACACGATCCAGTTCGAGGGTCCGACCGGGATCGCCGCGATCATCCTCGAGACGATTCCGGGCACTGCCGGCATCATGGTCCCGCCGGAGGGCTTCCTAAGGGGCGTGCGAGAGCTGTGCGACCGCTACGGCATCGTCTACATCGCCGACGAGGTGATGTGCGGCTTCGGGCGCGCCGGCTCGTGGTTCGCGTTCCAGCAGCACGACGTGAAGCCCGACCTCGTCGCCTTCGCCAAGGGCGTGAACTCGGGCTACGTTCCGCTCGGCGGTGTGATCCTGAACGAGCGCTTGAGTGCCGCCTTCAACGACCGCGTCTACCCGGGCGGTCTCACCTACTCGGGCCACCCGCTCGCCTGCGCCGCCGCCGTCGCCACCATCACCGCAATGGAGGAGGAGCACATCGTGGAGAACGCCCAGCGCATAGGCGACGAGGTTCTGCGACCCGGCCTCGAGGAGCTGGCGACCAAGCACCGCATCATTGGCGAGGTTCGCGGCCTCGGCGTATTCTTCGCACTCGACCTGGTGACCGACCGTGCCACGAGAGAGCCGCTCGCCCCTTACGGGGGGACGTCGCCAGCGATGACTGAGATCGCCGCCGCCGCTCGGGCCGAGGGGCTGCTCACCTTCATGAACTACCACCGCATCCACGTCGTGCCGCCGTGCAATATCAGCGACGACGAGGCCCACGAGGGCCTCGCCCGTCTGGACCGGGCACTCGCGGTGGCGGACCGCTACTACGTAGGGACCTAGTGGCCAACCAGGATCTGCGGCTGGAGGCGGCTTCGAAGTTGCGCGCGTTGGGCCACGACTTCGTAGCCCGAGACCTCAACGACGGACAGTTCGAGGAGATCGTGAGGAGACTCGACGAGCTCCTCGATGTCGTCGGCGCCGCGGACCTGCGCCCTCGAGCGATCTCGCCCGAGGGACTGGCGAACTTCAAGATGGTGGTCCCCGAGGCCGACGCCGTAGTGAAGCATCAGTTGTTCTCCGACTCGATCGTCTCGGGTGGCGCCAATCCCATGGGACTCGGGGCACTGCTGTGGCGCGACGGCGACGACGCGGTGATGGAGGTGACCCTCGGCAAGGCCTTCGAGGGCGCACCCGGTCGTGCTCACGGCGGCGTCGTCGCGGCACTGATCGACGAGACGATGGGCCTCGTGAACGCGATCGGCGGCGTCCTCGCCTTCACCGCGCAGCTCGACATCAAGTTCGAGGCGCCGGTGCCGGTGGATGAGCCCGTTGTCGCTCGAGCCCGGCTCGTGAGTCACCACGGCCGCAAGTACTACGTCGAGGCGCGGGTCACGTCCGGCGACACGGTCGTAGCAAGCGCCTCGGCGCTCTTCATCGCCATAGACCCGTCCAAGTTCCTCGAGCACGTGCCGGTCCGCCAGCCCTGAGTGCTCAGTGACCGCGGCGCCGCGAGCCGTCAACTTGGTGCTCTTCGTCATTATCATGTTCGGATGCCCGCAATTACCGTGGAGAACCCACTCGAACTACCCCGGGCCGTGAGGCCGCTCGCGACGGACCGCGCGCGGCGCGTGAAGTCGGTCACGACCGCGCCCCGTGGACTCGAGGGCGAGGGCTTCCCCGTCCGACGAGCTTTCGCCGGGATCGAACTCACCGATCTCGACCCCTTCGTGCACATGGACCAGATGGGAGAGGTCGACTACGGCCCCGGCGAGCCCAAGGGCACGCCCTGGCACCCGCACCGCGGATTCGAGACCGTCACCTACATGATCGAGGGGACCTTCCTGCACCAGGACTCGATCGGTGGCGGTGGGACTATCCAGAACGGAGCGACTCAGTGGATGACCGCCGGCGCGGGCATCTTGCACATCGAGCGCCCGCCGGACGCGCTGATCGACTCGGGCGGCCTCTTTCACGGGGTCCAGCTCTGGGTCAATCTGCCGGCGCGCCTGAAGATGACCAAGCCCCGCTACCAGGACATCGAGGCCACGTCGGTCTCGCTCCTCACGAACGAGAGCGGCGACGCCATCGTGCGAATCATCGCCGGCTCGCTCGGCGAGTCGAGCGGACCAGGCTCGACGCACACTCCGATCTCGCTCGTGCACGTGTCGCTGCTACCGGGAGGTCAGCTGACCCTGCCTTGGAACCCCCGGTACAACGCGCTCACTTACGTCCTAGCCGGCCAGGGCGCGGTCGGCCTCGACCGCCAGCCGATCGGCGAAGGTCAGATGGCCGTTCACGTCGACGGCGACTTCCTCGTCTTGTCGGCCGACCAGTCCCAGGACTCGCGCACGCAGGCCTTCGAGGTGCTGGTCCTCGGAGGCGAACCGATCCGCGAACCCGTCGCCGCCTACGGCCCCTTCGTGATGAACACCCGCGACGAGCTCCAGCAGGCCTTCGACGACTACCAGGCGGGCCGTCTCGGCCAGATCCCGGCCGACCACATCTAAACTGACACCTCTCGGTGCACGAGGAACGTGCCCGAGGCGCGGCTCACGAGTTTGCCCTCATCGCTTGAGATCGATGCCTCGGCGTAGGCGATCTGGCGGGTCAAGCGCACCACCTCGCCCCGAACGGTGTAGCGCGATGCGAGCGCGGCCGGCCGCAGCAACTCCGTCGTCATTTCGATCGTCGCCTGGGTGCGGTCCCGTCCGGTCAGCGCGGCGTTGATGGCGAAGTTCATTGCGGCGTCGAGCAGGACCGAATGGACGCCCGCCTGAACGGTCCCGTGGGGGTTGCAGGCCAGCTCACTTGGCGTGAATCGGCCGGAGACCCAGCCGAGGTCCTCGCCGTCGACGCCGTAGGCGTCGAAATCGCCCCCGACCGCGCCGATGATGGCCATGCCCCCGTCACCGAGCCACCGGTCCATGTCCTTGCGTTGCGCCGCCACGGAAGTGACGATAGCCCCTAGCCCCATTAGGATTCGCACGGTGGACGCAGGCCCACTGAGAACGAGAGGGACGCACATGCCAGTAGCGGTCATCGTGGATGCCGTTCGCACGCCGGGGGGCAAGCGTAACGGGAAGTTGAAGAACTGGCACGCGGTCGACCTCGCGTCCGAAGCCCTGAGGGCGATCGCGAGTCGCAACGACCTCGACCCGGCGCTCGTCGACGACGTCATCATGGGCTGCGTCTCGCAGGTCGGTGAGCAGGCCTTCAACGTTGGTCGGAACGCGGTGCTCGCCGCCGGCTGGCCCGAGTCGGTGCCCGCGACCACGATTGACCGCCAGTGCGGCTCCTCCCAGCAGGCCCTGCACTTCGCCGCCCAGGGCGTGATGTCGGGCGCCTACGACGTTGTCGTCGCCGCCGGAGTCGAGGTAATGTCGCGAGTCACGATGGGCTCGTCGATTGGCAAGGACGTCGGCTTTCCCTTCGGTCCTCGCGTGATGGCTCGCTACGAACCGGTCGGTGGCCTGAAGAACCAGGGCATCGGCGCCGAGATGATCGCCGACCAGTGGGGTATCACCCGCGAGGACCTCGACGCTTACTCGGTCGAGAGCCACCGCCGGGCCGCCCGAGCGACCGCCGAGGGCCGATTCGATTCCGAACTCATCGCGGTTCACGTGCGCGGTGATGACGGGGAGCTGACCGACGAACTGATGACCGCCGACGAGGGCATCCGTCCCGACTCGACCGTGGAGACGCTCGCCAACCTGAAGCCGGCTTACAAGGAAGGCGGCAAGGTCACCGCCGGCAACTCCTCCCAGATCACCGACGGCGCTTCGGCCGTGCTGATCATGAGCGAGGAGAAGGCCCGTGAGCTGGGCTACCGGCCTCGCGCCAAGTTCCACACCTTCGCCCTCGCCGGTGTCGATCCCGTCACGATGCTCACCGGCCCGATCCCCGCGACCACGAAGGTTCTGGAGAGGGCCGGCCTCACCCTCGACGACATCGACCTGATTGAGATCAACGAGGCGTTCGCCTCGGTGATTCTGGCCTGGCAGATGGAGCACCAGGCCGACCTCTCGAAGGTGAACGTCAACGGCGGCGCCATCGCGCTGGGCCACCCTCTCGGCGCCTCGGGCGCCAAGCTGTGCGCGACGCTGTTGAATGAGCTCGAGCGCACCGGCGGCCGTTACGGACTGCTCACCATGTGCGAGGGCGGCGGGCTGGCCAACGCGACCATCATCGAGCGCCTGGACTGACCCGTCCGGCGTCGTCTTGCGACGCCGACACCCTCGAGGGAACCGGAATATATGGCCCGCGGATTGACGCGGTGCTACAACGGCCGGCGTGTCCTCGTCGAGCTCGATTGTCACCCGCAAACGCTTCCATGGGGTGCTCATCCAATCGATGGCGCCCGGCGACGTCGAGTCGGCCGACCACGTCATGCGCGTGTCGTTCGGCACTTTCTCCGGGCTCTCTAACCCGTCGTCGGCGTTCGGCGAGGCGCAGTACGTGAGGCCACGTTACGAAGCTGAGCCGTCGTGGGCCTTCGTCGCCGCGTACGGGGGCGACGTCGTGGGCTCCGTCTTCGCCACCCGCAGAGCCAGCTTCGGCTCCTTGGGACCGCTCACGGTCCGACCCGACCTCTGGGACCCGGGCATCGCGCACCAACTGATGCATCCGATCGTCGCGCTGTCCGACGAATGGCTGGTGCGCCTCGCGGGACTTTTCACCTTCGCCCAGTCCGCCAAGAACGTCAGACTTTACCAGCGGTTCGACTTCTCGCCCCGCAAACTGACGGCGATCATGGCTAAGGACGTGGGGCCGGTGGCCTCGCGCGAACTCGAACTGTTCAGCGACCTCAGCGAGATCCATCGGACGATGGCCCTGACCGAGTGCGCCGAGCTCACGGACGCGGTGTACCCCGGACTCGACGAGGGCCACGAGGTCCACACGGTCTGCGCCCAGGACCTCGGCGACACCGTGCTCGTGCTCGACGGCTCGAGGCTCGTGGGTCTCGCGGTGTGCCATAGCGCCTCACCGAGGCCGGCGCCCGGCAACTCTGCGTCACATTCGCCGCGGTGCACCCGGGCGTGCGCGCATCCGAGCACTTCGACGTCCTGCGGGAGTCATGCGAGGAGTTGGCCGCGAAGCGGGGCGCGAGGGTCGTCATTGCGGGCGTGAACACCGGACGCCACCTGGCCTACCAACGCATGGTGGAGGCGGGCTATCGGTCCGGCGGCCAGGGGGTGTGGACGCACCGACCGAACGCCGAAGGCATTGGCGAAGCGAACGACTTCGTACTCGACGACCTGCGGTGAGCCGAGCTACTTGTAGCGGGTCGCGAGATAGAAGCCGCTGAACATGATGAAGAGGCCCACGACCAGGTACCACGACGAGACCGAACCGGGTAGCACGGCCAGGTAGTTCAGGAGGATGGTCAACATCCCCACAGCGAGCAGGTCGACAATGAGCCAGCCGTACCAACGGGGGCTGTGGTCCTCGCCGGGGGGCTTGCGCGCGGTGACCCGTCCGCTCGACTCGGGTGAGACGTAGCGGCCCACCGTCTTACGGTGGTTCGACCGGGGGGTGGACTTGGCCATAGGACTCGATGCTACCTAATGGCGGTCGGGGCTAGCCGAGCGTCGTACTGGTCGTGGTCCCGCTCGAGGTCTGACAGATCGAGAGGACGATGGTCGAGTTGTACGGCGCCGGCGACCCCGGCGAGACGCTCTGGTTCACCACCTGACCGATCTGGCTCGGCGCGCAAACGCTGGGGTCGGCGGCGCTGAACGCCGCCACCAGCCCCTGGGCCTTCATGACCGCCGTCGCGCCCGGCTGGTAGCGACCGATGACGTTCGGCACGTAGACGTTGCAGTAGCCCGACGAAGTGACGAGCTGCACGAGGCTGCCCGCCTTCACGGATGATCCGGCCGCCGGCAACGTCGCAGCAACGAGTCCCGACTGGATCAGGTTCGAGCACTGCGAGGTCGTGGTGGAACTGAGCGAGAGGCCGTCCTGGCCAATCGTCGACGCCGCCTGCAGTGGCGTGTCCCCGGAGAGGTCGGGCATCGGGAACGAGACGGTTTGGGCCAGCACCGTCAACTGCACCGTGTCGCCAGTTTGGCCCTTCGAGAGACCGAGGGGCGATTGAGTCACGACGGTGTTCGGAGCGCCACCGCCGGCCGGCACGACATCGGTGAAGGTGACGTGAAAGTTCAAGTGAAGATTATTCAACGTGTTCTCCGCCACGCTGATGGTCTTGCCGGTGAGGTCGGGAATCGTGACGGGGAGGGTGACCTTGCCCTTGCTCACCTTCAACGTCACGACTTCGCCCTGGTGGATCTTTGCGCCGGCGAGGGGGTTGGTGGACACCACGCTGTTGGCCGGCGTCGACGACGACACCGAAATGATGGTGCCAATCACCAGTCCGTCGGCGTGCAGCTGCGTGGTGGCGGCCGACACCGGCTGTCCGGTGACGTCGGGCATCTGAGTGACCGTTGTCTTCATCGTCAGAAAGTACGCTGCGGCCGCGCCGGCCAAGAGCACCACGAGGGCGGCGGCGATCAGGCCCGGACGAGTGTCGCGGCGTCGACGGATGTCGGTGCGCGGGCCGGTCATCATGGGCACGGACTGGGTGCGGTCGCCGTCCGCGACCCTCGTAACTGCGCGGGTGGCGTCGGGGCCGAAGAAGGCTACGTCGTTGACCGCGGCACGCACCGGCTGGCCTTCGGTGAATCGCAGCAGATCGGCACGCAGTTCGTCGGCCGACTGGTAGCGCTGCGCCGGCGACTTCGCCAGGGCCTCCATGACGATGGCCTCGAGATCGCCCGGGATCGTCTCGTTGAACTGAGACGGCGGCGCCACCGTGCCGTGGACGTGCTGGCTCGACACGGCGACCGGCGAGTCGCCGATGAACGGCGGGCGACCGGCGATCATCTCGTAGAGCACGACGCCGAGCGAGTACACGTCGCTTCGCCCGTCGACCGGGGCTCCCTCGGCCTGCTCGGGTGAGAAGTACGTCGCCGTGCCCATGACGGACCCCGCTTCGGCCAAGTGATCCTCGCTCGCCACGGCCTGGGCGATGCCGAAGTCGGTGACCTTAACTTGGCCGTCGCTCGTGATCAGGATGTTGCCGGGCTTCACGTCGCGGTGCACGACTCCGTTGCGGTGCGCGTAGCCGAGTGCCGCGGCGACCGGCGCGACGAGCTGGGCTGAGCGACTCGCGCTCAGCGTGCGCGAGCCGCGCAGCAACTCGGCGAGGGAGGTGCCGTCGATGAGCTCCATGACGATGAAGTAAGTACCCTGATCCTCGCCCCAGTCGAAGACCGGCACGATATTCGGGTGCGAGAGGTTCGCGGCCGCCTGAGCCTCACGACGGAAGCGCTCGACGAACAAGGGGTCCGCGCTCAACGCGGGATAGAGGATCTTGAGCGCCACGGGACGGTTCAGGAGCTGGTCCTGAGCGCGGTACACCATGGCCATTCCACCCCGGGCGATCAGGTGCGTGACCTGATAGCGACCGGAATACAGGCGTGGGTCGTGGACGGGCTCCATACCTGGCTCAGCCTACGCCCTGGCCATTGGGATTCGGTCCCGTCAGCCCGAGCACGTCGTCGGTGTCCCGAACGCGCGCTGACCCAACTGCAGAGCGAGCGCCCCTTCGACCATGCACTTGGCAACCGGCCCGGCCGTTGAGGCGCCCTCCTGGCTGATCGGTTGGAACGGCAGCACCACCGCGACCGCGATGGTCGGCGCATTCGCCGGCGCGAAGGCGATCACCCAGTCGTCGGTGTTCTTCGCCGCGTTGCCGACCTGGGCGGTGCCGGTCTTGCCCGCCACGTTGTCCGCCGCGGGGAACCCGACGCCCGACAGTGTCCCGTACTTCACGACGTTCACCATCAGCGGCACGATCTGGAGGTCCTGGCTCGATGTCAACGGTGTCAGCCACACCTTGGGCGCGTAGCGCTTGGCGACCGTGCCGTCCGGCCCGGTGACGTGGTCGAGCAGGTGTGGGGTCATCATGACCCCGGAGTGGGCGATGGCGGCCGCGACGAGGGCGTTCAGCAACGCCGAGGTGCGCACGTCCTTCTGGCCGATCGCCGAGTACGCCAACCCCGGCTTGTCGAACGTGAAGGACGACGCCGACGGGAAATTACTGGACGCCACCCCCGGTAGGTCGAGCGGAGGGATCTTGTTGTAGCCGAACGAGTCGGCCGTCGCTGCCAGCAGGTCGCCTCCGAGGTCGAGACCGAGGAGTGCGTACCCCGTGTCGCACGACGGCGGCAGCATCTGCGCAATATTGCCTCCGCAATGGCCGAAGCCGAAGTTGGAGAGCGTCTTGTTGGTGTCGGGGAGCTTGGTCGTGACCAGGGTGGGGTACGACTTCGTCACGAGGTCCGGTCGACCCGTGACGGCCGCCGCGGTCGTGATCACCTTGAAGCTCGATCCCGGTGGGAAGGTCTGCTGGGTGGCAACCAGTCCGAGCGGTGGGAATCCGTGCGAGTTCTGCTTGTTGTCAAGCGTCCAGGCCACTTTGGCGACCGCGAAGGACGGTGACGTCAGGGGCACCGGATTGAAGGTGGGATTCGAGTACATGGACAACACGGCGCCCGTCCGGGGGTCGAGGACGACGACGGCTCCGTCGCGTCCCGCTAGCGCGGCCCGGGCCACCCGCTGCAGGTCGGGCTGGATCGTCAAGGTGATGCTGTTGGCTGCGCTCGTCGGAGCGAGCAGCTGGGCGAAGCTTTGGGGGGCTTGGGGATGAGCCGACAAGTAGTTGGCGTACTGCGCTTCGAGCGCCCAGTCGCCGTACGAGGGGCCGGAGAAGCCCACCACCCCCGAGGTGAGCGAACCGAGCGGGTACTGGCGCCGGTACGGGTAGATCCCGCCCTTCGTGGCGACTGACTGGGCGAGGATCGTGCCGTCGGCGGCCACGATCTCGCCGCGGGGGAACTGAATCGAGGCGTTGCTCACTCGGGGGTTGTCGGGGCTCGCGTTGAGCGCCGGGGCGCGGAAGAACTGGATCGACGCGGACTGGACGGCGACTACGCCGAAGAGTAGGAGGATGATGGTAGCGAGGATGCCGAGCCGACGCGACATTGGCTAGCCCCCCTTCGCGGTCGTGGTTGTCACGTGCACCGTCGTGGTCGAGTGGACCGTGGTCGAGGTAGTCGTCGTTGAGGTGCCCGTCCGACACGAATGGTAGTGACAGAACTGACTGTGAATGTAGTCGGCCCAGTGCAGCGCGGTGACGAGGGAGGGCTCACTGATCGTCGCCGAGAGCGCCCGTTGATCGGCTGCTCGCAACTGTGACGCCTTGTAGGGGGTGTCGGAGATCTTGACCGGCTTGTACCAGAGGACCCCACTGGCCTGGCCCTGGTAGACCGCGATGGTCCCGTGGTCGTTGGCTAAGTAGAAGCTCGAATACGCGTACCAGTGCACCACCACGAAGAAGCCGACGACGACGCTAGCGAGCAGCGCCAGTGCCGCCCAGACGCGCCAGGTCAACCGCATGCGTCGGCGCGGCCTCGACCGCGCCGCGTTCGGGCTTGGCGCGACTGGAGGAGCATTGGAAGTCACGGTGCGCTTGATCGGCACTGCGGCGACGTGCACCTCTTCGAATTCGAGTAGCACCGCCGAGATGTTGTCGCGGCCGCCGGCCTCGCGAGCCGAGGACATCAGCAGATCAACCGACTCCTCGAGGGTGAAGGGGGCGCTGCAAAGTTGGGCCAACGTGTCGTTGTCAAGTTCGTTGGACAGCCCATCACTGCAGAGCAGGATCCGGTCGCCGGGCTCGGCGTCCAGGGAGAGGACGTCGATGGCGATGGTGTCCTCGACACCGACCCCGCGCGTCAACTGGTGTCGCCGGGGGTGGACGGCCGCTTCCTCGGAGGTCAGGCGACCCATCCGGACCCACTCCTCGGCGACGCTGTGGTCGTCGCTCAATTGGCGCAGCGCACCGTCGCGCAACTGGTACGCGCGTGAGTCGCCAACGTGGAACAGCGTCGGCGTCGTGACGCCGTCGCCGTCGACCGTGAGGCCAATGGCGATTACCGTCGTACCCATGCCAAAGCGCGAAGGGATCTCACGGGCGTTCCTCAGCACCGCCAGATTGGCGCCGTTGATCGCAGTGTAGAGTCCCTCCACGGTCGGTCGCTCTTCGAAACCGTCCCTGATCAGGTCGATGGCCATCCCCGAGGCCACCTCGCCCGCCGCGTGGCCCCCCATACCGTCGGCCACCATCGCCAGACGATCGTCGACGAAGATCGCGTCCTGATTCGATTGACGCACCAGTCCGGTATCGGTTGCCGCGGCGTAACGCCAACGCGTCAACGAACCACCTCGAACAAGATGCCACCCACCTGCACGATGTCGCCGCGCTCAAGGTGGACTCGTCCGTTGACGAGCTCCTGGTTGACGTAAGTGCCATTCGTCGAGCCGAGGTCCTCAATGGAGAGATCGCCGCTGTCGTTAGCCACTCTCGCGTGACGAGACGACAGGTAGGTGTCCGCGATGCTGAGGTCGCAATCGGGACTGCGCCCGATAATCAACGATCGGTCGACGTCGATGCGCTCCCCGGTGCGATCGAGCGGCTCAATGAACTCGAACGCGAGCGACCCGCCGGTGCGTCGACGTCGGCCCTTCGCGACCTCGTCGACGGGGCTCGCCTGCACCGACGCCACCCGCAGCACGCGAGCGAAGAAGAGGACGGCGACCACCATTACGAGTACCTGGAGCGGGCGAACGACCGCCGCGTAGGTGGACGACGCCGCGAAAAGGCTCAAGCGAGCTCAATGCGCATGTGGAGAGGGCCGATCGTGATGTCGTCGCGAGGTGAGAGGGAGACGGCGCTAATCCGATGACCATTCACGTAGGTTCCGTTGGTCGATTGGAGGTCCCGGATCGCCACTCCCTCGCTGGTGCGCCACAACTCGGCGTGGCGACGCGACACGTTGCTGTCGTTGATCACGAAGTCGACGTCAGGACTCCGGCCGATCACGAGAGCGTCTCCGCCCACGGCGAACGTACGACCGTCGCTCACTAGCAGTCTCGGCTGGCTCTCGCCGCCCAGGAACTCGGTCTTCACCTCGAGGTCGCCAGCCTTCAAGTCGTCGTCGATGAATATCTCTACCTTGACGGGTCCGACGAAGCTGTAGCCCTCGCTGACCGCGTGTTGGCGCACCGTCTCCTCTAACTCGGTGACCAGAGCCTTCTGGAAGCCGTCGAAGCGGGCCGCGTCAATCGGCCCCAGCCAGACGCGGATCTGGTTCGCCGAAATCGGCCCCTGGCTCGAGAGACGACGGGTCAGGTCGACCTCACGGACGATCCTTGTTCCAATCTCAATTGGCTGTAGTGCGCTCTTGAACGGACGGGAGAACGTTCTCTCAAAGATCCGCTCCAGGCGGTTTTCCACACTCTTCAGAACCATGACAATCTCAACTGTATAGGTGGCCGGACCTGATGATATGGCCAAATCTGGGGGCCGTTGTATTGGACTAATGTTGCAAGGTCTCAGGGCGAGTGGCGAAATTGGCAGACGCGCAGGCTTCAGGTGCCTGTATTCGAAAGGATGTGGGGGTTCAAGTCCCCCCTCGCCCAC
>JAYVZV010000036.1:0-49194 GCA_043782995.1 Acidimicrobiales bacterium | reverse complement strand
AAGAGTCCGAGCCAGCACCATGAATCAACACATAGTTGGCCATCGCCAGAATCTATCCAACTTCCGCGTGTGCGTTGACGCGGGAATGCATCTTCGATTTATGGAGAACTCTTCGCAATCTGAAGCAGCAGCAATGTCCTAGCGTCGGGTTTCGCCGAGGTTCGCAAATTCAAACTGGCGCGGCGGTCGCGCCAAAGTTACACTGGCGCAATGATTCAACCGCACCCCAACCGGGTGCGGCAGTCGCCGAACAGTCGTGAGGCGTCCAAAGGGACGCCTGCGAGTGGGCCAGTCCCCCCTCGCCCACTTTGTGATCTATCAGAATTTCTGGGACAAACGAACCCTCAGAGCGTACTTCTCGATCTCGCCTGGCAGTCCCGGGTCGTATCGAGAGTGAAATGTCGCAATAGTTCACCTTGGTCCGAGACCACGCGAACGTCGAGGTCGGCCATCAAGATGATGACGCGCTCGTGGCGATGGTGTCGGCCGATGCTGATGTGGTGCAGTTTGCGGCGGTAACGCAACGTAACCGAGCCCCAGTGCTCAACGTGATCGTGACGGACCCTGGTCTTGGCGAGAATCGGTTGGCCCTCGAGCTGCGGGGTTGCCTTGTCGAGCGCGCGCCACGCTGGCATGGGCGCACAACCTCTCGCCCCGTGTGGTCGTTCCTCGTTGTAGTAGAGGACGAAGCGATCAATCTGCTTTTGTAACGCCTCGATGGTGGCGACCTGGCGTTGCGTGCGCAGGTACTTCTTCCGGGTTTGGTGGTAGCGCTCGACCTGGCCCGGGGTTGGGGGATGGTCGGGCTTGTGGTGCTTGCAGCGGATGCCGAACACCGCGAGGTCAATCTCTCAGCCGGGGTGGCCGCCGCGGTCGGGGTTGGTGTAGATGGCGCCGTGATCGCTCAACCCGGACTCGGAAAGGCCGTAGTTCGCTGCCGTTTCGTAGCAGAGACGCACGACGTCCGCCGACTTGGCGACCGTGACAACGCTCGAGCAGAGCACTGCTCGTGAGTAGTCGTCGATGAAGTTGACGATCTTAATCTCGACGCCGTCCTTCCACTGCCCGTGGGTCATGTCGCTCGGCCCGGTCTCGTGGGGCAGGCTCGACTCGAAGCGGATCCACGATGATCGCGGCCGCTTTTGGGGTTGGGGTGTCACGAAGCCCCGGCGTCGCAGCACCCGGTGGACAGTCACCGTCGCCGGCACCTCGTCGAAGTGCTTCTTCAAGTGGTAACGGATCGTGGCGGCGCCCGCGTCGAAGCCGCGCTCGGTGAGACTCTTGCGGAGCACGACGATGGCGTCCTCCAGTACGGGCGAGCTGCGCTTCGGTCCGATTGTGGGGCCGGTCTTCTTCGGCTCCCGGGCCGCCTCGCCACCCTCCTTGTAGAGCTGGACGTGACGGTGCACCCAGGACTTGGAACGTCCGGTCGAGGCGGCCACGTCGCGCACCGACCGACCCTCCACGAGCACTGCGGCAACGGCGTATTTGGCCAGATCCATGGACACCTCCGAATAGGGAAGTGTCCCAGAAATAGTGATACATGCTCTCCAAAAAACTATGGAACCTCAGACCCCAGCGCCCACGCAGTCGGTCCTCACGAGCGCCAGTCAAGTCTGAGTAGCTGCGCGGATGGTGAAGCGACTTCGCTGCGGTGAATCGTGCGGCCTTCGGTTTTCGATTCGAAGAAATCCTGGCGGTGTGGCGAAGACTCTTGCTGCCAATTCACTGTGAAGAACTGCTATTCTTTACAAATATGGAAAAAGTAAAGAAGCGGTGGCGCGGCATCAAGATCAGCGAGAAGCACCAAGTGACCATTCCGATCGACGCGATGCGGGTTGCAGGCTTGGAGGCGGGCGAGCGCGTTATAGCAAGGGCTGATGGCCCCGGACGGGTGGTGCTCGAGCGCGAAGAGGACGTGTTGGAGATTTACTCTGGATCTTTGACGGGAATATTTGAACACGGAATCCTCGCGAATCTTCGCAACGAATGGGACTGACCGTCATCGACGCAGGTATTCTCATTGGTTTCTTCGACGAGAGCGACGCACACCATATTGGGGCGAAGAGAGAATTGACGAACGGTAGGAACCGCGGAGACCAAATAGCCGTTCCGGCCTCAGCCCTTGCCGAGGCGCTGGTGTCCCCGGCGCGTGATGGCGAGGCGTCGATCGCGGCGGTTCACGAGTTCCTCGAGCGTCTCCCACTCGTCGTGGTCGACCTTGACGCTGAAACCGCCGTTGTGGCGGCAAGATTGCGAGCTCGTCACGGCCAGAAACTTAAGTTGCCCGACGCCCTGGTTGTTGCCACCGCCATTCAACATGGAGCCGGTGTACTTGTTACAACCGATAGAGGTTGGCCCACGAAGAGCAAATTGGGGTTTGTAGGAGACCTCATCAGACTCTGACACTCCTCAATTCGTCGCTCCGTGTTTCGTGAAATCACCGAAGCAAATTCTCGGAATCCGAATGGAGCGAGTTATGAGAAGACGCTCCGGTAGTAACGGACGTTTCTTAGCTCTTCGGATCTAAGCGGGGTGGGGTCTCTCGGCCAGGTCCGCGCTCGGGACAGGAACCTACTGACGAGCGGCGCAACTGTGGGACCGAGTGGCGTCGTCGGGGCGCGTTCTGGGCGCGCGTTCTGCTCGGTTCGGCGGGGCTACGGCGGCCACGGAACGGCAGACATGGCGCGGCGATTCGTGGTCGTCGACGCGAGCGATCTGGTCATGCCATCGCGTTTGCGAACTGCCCTTGGTGCTCATGCCACCATCTGCGGCGCCGGTCGAATCGCTCCATGCCGCCAATCTCGTTCCACATAGCAATGAAGTTCGCGTCGCCCGCCTCAACTC
Source organism: Acidimicrobiales bacterium (assembly GCA_043782995.1). Classification (GTDB taxonomy): domain Bacteria; phylum Actinomycetota; class Acidimicrobiia; order Acidimicrobiales; family RAAP-2; genus RAAP-2. The sequence continues at coordinate 46,347 of JAYVZV010000036.1, read as the reverse complement.
TCCGACGGATGAACCTACCGCCCTGGGCAATCGTTTCGGCCAACGCGAGCACCAGCTCGCTGCGGTTGTCGCTGCTCAGACCGTAGGAGTCAGCGACCAGCCGCAAACGCGCCGGTCGATCGGCGGCGGCGAAACCGTTCCGAGCCGCGCTCAGATCATCATCGACCGGGATACACATCCGGGCGAACGAGGCGAGGTCATACACCGGACGGCCTCGCGCGGCGTAGTCCCAGTCGAGCAATCCGACTGCCTGACCGTCGCGAAATACGACGTTCTCCCAGCACACGTCGTTGTGGCACACGATCGACCCGTCCGTCGGGTCTGCCATCTCCCTGCTCAAGGTTAATCCCTCTGCGAGGTCAATGCGGCGAGACGCGTCGTGGAATCTTCGCATCAGGATTGCGACAGACGCCAACGAGTCATCGGTCTGCACCCAGGCCGGGAACGGGGGAACGGCCACGTCGCCTTCGATGAAGACGAGCCGCTCACGGCCATCAGCATCGATGCCGACCGGCATCGATGCTCCGTCGAAACCCGCGGCGCGTAACGCGCGTAAGAACTGGTGAATCGGCTCCGAATGGGAGTTGGCGGGCCGAAGCACGTGCTCACCGATACGGGTCACCGCACCCGCGTTGGCGACCCCACCGGCGAGTAGCTCTTCTTCCACTCGCACAGTCTGGCATCCCGATCGCCGATCCGGTCACTCCCCGCCGTCAGTACCCGCGACCCCGCTTAGATCCGAAGAGCCCATTTTTTGTGCCGCAGGTCAGAGCCTCTAGGAAACCCAGGCCGAATCAGTTCGTTGCAATTCGCGAAGATTTCGATGCCGAGAGCAACCCTCGAGCACCGCCACGGCCGCTCCGCCAATGAGATTCGTGTTCCGCTCTTCGAGGGGCCGTGCGGCGTTGCCTCACTCTCCCAGGCTGGGGATTTGGAATACCGCGAGGACCGGGCCCGGAAATCGCCGTCCCAATAAGTTGAGTCGTCCTCGTCGCAGGGGTGCGAGCAGTGAGGGAAAGGTTAGGATTCGCATCATGGTTCGCCAGTGGTCACTTCGAACTGTGTTTGGATTTATCAAGGAACTGGCGAGTGAGGCTAAAGGTCTACTGGATCCCTCCGACCCGCTCCGGCCCTATAACCGAAGGTTCTCGGTGGGGTTTACCCGCTGGCGCTTGAAGAACCTGATGCGGCTTCGGCTACGGCTGGATCTCATGCGTACCGAAGGTCACATCTTCAAGCCCCAGGCGCGGTTTCTCCAGGACCTCGTGCGCAATAGCGACTCCGTACGCGAGGTAATGGAGATTGGTTTCAACGCCGGACACTCGAGTTACCTGTTTCTGTCCGTTCGACCGGACGTCCACGTGGTCTCGTTCGATATCGGTGATCACGAGTACGTGGAGTTGGCCAAATCCGTCATCGACTCCATGTTCCCCGGTCGACATCGGCTCATCCGGGGAGACTCTCGCTCGACGATCCCCGCATTCGCCGACGAGAACCCCGATCAGACTTTCGACCTGATCTACATTGACGGCGGTCACGACTACGAGGTCGCCAAGGCGGACATCGAGAACTGTCAACGGCTCAGTGCGGGGGAGTCGGTGGTCGTGATGGATGACCTGGATCCGAGCGTCGAGTGGGGGGTCGGACCCGTGAGGGCCTGGCGCGAGGCACAGGCGACGGGGCGAGTCCGACAAGAGTTCCTCGTCAGAGACGGACTCGCGCTCTCGTTCGCGAACCCCGAAGAGGCCGTGATACCGGGTAGTCACATTTGGGGAATTGGCCGATACCTGGCTTCTCCCTGAGCGTCGGCGCCCCCGACTCATTGACGAACAGCGTCTCAGAGTCTCGAATCTTGGTCTGCTACGACCCGTCGGCCAGCGCTTCGTGAAGGTCGGCGAGCAGGTCGTCGCCATCCTCGATTCCGATGCTCAGACGGACCAGGTTGTCAGGCACTTCGAGTGGAGATCCGCTCGTCGATAGGTGGGTCATCAGCGCCGGAACCTCGATGAGGCTCTCGACGCCGCCGAGGGATTCGGCGAGGGTGAAGATCGCCGTCGACTCGGCGAACCGTCGGGCCTCACTCGCACCGCCCACAATCTCTACGCTCACCATGCCACCGAAACCGCTCATTTGAGACTGGGCGATCTCGTGGTTCGGATGCGCGGGCAGCCCCGGATACCAGACCCGCTCGACCCTCGGATGGGCGCTCAGCATCTCGACCACCTTGGCCGCGTTCTCCTGATGACGGTCCATGCGCACGCCGAGGGTCCGGATACCGCGGATGATCAGATAGCAGTCGAGGGGACCGGGGACCGCGCCGACGGCGTACTGCAGGAACTTGACCTTGGCGGCCACTTCGGCGTCACTCGTGACTACGGCACCGCCGATCACGTCGGAGTGGCCCCCGAGGTACTTAGTCGTTGAGTGCACGACGACGTCGGCGCCGAGCGTGAGCGGCCTTTGCAGGTACGGTGTCGCAAACGTGTTGTCGACGACGAGCTTCGCGCCGTGCCCATGCGCCAGTGCCGACGCGGCCCGGATATCGATGATGCGAAGGAACGGATTGCTCGGCGTCTCGACCCAGACCAGCTTCGTGCCGTCGCGCCAGCTCGACCCCACCGCGGCGAGGTCCGAGAGGTCGACGACGTCGGTCTCGACGCCCCACGCCCCGAAAACCTTCGTGAGCAACCGGTAGGTGCCGCCGTAGGCGTCGGTCGACATCAGTACCCGGTCGCCCGGGGTCAACGTGCGAATCACCGCGTCGACGGCCGACAGTCCCGACGAGAAGGCGACCGCGAACTGCGCCTCCTCCAGGCTGGCGAGCACCGCCTCGAGAGCGGCGCGCGTCGGGTTGTCACCGCGCGCGTAGTCAGCGAACTTGACCTTCCCCACGGACTCCTGGGCGTAGGTCGACGTGAGGAAGACCGGGACGTTGACCGCGCCGGTCGCGATCTCCGGGTCTTGCCCGGCGTGGATGGCACGGGTCGTGAAGTTCATCGCGGTCGTCCTTTCAGTGGCTGGTCGTCGAGGAGAGGAAGCGCAGCACGTCCGAGGCCGTGATGACGCCACGGGGACGGCCGTCGGCGAGCACCAGGAGCGCTGGGGCCGTCGCCAGACGGCGCGTAATGGAGGCGAGCGGCTCGCCGACGCCGATTGTCTCGAGGATCGGTCCCATGACTTCCTCGATCGGACGGGCCAGCATGCTCGGGTCCTTGAAGCCCAGCTCCATGAGTTCGAGCTCGAAGGCGGTGCCGACCACCTCCTTGGCCGCGAGCGGGAGCTCGTCGGTCACCGAGACGATGACCTGGGATACGCCGCGATTGCGCATCAACTCGGCTACCACCTCCGCGCTCTGATCGACTCGCGCGAGGATGAGGTCGCTCGCGTCCGAACCCTTGAGGTCGAGAATGTCGCCGGCGTTGGGACCCGTCGACGTCGTGAGGAACCCGTAGTCGCGCATCCAGGTGTCGTTGAAGACCTTGGAGAGGTAGTTCCGTCCCGAGTCCGGAACGAGCACCACGATTCGCGAGCCCGGGGGCGCGCTCGCGGCAACGCGCAGCGCCGCGGCCACGGCGGTCCCTCCGGAACCGCCGATCAGCATGCCCTCCTCGCGGGTCACGCGACGGGCCATCGCGAAGGCGTCGGCGTCACTGACGGCGATGACCTCGTCCACCAGTGCGGGGTCGTAGTTGTCGGGCCAGAAGTCCTCGCCCACGCCCTCGGTGAGGTACGGCCGTCCAGCGCCGCCCGAAAAGACCGATCCCTCGGGGTCGGCGGCGATTATGCGAATCGCGGGGTTCTGCTCCTTGAGAAACTTGGCGACGCCACAGATGGTTCCCCCGGTGCCGGCGCCGGCGACGAAGTGGGTGACCGTGCCGTCGGTGTCACGCCAGATCTCTGGACCGGTGGTCTGGTAGTGCGCCAGCGGGTTCGCGGGGTTGGAGTACTGGTCGGGTCGGAAGGCGCCGGGAGTCTCGCGGGTGAGGCGCTCGGCCGTTGAGTAGTACGAGCTCGGGTCCTCGGGAGCGACCGCGGTGGGACAGACGATTACTTCGGCGCCGTAGGCCTCGAGGAGCGTGACCTTCTCCTGGGCCATCTTGTCGCTCATGACGAAAATGCACCGGTAGCCCCGCTGGGCCGCGACGATGGCTAGGCCCACGCCGGTGTTGCCGCTCGTCGGCTCGACGATGACGCCGCCGGGCTTTAACAGGCCGTCGCGTTCGGCGGCGTTGATCATCGTCAGGGCCGGGCGGTCCTTCGAGCTGCCCCCCGGGTTAGTCGTCTCGAGCTTGACGAGCACGTCAACGTTGGAAGGAGTCGCCACTCGAGTGAACCGGACCAGCGGTGTCTCTCCAATGAGGTCGAGCAGGGAGTCGGCTACGCGCATAGGTACACCATATTTCGGCCCCGACCACCTCCCGGATCGAAGGCGCCGGAGGGCCCCCCGGGGGCGAGGCGAGGGCTTCGATATTTCGGGGACTCCGTTGCCGGTTTCCTTTACCATGCACAGATGCAGGGACGAGAGGAGACATTCATGGGGTCGTACATAGTGCTCGCGAAGTACACCGAGCAAGGAGTCCGGGGCGTGAAGGACTCGAGTAAGCGACGGGCCGCCGCGCGCGAACTACTGGCGTCGGTGGGGGGCGAGATCAAGCAGGTCTACTTGACCATGGGCAAGTACGACCTCGTGATCGTCGCGGAAGCCCCGAGCGACGAGGTCATGGCGACGTTCATGCTCAAGATAGGAGCGATCGGCAACCTGTCGACCCAGACGTTGCGGGCATTCGACGAGGCGGCGACGGACCAGTTGACCTCGTCGCTCTAAGACGTCGGAACTTCTAGGAGCGATCACGGCGGAACTCGTGACGCGGCGAACTGCGGGACTTGACGCTCCGTGGGATGCGTCGCCGCCGTAGTCGCCCTTTGGCCGGTCACCATGACGGAGCCTCCGAATTGGTGACCGATCGTCGAAGTGGTGATGCAGGCGAGGCGGCGCCCGCGAAGACTCTCCGCCCCCTCGATCTCGAGGGCGGTACCAACTACTTCTTCGACGTCCGGTCGACCAGGCGCCACGCCGACGGCAACGCCACGCCCGCAATTCCCGACTTGATGATCTCACCAATTACGAAGGGGGTGAAGCCGAGCGCGATGGCCTTGGAGAGCGAGACGTGCAGCGCGACCGCGAGCCACGGTACGCCAATGAGGAATATGACGACCTCGCCGAACACCATGGACACAACGGCCCGGGGCACGTGGCGGTCGTTGCCGCGCGAGGCAAGCCAGCCGAGCAGGGCACCGGCAATCACGAAGCCGATGAGGTATCCGAAGGTGGCCACTGCGTAGCCGCTGGAGTGGCCGGCGAACCACGGCATTCCAATCACCCCGGCAATGACGTACAGCGCCATCGCTAGACCGGCGCGACGCCAGCCGAGCGCCGAGCCCGCGAGGATCACGCCGAGCGTTTGACCGGTCACCGGCACCGGCGTGAAGGAGAGGTGGAACGAGACCTGGGCGAGTAGCCCGACGAGTGCGGCCGCTCCGACCACCAGCACCGTGTCGGCGACTATCGACGCCGGTACGAGATCGGCGAGCACCCGTCGGGGTTGGGTTGAAACCACGGCAGTCGACATGTCGAGCTCCTCACTATCGATTCCCCAACCCTAGGTGAGCGAGACCCTCGAGGCGTGACCTGCTGACATGAATCGCACGAAGTGCGTCACGACATCGAAGATTCGCAACGTCCCGCCCGGGGGCTGCGCGGTCCCGGCTCGGCGTCATTCGTGCTCGAGTCGTTCAACGCGCCGACGCCATCGGCGATTGTTACTTCTCGGGCTCTGCCGTCGCCCGAGCGGGCCGATTCCACACCGGCGGGCGCTTCTCGATGAACGCGGCGATCCCTTCTTGCGCGTCGGCGCTCAGGCTCGCGGCCGCCATCACCCCGGTGGCGTAGTCGTAGGCCTTCGACCGCTCGAGGCCGATCTGGGCGTAGAAGGCCCGCTTGCCGATGCCCATCGAGTCTGGACTGCCGCGCGTGACGCGACCCAGCAGGGCGATGGTCGCGCGGTCGAGTTCGGCCAGGGGTACGACCTGGTTGACCAGTCCCCACGTCTCGGCGGTCCGTGCGCCGATCGGATCGCCGCTCATCGCCATCTCGAGGGCTCGCTTGAGGCCGATCGACCTTCCGACCGCGACCATTGGGGTGGTGCAGAACAGACCTCCCTTGCCTCCTGGAGTGCAAAACGACGCCTCCTCGGCCGCGACGCAGAGGTCGGCCGTGGCGACGAGTTGGCATCCGGCGCCGGTGGCGAGGGCGTGGACCCGAGCGACAACCGGCTGGGGCAGTTCCTGGACCGTCTCCATCAGACGGGTGCAGACGTTGAAGAGGTGGCGAACGCTCGCGAGGTCCTGACCCGCCATCTCGGTGAAGTCGTGTCCGGCGCAGAACAGCCGGCCCTTCGCCGCGAGGACGATTCCCGTGGCGTCGCTCTCCCCGGCGCGATGGAAGGCGTCGATCAGTTCCTCCATCATCGAGAGCGTCAAAACATTCAATCGATCGGGCTCGTTCAACCACACGGTGATGGTGTCGCCAACGCGCTCACTGAGCACGGACCGGTAGATTCCCTGCATCGAGTCGCCTTTCGTCTACTGGTCGGAGCCTAATTTGGCTGGGACCAATCGATGACCCCTCGTGAGAAATCTCCCTAGTGCCGACGCCAGGTCATTGCGCCATTGGCGATGTCACATGGTTCACAACGCCTCGCGAGTCGACTACTCAGTTCGGAACGACGTCCCGTGGCCCGCCCAAGCGGGGACCGGCAACTCCGCGGTCTACGAAGAGCGACGAAGGCTGGCGCTCGTGGAATCTCGTCACACCATTGCCCACGACGCGATAGGTCCTCCAGTGGTGGAAGGAGTCGTTCCCGCTGCCGTGGCCGAGGGCCCGCGCCACCGCGCGCGACACGGGGGACGCGAACTCCCCGTGGTCCTCGTGCCTCGATTCGTTATCGTCGGTCCACGACGAGTCGATCCAGTGATTTCCGATCGCCGGAGGGTAGGCCTTCACGGGCTCAATCGCCCCGTCAAACTCCGCGAATTCTGAGGTCGACCTCACCGGCGGCCCGATACCGCGATGACGCGCCGGTGTCGACTCTGGCGATGCCGGCAGATCAAGGGTAGGGACCGGTGTTTCACAGTTGACGCTCGGTTCAATTATGGGTCCGTCAGACCCGCGTTCCCTTGCTGTAAAAGGTGTGTGAACAATACCACCAAGATTCGCTACGAACAATCGAGAGATGACGGGTATGACCACCCTCCCAGGGCAGAATGTGGACCTAATCTGCCCCGCGAGGCCAGAGCAGCCGGCAGCGATACGGGCCAAATAGATCCCGTCGCCGACATGCTCGGACGTTGCTCCTCGCTAGCGGGCGGCGCTTGCGAGTCGTGGCTCGGCGCACCACGGTCGAATCCGACCGGCGGGTGCCAACTCGTGAAATGGTTCGCAACTTGGCGAAGTTCTCCCCGGGGATCGTCGGGGCGACCGGTCGCCCGGGAGGCCTGCACCGATGTCCTCTCTAACACCTAATGTCGAGGCTGACGGACCCGCGACTGACTGACCACTGGGTGTCGGCCACGAGCTCGCCGGGAGAGGACGGGTGTGGGCGCAAGGAGGAGCAGCGCAGGTCGACCGACCGAACTACGAACCTGCGCTGATGTCTCGATCGGTCTAGCGATCGAGACAGTGCGACCACGCTCGTCACCTCCGACGATGAACATCGTCACTCCGCGACAGGGCACGATCGCTCCGTGTGCCCTCGTGGAGTTCGACCCACATCGACGAGGGGCGTCACCCGTCACGTAACCGTCCTGACGGTGGTGTCACTGTCGCGTCCGAGCCTCGCACACCGTGCAGTCCAGGTCGCCGGTCCATTGGTCCGATGCCTTGAAGGCCGCCACTGAGTGACAGGCGAACGCACGACACTCGTATCGCGGTCCTCGCTCCGCTCCCCGAGGGTGAGTCAGATGGAGACGTGAAGAGGGATGGGGAGCAGAGTCTTGATCTCCCGGCGAGACCTCTCTCGCGACCATCTCGGCCCGCGCCATCTCGGTGTACTCAACTTGGGCCTTGGTCTTCCAGGCATTCGACGTTGACGCCAGTTCGCCGTAGGGGCAGTAGAGGCCCTCGGGCGAGGAAGGCGACGGAGCCCATCGGCAATACTTGAGGCATGGACCTCCTATCGCGCGCCGAGAGTTGGCTCTGCGACATGGACGGTGTCCTGATCCGCGACGGCCAGATGGTCGACGGCGCCGACCGCTTCCTCGCTCGGCTGCGCTCGACCGGCCGGCCGTTCCTGATCCTCACGAACAACTCGCTCTTCACCCCCCGCGAGATCAGCGAGCAACTGTCGACGATGGGCCTGGATGTCCAGGGGGACCAACTCTGGACGTCGGCGCTCGCCACGGCCAAGTTTGTCAACTCCCAGCGCCCCTCGGGGACGGCCTTCGTGATCGGAGAGCAGAGCGTCCACGTGGCCCTCGCCGACGTCGGCTACCGCGAGGACGACCAGAAGCCCGACTACGTGGTGCTAGGTGAGACCCAGGACTACTCCTTTGACGAGATGGCGACGGCAGTGCGGCTCGTGGATGCGGGGAGTCACTTCGTCGCGACGAACCCCGAGCCGACCGGACAGTCGCCCCGCGGGCCCCTGCCCGGGGTGGGCGCCCTCGCCGCCATGATCCAGAGCGCGACCGGCGTCGCCCCGTACTTCGTCGGCAAACCCAACCCCGTCATGATCCGAGAGGGTCTCAATATCCTGGGAGCGCACTCCAAGACCACGGTGATGATCGGCGACCGCATGGACACCGACATCCAGGCCGGCGTCGAGTCGGGGCTCGGGACGATCCTGGTGCTCTCGGGCGTGGCGCGCCTCGGCGAGATCGAGCACTTCCCGTTTCAGCCGTCACGGATCGTGACCTCGGTCGCCGACCTGATCGACGAGCTCTAGACGGTCGGACCCTCGGTCGGCGACGCGACGTGCGCCGTCTGCTGCAGCGCCGTCAAGAAACCCCGAGCCCAGTCGTAGACGTCGCGGCGGAAGGTGGCGCGGCGCATGCGCGACATCCGGTCTCGGGTCTCCTTGGGGCCGGCGTTCATCGCCAGCAGTATGGCCTCCTTGATCCCGTCGAGATCGTGGGGGTTCACCATGAACGCTCCCCGCAGCTCGGCGGCCGCTCCGGCGAACTCCGAGAGGACGAGTTTGCCGGTCATGTCCGAGCGGCACATCACGTACTCCTTGGCCACGAGGTTCATCCCGTCGCGAAAGGGGGTGACCAGCATGATGTCGGCCGCCAAGTAGAGCGCGATTAGTTCGTCGAAGGGGAGGTTCTTATGGAGGTAGTGGATCGCCGGGTTTCCGACCTGGCCGTACTCACCGTTCACCGCGCTGACGAGGCGCTCTAGTTCGTGGCGCTCGAGTTCGTAGTGGGCGTCGGACTCGCGGCTGGGCACGGCGACCTGGACCATGACCTGGCGTTCGGATGAGAGGGTCCCGTCGGCGAGCATCTCGGCGACGGCCCGGACCCTCTGCTGGATGCCCTTGGTGTAGTCGAGGCGGTCGACGCCGAGCAGTACGAACTCGGGGTTCCCGAGGCCCTCGCGGATCTCCTTGGCGCGCATCCGGATCGCCGGGTCGGCGGCCATCGCGACGATCTGGTCGCAGTCGACCGAGATCGGGAAGGCGCCGACGCGGATATTGCGTCCCTCGAAGGTCAGTCCGGAGTCGGTGCCGACGGCGCCGGTGAGTCGCCTCGCCAGGCGCGAGAAGTTCGAGGCGCCCGAGTGGAGCTGGAAGCCCATGAGGTCCGCGCCGAGCAAGCCGGTCAGGATCTCGCGGCGCCAGGGCAGTTGCATGAAGAGTTCGCTCGGCGGGAAGGGGATGTGCAAGAAGAAACCGATGACCACGTCCGGACGGAGTTGGCGGAGCATTTGGGGCACGAGCTGGAGCTGGTAGTCGTGGATCCAGACCGTGCCACCCACGGCGACGCTCTCGGCGATCGCCTCGGCGTACCGCAGGTTGACGTCGTGGTAGGTGTGCCACCAGGATCGGTCGAAGGTCGGTGAGCGGATGGCGTCGTGGTAGAGCGGCCAGATGGTGGCATTGGAGAAGCCGAGGTAGAACTCCTCATACTCCTGGGGGCTGATCGCGACCGACTTCAGCCGGATCCCGTCGTAGGTCGGGGGCGGGGCGGCGTCCTCGGACGTTCCGGGCCAGCCGATCCAGAGGCCGTTGCGGTTCTGGAGTATCGAGGTCAGCGCCGAGGCCAGTCCGCCCGGGCTCGGCATCCAGCCCTCGTCGCCCGGCGACGATGAGAGGCGAACCGGCAGGCGGTTGGCGACGACGACCAACTCGGCGCCGCCGGACGCTTGGGGGCCCGTCGACGCGCGAAGGGGGGCGGAGGTCTCCGATCTGGCCGGTACGGGGTTGTCGTTGGATGGCGAGGGCATGGCGGTGACCACGGATGAAGCCTAGGCGCGACCCACTGCGTCGGGCTGAGCCGGGGAACAACGGCGACGGGGCGACCTCGTGGAGTTCGCAAGTTCACATGACGTCGAGGGCCATTCCGGTCAAGGGGCGGCGTCGGTCACCAGCGACCACGTCCGGCCGAGGTCCTTCGAGACGTAGTTCGCGTGGCTGAGCGGCGAGCGCGACGCCCAGACGTGCACCACGATGGTCATCGTCGGCGCACCGTGCGCCGTGGGAACCGACACCACGGAACCGGTGACTGAGGTGACGTTGCCGGGCATCCACGCCCGGAACCAGTCGTGTCCCGCGTTCGACGTCAGGTCGAAGTTCTCGGTGCCTAGGCAGTAGGCCACGACCACCGACGGCGAGAGCGGCTTGATTACGTCGACGAACGGCGAGAGGTCACCGGCTGGGATTGTGAAGAAGCTCCCGCCCACCGCCCAGGTCCGTCCGTGGTTCACGCTCCTCTCGGGATACTCGGCGCATCCGATGAAACCGAGCGCCCAACCGACGTCCCCGAGGTACGACGTCGCGATCCGCGAGTCGATGCAGCGCGAACGGCGACCCCGGTGCTTGACTGCGGTGAGGTAGGGCACGGGCTTCACGATGGACGGGTCCCACGTCCACGACGGCGCGCGGAAGAACGCGGGCCACGGCACGGTCGTCGAGGCGCCGAGAGGGGTGATCGGGCCGAGGGAGGAGAGACCCATGGTCAGCGCCGCCACGACGACGCTCGCTCGGAGTAGTCGATTCACTAGTCCTACGGTAACTGCGCCGAGCCCGGTCGAGTCGCCTCTTTGGCCTCAGAGATCGGTGGGGCCAGGGGCCTCGGGCGATTCGAGCCAGACGTCGCTCGCGGGGATCGCCGCCGCACTGTCACTTCGTCCGGCGGCGCTCCACCAGCTCTGGGAGGCGCCGTAGGTCGCCTTCGACTCGCTCTGGAGTTGCTCGGCCTTGATTACGCCCAGGACCGCGGTGATGAGCGCCAGGTGGGTCAGCGCCTGGGGGAAGTTGCCCAGGTGCCGTGCGGTCGTCGGGTCGATCTCCTCGCCGTAGAGGCCGAGGTTGCTGGCGGCGCCGATCAGCTTCTCCAAGTGGGTGCGGGCCCGCTCGGTCTCGCCGATGGCGACCAGCGCCGACACGAGCCAGAAGGAGCACACCGTGAAACTGCCCTCGTTCTGGCCGTCAAGTCCGTCGTCAGTCGACCATGGCTTGTAGCGGTAGACGAAGGCACCGTCGGTGAGGTTGTCGGCGATCGCGAATACCGTCTCGCGGATCCGCTCGTCGGTGGCGGGCAGGAAGCCGAGCATCGGCAGCACCAGTAGGGAGGCGTCGAGCTCCTCGGAGCCGTAGAACTGGGTGAAGGCGCCGCGCTTGCTCACGGCGTGCTCGCAGATGTCGGCGTGGATCACCTTCGCCTCGCTCCACCACTTGTCGGCGAGGCGCTTCTCGCCGCGCAGGGCCGCGAGCCGCGCGCCGCGGTCGATGGCGACCCAGCACATGACCTTGGAGAAGGTGAAGTGGCGCTTCTCGCCGCGGACCTCCCAGATGCCCCGGTCGGGCTCGCGCCAGCATCTGATGGCCGTCTCCACGGCTTGAACGACGATGCGCCACGACCGCTCACTGAGCGAGTCGCGCGAGCGAGTGTTCTCGAAGATGCAGTCCACGACGGCGCCAAGGATGTCGAACTGGGTCTGGTCCCACGCGCCGTTGCCGATGCGGACGGGTTGGCTCCAGGCGTAGCCCGTGAGGTGGTCGAGGTTTGACTCGGGCGTGGCGTCGGCCCCGTCGACGGGGTAGAGGACTTGGAGGTGGCGGCGCGGCTTCACGCCGCCCACGTTGTCGACCGGCTCGAGTACGTCGCCGAGAAAGGCCAGAAAGTCGCCGGCCTCGGTGTCGAAGCCGAGCGCGTGCAGGGCTCGTAACGTGAACGCGGTGTCGCGGATCCAGGTGTAGCGGTAGTCCCAGTTGCGCGACCCGCCGAGGTTCTCGGGCAGTGACGTCGTCGGTGCCGCAAGCAGTGCCCCGGTCGGCGCGTAGGTGAGGCCCTTCAGGGTGAGGGCGCTTCGCTGGAGGAGCTCGCGCCACGGGTGGTCGGGGAAGCGGCCGCTGTCGATCCAGCCACGCCAGAAGCGCGATGTCTCGCGTCGGAAAGTGTCGACCTCGTCCTGGGTCGATGGCAGGGGGGCGTCGGTCCAGCTCATGACCACGAAGGACGATTCCCCCTCGACGAGGCGGTGGCGGGCGCGGATCGCGCGGCCCTCGATGCCGAAGCGCATGTCGCCCGTGAGGGTCAGTCGGGGGAAGTCGGCGTTCGTCGTGGTCACCTGGTCGTAGGAGGTACCGGAGTACTCCCACTGCGCGTCGACGCGTCCATAGTTGAACGAGGGCTCGCAGTTGAGCACGACATCGACGCTGCCGTGCAGGCAGGTCGCGGTTCGCACGAGCACGTGGCGCGCGTCGGAGTCGCCTGGCGTGCGTCGCTGCAAGTCCGATCGCTCACCGGTGCGGTACCAGGGTCCGATCGCCAGGAAGTCGTTGACCTCCAGCCAGCCGCCGCGGGTCTGCCACGTGGTGGCGAGCATCATCGTGCCCGGGTCGTACTGGCGGTGGGCGGGGACCGCGCTGTCGACCGGCGCGAATCGGAAGGACCCGGCGGCCCGGTCGAGGATCGTGCCAAAGACGCTCGGATCGTGGGGCTTGGGCAGGCACATCCACTCGATCGAGCCGGTGGGGGCGACGAGGCAGCTGTTCTCACAGTCCGACAGGAACGCGTAGTCGCCGATCGGCGGGAAGTTCGCCTCTACGGACTCTTGGCTCGGAGTTTCGGGGAGATCCTGGTCCCTCACGAGGCGCGGACCGTCGGGACGGGGCGTGGAGGCGGCGCGCTGGCTGGCGTCGGCCGAAGGGTTCTTCACCGGCTTCATTGTCGTGTCGCCACCCTTCCCATCGGGACGCGGACTGGGTCGTCCCGTCGGGCCAGTTGCGGACCAAACGACCTATGCAGACGCCCAGACCCGTCAATACCTCAACTTCAGCGTAGTGACCATCGGTCCCAAAAGTTAGTCACCACCGAATCAATTGAAGGCCCAGTGAATTTAGTGAGACCGCACGTGTAACGGGCGCGGTGCCACGGCGTTGCGCAGAGTCGAAGCCCGGCGTTAAGTGGGAATGACCTGGCCTGCGACGCGGTGATGGTGATTCTCGTCCCCATGGATCTCGGAGCGGCGACCCCGCTCAACCGGTGGTGGCAAAGGCGCCGACCGACTGAGCGCGAGCCGTCCGGTCAGAATCCGCTTTGTCGACACGGGCGTCGAGGGCGGCGGCCCCGCAGCTACAGCGACGACGACCAGCGCGACGACTTCGGCGAGGGACCGCTCAAAATGGCCCCGAGGTGGGAAAACCCTGTGTCGCGGGGAGGCTCTCAGCGCGCCATCCACCGCGAGGCAGCCGTGTCGATGAGGGCCTGTCGAGCGAGTTCGGCGAACCGGCCAAGGTCGACGACGTCCTCGGCACCCACCTCGAAGCTCGGCGGCGACGTCAAGAGAACGAGGCGCCGGTCGTCGACGACGCAGGCCTGTCCCTCGGGGTCGACGGACGTAGCGAGCGACGTGGGATCGACGTCGTCGGTGAGTTCGGCGACGAACACCGTGAACGTCTGGTCGCTCGCCGTCGCGTCCACGTAGAAGCTGAGGCATCCGTTCGTCGACACGTAGGATGTCGGCACGACGAGTGAGAAGTAGAGGGCGGCAAGTTCGGCGTGGACGATTGGACCCGTGCGCAGGTCGCCGGTCGCGTCCAAGGCGTCCGCCAGGCTCACCGCGAGCTGGGCGAGGTTCGTCGTCGGCCGGTACTGAACGACGTTGTCGGCCTGGGGCGGCGGACCGTAGATGGCGCCGTAGTAGGTGGTGTCACGTACGACAATGGTCTCGACGAAGCCGGTGCCGTAGCTGGTCGACACCTCCGCGACGTGGCACTGCATCAGCCCCTCGACGCGGTTCATCGACTCCACGGCGACCGCGAAGCGGCCCCCCGCCGGCGCGGAGGCGGCGCCGGTGAATCGACGGCCGAGCGAATCGAGATCTCGTCCGAGGAAGCGCGCGATACATAGCGTCGCCTTGAGCCAGGTCTCCCACGGCACGTCGGCCACGTTGGTCAGCAGGGCGTATCCATCGATCGCCTCGTCCACGAGATACGCCGACGCTCGCCTTCGGGCCTGGACCATGCGCCGGATCGCGAATAGGCGCAGCGTTTCGAGAGATTCGTCGTCCAGCCCCGATCGCAAGGAGTCGCGCGCCTTGGCGTCGAGGGCGATGGCCGCGCTGACCAGACCGTGCACGACGTCGTCGTGGGGGTCGTCGCGAAATCGCACGAGCTCAAAGGCCCGTCGGTCATACGGGGAGGAACTCAGTCGATTACGGAGTGACTCGAGTCGTGGGTCGTCGGAGATCATCGACCTTCTACCTCAATGTTCCCGACGCCCGTGTGGTCGACGAGGCCCCGTACGAACTCGTCCACTCTCGTGTTCGCGCACCGGTCCCCGAGAGTTCGGACGGTGTCGCCATGCGCGATGAGTAGGGCCTGCCGCACGACATCACCGCGCCGGCACTGCTCGGCGAAGACCGTCATGGGCGCGCGGTCGCGCGCGGACCCTCCCGGTCGCGCCAGGACTGCGTTCCCTGATTGCATGAAGACGTCTCCCGGCGAACGAGCGTGGACCGTGGCTCCGCGTTGAAGCCATATGCCAACCTATAGCGAGCCGCCAGGCTCACTGGTTTACTCGGCCCGATTGGTCCCGCAGGCACCGAGAGACGTCATGAACTGCGAATCGCGGCAATGACTCTGGTTGAGAGGAGCCTCCGGCGTGGTTACGCCGGAGGCTCCTTCGGGCGCGACGACTTGCGGGCGTGTCCGCCGATGAGCTCGACCCAGCGACCGAAGAGCGCGGGAGGGCAATCGTGGCCCATGCCGTCAATCACCACGAAGGGGGCGCCCGGGATGCACTGCGCCGTCCTCTCTCCTCCGCTGACGTCGATCAGCGTGTCCCGGTCCCCGTGAATGATGAGCGCGGGCACGCGCACCGCTTGCAACGCACTGGCGCGACTGCCCGAGGCGATCATCGCCGATAGCTGACGGGCCACGCCGTCGGGGCAGAAGCAGCGGTCGAAGGCCGCTCCCACGCGTCTAGCCACTCGGTCATCGTCGTAGAAGGCCGGGCTCGCGTAGAGGCGCTGGAGCGACTGGCTGGCGCGGATCACCTCTTCGCGTTCGGTGGTGCGCGGGCCGTAGTAGAGCTCGGCCACCTCGGGCGCGGTCCGTCCCACGTCGGGGTCACCCGTGGTCGACATGATCGACGTCATCGATATCAGCCGCTCGGGGTGTTCGATCGCGAGCTGCTGGACGATCATGCCGCCCATGGACATGCCCACCACGTGAGCGCGTTCGACGCCTAGCGCGTCGAGTACCGCGACGGCGTCGTCGGCCATGGCCGAGAGCGTGTAGGCGACCTCAGGTACGACGCCGTCGCGCATTGCTTGCTGGACTTCGCGAAAGTTGGGCTTGAACCGGTCGAACTTGGTGGAGAGGCCCACGTCGCGGTTGTCGAAGCGCACGACGAAGTAGCCGCGCGCGACGAACATCTCGCAGAGCTCAACGTCGTAGTTGATGCACTGGCTGCCGTGGCCGTTGACGAGGAGGAGCGTCTCGCAGGTGGATTCGCCGAACGTCTCGTAGTAAATCTCAACGTCCCCGTGGCGCGCGAAGGGCATCAGCGACCTCGCGGAGTCGTGCGTTCAGTCAGCGTCCGGGTCAGTGCGGTCGTCGGTGCGGTCGCCGGCGCGAGTTCACCCATAGCGCAGGCAGCCGTCGTCGAGGTCCGCACCGGGCAGCGTCGAACTCTCGGTCCAGTAGTCCTGGCTGTGCTGCCACTCAGGCAGGTCAAGTCGCTTGGGCATCAGGTGCATCGACCGCGACATGTAGCCGGGATTGAAGTCCTCCGGATCCAACCATGCGAGCACCGGCGAGTCGGCGTCCTGGGGCCTCAGTTCGGGCGTGATTCGCGTCGCACCCAGCTGGTCCATGTGCGCCAGGAGTCGACAGACGAAGTCGTCGACGAGGTCGACCCGCAGGGTCCAACTGGCGCGGAAGTAGCCGAAGATCCACACGAGGTTGGGCACTCCGGTGAACATCATTCCCCGGTAGGTGACCGTCTCGGCGAGGTCGACGGGCCGGCCGTCGACCGTGAAGTCGATGTCCCCGAGCACGCTCAAGTTGAATCCGGTCGCCGTCACGATGATGTCGGCCTCGAGCACGGCGCCGGACTTCAAGCACACGCCGCGCTCGGTGAAGGACTCGATCTCGTCGGTGACCACTGAGGCCTTACCGGCGGTGATGCCCTTGAAGAGGTCGCCGTCGGGCAAGAGCGCGAGGCGCTGGCGCCACGGCCGGTAGTTCGGGGAGAAGTGGGTCTCGACGTCGTAGCCCTCCGGGAGCTCGGCGCGCACCGCTTCGATCAGGGCGTCACGGGCGAACTCGGGCTCGTCGACGCAGATCTGGTTCAGGAGGTGCAAGTCGTGCAGGGCCTTGCGGCGCGCGATCTCGTGGATCCACTCCTCGGGGATCGCCAGTTCGCGCAACATGTCGGTCACCTCGTTCACATTGGGGCGCGAGATGAAGTAGGTGGGGGAGCGCTGCAACATCGTCACGTGGGCGCAGTCGTCAGCGATGGCCGGCACCAGGGTCGCCGCCGTGGCGCCCGAGCCGATGACCACCACGTTCTTGCCGCGGTAGTCGAGGTCCTCGGGCCAGGTCTGGGGATGAACGATCGGCCCCGCGAATCGGTCCATCCCGGGCCAGGCGGGCGTGTAGCCGTTCTCGTGGCGGTAGTAGCCCTGGCACATGAAGAGAAAGTTCGCACTCACGGTGACCTTCTCGTTCGTGTCGGTTCGCGTGGCGAAGACCGTCCAGCGGCTCTGCGCGCTCGACCACGAGGCGGAGTCGATGTGGTGGTGGTAGCGGATGTGTCGGGCGAGGTCGTTCTCCTCGATCATCTCGCCGAGGTATCGCTGGATCTTGGCCCCCGAGGCGATCGGCTCGTCGATCCATGGTTTGAACCGGTAGCCGAAGGTGTGCAGGTCGCTGTCGGACCTGACGCCGGGGTAGCGGTGGGTTCGCCACGTGCCGCCGTAGCCGGCCTGGGCCTCGAGGATGGTGAAGCTGCGCTCGGGACGCTGGTTCTGGAGGTGGTAGGCCGAGCCGAGGCCCGAGATGCCCGCGCCGACGATGAGGACGTCGAAGTGCTCGAAGGCGACCGACGAGAGGGCGTCGCGCGCAACCGCCGTGCTCATCTTCAACCTCCTCGAACCTCCGGCCGGACAACGGAGAGACTCTCGCACACTGCCGCACCAACCTCTCGTGGTTGTGAGATTAGACGCATCCGTTCGTCCGGTTCGTCACCGTGACCGCCCCGCGAGCCAACCGGCGAACGCGGTCGCGATGACCCCGTTACTGTTCTGTCGACGGGGTACGAGCGGGGGTGGCGATGAAGGCAGCGGTGTACTACAAGACGGGCGCACCGAGCGTGCTGCGCTACGAGGACGTGGCCGATCCGGTTCCCGGACCCGACGAGATGCTGACGCGGGTCCAGGCGATCAGCATTGAGGGCGGTGACACGTTGAACCGTCTCGGCGGCGAACTCGCGACCCTGCCCCACGTCGTGGGCTATCAGAGCGCGGGTACGGTGCTCGAGGTCGGCGCGAACGTCGTCGGCTTCGCCCCGGGCGACCGGGTCGTATCGACGGGACTCCACGGGTCCCACGCGGAGCTGCGCGTCGTCTACCCCTCATTCTCGTGGAAGGTGCCCGAAGGACTGGCCATTGAGCAGGCGGCCTGCGTGCCCGTCGCCTACGGCACCGCTCACGACTGCCTCTTCGAGTTCGGGCGCCTGCGGGCGGGCGAGACCGTCCTCGTCCACGCGGGGGCGAGTGGCGTCGGCCTCGCGGCGATCCAGATGGCCCAGGCGGTCGGCGCCCACGTGATTGCGACGGCGTCGAGTGCGCAGCGACTCCAGCGCCTGCGTGAATTCGGACTCGACGACGGTATCGACTACGCGGTGAGCGACTTCGTGACCGAGGTGAGAGCCCTCACCGGTGGGCGCGGGGCCGACGTCATCGTCGATTCCGTCGGCGGGAGCAACCTGCAAAAGAGCCTGCGCGCTCTCGCGTACCGCGGACGGTGCGTCTCCTTCGGCAACGCCGGGCGCGAGAAGACGGCCTCGCTCGACGTCTCGTCGATGGGTGGCCAGAACCAGAGCCTGACCAGCTACTTCCTGGGCGCGGAGCTCCTGATGGGCACGAGGGCCCACCCGATGATTCAGCGCCTCCTCGACGACGTCGCCTCGGGTGAGTTGCGCGTCGTCATCGATCGGACGTTCCCCTTGGAGAGCGCGGAGGAGGCCCACGCCTTCATCGAGAGTCGCCAGGCCTTCGGGCGGGTGGTGCTCGTCCCTTCGACGTCGCCGAGAGACCGGGAGAGCGCCGTCTAGAGCTCGGCGCCGACCGTCAGCCCCTCGAGCACCGCCTCTTCGACGGTGCGCGGCGCGAGACAGTCGCCGATCCCCACCACGGTGCGTCCGAGCGACTTGAGTTCCTCGAGGAGAGCGGACTCGGGCACGTGCCCGCAGGCGAGGACCAGGGCGCCGCACTCCACCTGCACCGGCTCGCCCGAGAGCACGTGCTGGAGGTACACGGTGTCTTCGTCCACACCAAAGAGGCGCACGAGGGGAAGCACCTCGACGCGGTCACGGCGCAGCGCGCGCAGCTGCGTGTCGCGTACGTACTGTTGAAGGGACTCGCCGGCCGCGTAGGTGTTGACCGCGAGCGTGACCGCACATCCCCGCGAGGCGAGGATTCGCGCCACGCCGATGCCGACCCAGTCGCTGCGCCAGTCCACGACCACGACTCGGCCGCGGGGCACCGTCGCGCCGAGCAGCACCTGCCAGGCGTCGACGACGAACGGCGCGCCCGCGGTCTCGAGGGGCGGGCGGTAGGGTCGCGCCCCGGTGGCGACGACCACCACCTCGGGCGCCTCGCGTTCCACCTCGCCCGCGTCCACTCGGCTATGCCTGAAAATCGTAACGCCGGCGCGGACGGCCTCGCGAAGGAGATTGTCGGCCGCCCCGCCGAACTCCTCACGCCCGGGGATTCGCTGGGCCAACAGCACCTGGCCCCCGACGTGGCCGGAGGCCTCGTGGAGCGACACCGAGTGGCCGCGCTCCGCCGCGACCGCGGCGGCCTTCAGTCCGGCCGGTCCCGCGCCCACGACCATGACCCTCTTCGAGGCTGTCGCGACGCGGCGCTGGCCGAAGCGCAACTCGCGTCCCGTCTCGGGATGCTGGATGCACGAGATGGGATAGCCGGCGTGGAAGTGGCCGATGCAGGCCTGGTTGCAGCCGATGCACGCACGGATGTCGTCGAGTTGGCCCGACCGGGCAAGTCGAGGCATCTGCGGATCGCAGATGAGGGCCCGCGTCATCACGCACGCGTCGGCGTCGCCGTCCTCCAGTAGTCTTTCGGCCTCCTGGGGCTGGTTGATTCGTCCGGCGACGAGGACGGGGACGTGAACGACGTCGCGCACCAGTCGCGAGAGTGGCGCTAAGTACGCGTTGGCGAAGTCCATGTCGGGAGCGATGTGGTCCGAGCCAGCCAATGAAGCCGACGTCCCCGTGGTGACGCTCACGTAGTCGATGAGACCGGCGTCGGCGAGAGTGACGATCGTCTCGATCGCGACGTCGCGGGGGAGTCCGCTGGGGTCGCGCTCGTCGATCGAGATGCGCAGTCCCACCGCCATCTGGTCGTCGATTCGTCGTCGCACGGCGGCCAGCACTTCGGTGAGGAAGCGCCGGCGGCCCTCGGGCGAGCCGCCGAAGCGATCGTCGCGCTGGTTGAGCGCCGGATTGAGGAACTGGCTAGGGAGGTATCCGTGACTGGCGACCACCTCGACGCCGTCCAGCCCGGCGACGCGGAGCCGGGCCGCCGCGGCGGCGAAGCCTTCGACGATCTCCTCGACCTCGGATTCGTCGAGGGCCCGGGGCATGACGTGGAAGCGCTCGCTCGGTACCGCGGAGGGCGCGACCGCGACGGGCAGGCTGCCGTCGAGTGACTCCATTACCTCGCGACCGGGGTGGAAGAGCTGGCCGAAGAGCCGGGTGCCGTGCGGTCGGACGGCGTCGACGAGTCGGGCGTAACCCGAGATGCACGAATCGTCCACCGCCATGAGGGTGTGGCTCGTGTAGCGCGCGGTCTCGTGCACACCGGCAACCTGCACGACGATGAGCCCGGCGCCGCCTTCCGCTCGCGCCCCGTGGTAGGCGACGAGCTGATCGGTGATCGCGCCACCCTCCACCATGACCGTGTCGTGACCCGACGAGACGATGCGGTTAGGCAACGTTACGGGGCCGATCACGAGCGGTGTGAAGAGCCGCGGGAATATCGCTCGCTCGGTCGCGTTCACCTCAGACGTCCGTGCGCGAAGCCGTCAACGGCGTGACTCGGTCGTTCGACCGGTCCGCGCGCACTCATGGTGCCCATACTGGCACCGCACCGCTTCAAGCAGCGTGACGCCGTCGAGGCGCAGGCTGTCTAGCGCGACGAGTCCGAGCCGTCCAATTCGCCGAACTCGGCCTCGTGGGCCTTCAGGCTGCTGACGTATCCGGCGATGTCGCTCTCGGCGGTGTCCTTCGCTCGGCCCGTCTGCTGCAGGTACGCCGCGAGACCCAATTGGCGCAGCAATCCGTCGGCCGAGCGCTTGGCTTGCACCTCGCCGACCTTCGCCTGTCCCTTCTGGGCCGCGTCCTTGGCCGCCGCGGCCGCCACCGATGCCTGTTCCTTGACCTTGTCCATGAATCCCATGGGATCCTCCTTCGGTTCGCTCCCTCTCATAATACCGTCTCGGGGACGAGTCCAGTCGGGCCGCGTCGACCGGGAGGGGCCGATCGACGCGTCGTCGAGGGGGCCATTCATCGCGAGCAGTCGAACGCGACCAGTCCCGGCGCGCTCGCGCCAGGTAGGGCCGAAGGTCACCTTGGGCGTCGTAACAGCGTGCGCGGGAAGGTTGTGAAAACTGTTCGTCGTAGACTTAAGGCATGTCATTGGTGAGGGTCGCGGCCGTTCCCTGCGCGATCTGCACCGGGCATTCCGACTAGTAAGGACCCGATCTCCATGAGCGTTCCCAGTGCTTCCTACTCAGTGACCATGCGCGTCGTGCTGGACCAGGCCTCTCGCATCGGCGCAATCACGACAGCCGTGGGCGACGCCGGCGGCGCGGTGACCGCCCTCGACGTCGTCGAGACCGGCGCGGGCATGACCGTCGACATGACGTGCAACGCGGTCGACGAGGGCCACTCCGAGCGGATGCGCGCCGCGGTCGACGTCGTTGAGGGGGCGAAGGTCTCGGCGATGAGCGACCGCACCTTCCTCCTGCACCTGGGCGGCACCATCTCGGTCGAGCCCAAGGTGGCTTTGAAGACCCGCGACGACCTCTCGATGGCCTACACGCCGGGCGTGGCTCGTATCTCCATGGCGATCGCGAAGGACCCGGCGGCCGCGCGCAAGCTGACCATCAAGCGCAACACCGTCGCGGTCGTGACCGACGGCTCCGCGGTGCTCGGACTGGGCAACATCGGGCCGGCGGCGGCGCTGCCGGTCATGGAGGGCAAGGCGCTGCTCTTCAAGCGATTTGCCGGCATCGACGCATGGCCGGTCTGCCTCGACACCCAGGACGTCGACGAGATTGTGCGAATCGTCCAATGCATCGCCCCCGTCTACGGCGGCATCAACTTGGAGGACATCTCGGCGCCGCGCTGCTTCGAAATCGAGCGGCGCCTGAGCAAGATGCTCGACATCCCGGTCTTCCACGACGACCAGCACGGCACCGCCATCGTCGTCTTCGCCGCGCTCTTGAATGCGCTGCGCGTCGTCGGCAAGCAGATGCGCGACGTGCGCGTCGTCGTGCTCGGCGTCGGTGCGGCCGGGGTCGCGATCAGCCGTCTCCTGATCATGGAGGGCGTCGGCGACCTCATCGGCATCAACAGCCGAGGCATCCTGTCGCCGGACGACGCCACTCTCGACGAGGACCGCCTCTGGCTGGCCCGGCACTCGAACGTCGAGCACCGCACCGGCACGCTGGCCGACGCCATGGTCGGCGCCGACGTCTTCATCGGCGTGTCGGGCTCGAACCTCGTCTCCGAGGACCACCTGAAGCTCATGGCCCCCGACTCCATCGTCTTCGCGCTGGCCAACCCCGACCCCGAGGTCGACCCGGTGCTCGCGCGGCGCTACGCCAAGGTCGTCGCCACGGGGCGCAGCGACGAGCCGAACCAGATCAACAACGTCCTGGCCTTCCCCGGAATTTTCCGCGGTCTGCTGAACGCGGGCGCGAAGCAGGTCACCCCCGACGTGGAGATCGCGGCTGCGCGCGCGATCGCGGGAGTCGTCTCGGACGCCGAACTCTCGGCGGACTACATCGTGCCCACCGTCTTCAACCCGAACGTTGTCGCCGCGGTCACCGCCGCCGTCGAGAAGACCGTCACGCCACTGCGACACTGAACGTCATCGCTCCCCGTCAAGGTTAGGGCCCTCGGTACACTGCAACGATGCTCGAAAGATGGACGCGGGCGGTAGTCCACTATCGCGCCGTTGTGATCGCCGCCTGGGCGCTGGTGGTCCTCCTCGGTCTCTTCTCGGGGTCGCACCTGACCGGTCTGCTCTCGACCTCGCTGGCCGTGCCGGGTACCGATTCGGCTCGAGCCGACCTGATTCTTCAACGCCACTTCGGTGAGAACGTCGAGGGCACCTTCACCATCGTGCTTCCGTTCATGAAGGGCTCCCCAACTCAGGTCAAGCGCTGGGAGGCGCAGATCTCCGCAGCCGTGCAGTCGGTCCCGACGGCCCACGTGATTGCCGAGAAGGCCGTGGCTGGCGTGCTCTACGCGAACATCGGAACCTCACTTGACCTAATCCACGCCTCCGCCCAGACGGGAGCCCTGCGGAGCGAGCTCGAAGCCCAGCACCTTGGGGGCGCGCTGGTCACGGGCCCGCCGGCGATCGAGCACGACCTCACTCCGGTGCTGGCGGGTGACCTTCGTCGCGGCGAGGTCCTCGCCCTAATGCTCGCTCTGGCGTTGCTCGTCCTCGTGCTCGGGCTCTGCGGGGCACTGCTGGTGCCCTTCCTCGTGGCCGGGGCGACCGTCGCCGGCGCTATCGCCATCGTCTATCTGCTGGCTCATCACTTGTTGATGGTGCTCTACGTGCCCAACGTGGTCGAGCTCGTCGCCCTCGGGCTCGCCATCGACTACTCGTTGCTGATCGTCCATCGCTTCCGCAGAGAGACCGAGGCCGAGGGGACGAATGCCACGGATGCCGTTGTGTCCACCATGGCGAGCGCCGGGCGCACGATCGTGCTCTCCGCATTTACGGTCGCCCTCGGGCTCGCCGCCTTGCTGCTCGTGCCGGTGCCGTTCGTGCGCTCTCTGGGGGCGGCCGGACTCGTGGTGCCGCTGGTGGCCCTCACCGCGACCTTGACCCTGCTGCCGGCGTTGCTGTCGCTCCTGGGTCGCCGGGGCGTGCGGCCCCTCGGGCGCGCCGGGCTGCTGGGCCGGACCAACGTTCTCGAGGGACCGTGGTATCGGGTCGCCGGGGGCGTACTGAAGCGACCGTTGGCCGTGCTGGTGTCGTGCGTCGCGGTCCTCGTTCCGCTGGCCTCGTCGGCGCTCTGGCTCCAGTTGACTCCGGGGTCCGTCGTCGCCGTTCCCCCGGGCCTCGAGTCGATACGGGCGATCAGCGTGGCAAATCGGATTGGGCCGGGACTGATCACGCCCAACGAGGTCGTGGTGGACCTCGGGCGAGCGCACCTCGCCAACACCTCGGCGATGACCGCGGCACGACTTTCCCTTGCGGAGGCGATCCTTCACGACAAGGAGGTCTTCGCCGTCGCCATCGACACCCGCTCGCCCTTCGTCGACACCACCGGCCGATTCGAGCAGCTCTTCGTCTTTGGTCGCAACGAGTTCGGGGCCGGGGCCACCCAGCAGCTCGTCGAGCGGTTGCGCCAACGGTTCATCCCGGCCTCGACCTTCCCGTCGGTGACGCGGATCTACCTGGGCGGACCCGCGGCCCAGGGCGTTGACTTCCTGCACTCGGTGTACGGGGCCTTCTGGTGGCTCGTGCTCTTGACCTTGGCGCTCGCCTACCTGGTGTTGTTGAGAGCCTTTCGTTCGGTGCTGCTCGCCGCGATCGCCGTGTTGCTCGATCTCCTATCGGTCGCGGTCTCCTACGGGCTGGTGGTCATCGTTTTTCGCTCCGGCCTCGGGTCGGCGGTCCTCGGGACCTATCGCGTCGACCAGATCGAGGGCTGGGTGCCCATCGTCCTCTTTGCCATGCTCTTCGGGCTCTCCATGGACTACGAAGTGTTCATCGTGATGCGGATGCGTGAATCGTGGCTGAGCGGCGCGAGCAGCGCCCGGGCGATCACCGACGGGCTGGCCCAGACCGGGGGAGTCGTGAGCGCGGCCGCGGTGATCATGATGGGGGCGCTCGCCGGACTGGTCTTCGGCCACGTCGCGGGGTTGCAGGAACTGGGCGTGGGCCTAGCCCTAGGAGTACTGGTCGACGCGTCGGTGGTTCGGGGACTCCTGCTGCCGAGCCTCATGGCGCTACTGGGACCGTGGAGTTGGTGGATGCCGGGAACGCGCAGCGGGCCCGCCGAGAGCCCCGTCTCCCAGGACCGGGGGACGGGGCTCTCGGCGGGCGCGGGGCCTACTTGACGACGGTTATTGCGAAACGCAAGCTCGGGATCTGGTAGCCCAGCGCGAGCGCCGGCTCGTCGTTGGCGTACGAGAGCACGGGGAGCATGCCGTAGGGGGTGTTGGCGAACGACGGCTGGTTCGTGTACAGCATCGGGTAGAGGTCGATGATGTGGGTGCCCGGGACACCGGATGCGTGCATGTGGATCACGGTGTAGCCGCTCGAGTTGAAGCCGCACCCGTAGCCGACGAAGCTGTTGTCGTAGGTGACGGCCAACGTGTTGTCGAACTGGGTCCAGCCGACGCCGTCCAAGTTGATCGTGAACTCCTGGCCGGCCTTGAATCGGTAGGTCGGGGTGCCGACCTGTTGGGCGTGGTAGCCGCTCGCTGCGATCGCCGCGGCGCTCGCGACGTTGTTGGGCCGTTCGATCCCGACCGTGGCGACGGAGCCGTCCTTCTTGTAGAAGGAGATGATGCTCTCCTTCACGTAGAACGCGACTTGCGCCTCGACGAGGGTGCCGTTCATGACCTTGATCGCGTGCCAGCCGCCGAGGCCGTCGGGCACGGTGATCGGCGCGCTGAGGGTGCCGTTGGTCACGGTGGCCGAACCGAGAGCCAGCGGTTGGGTCAGCCAGCAGGTGCCCGAGCAGTTGACGCGACTACCGACGACCGTCGACCACACCAGGGTGGCCGTGCCGGTCATCGTTAGTCCAGTCACCGAGAGGGTGGCCTTCGTGTTGACGGGACCACTGGTCGGGGATACCGACGCGACCGCCGAGCTGGCGGGGTCGAGACCGACCGAGCCGAGCGTGGTGACCTGGGTGACGGTCGGGGTCACCAACGCGGGCCACACGATCGAGGGCGTCGGCGGACCGTTGTCCTTGGTGGTGTGGAAGATCCTGGTGAACCCCTCGGCGAAGGGCAGCGGCGACTGCATGATGTTCAGGTACTGGACACCAATGGCGTCGGCGACGGTAATCACGTGGTTGCCCACGGGGCCGGCCGCCCGGATGACGACGGTCGAGGTGCCGCGGGTCCAGTGCGCCATCATCTCGCCGGTGTTGTGGTTGTCCCAGAGCAGGGCGGCACCACCCGGGTAGAGACTGGCTCCCAGTCCGGTGTAGGTAATCGTGATCGGCGTGCCGATGGGGCCGCTCCTCGGGGTGACCGTGAGACTGCGCAGGATGGAGAAGCCCGCGTGGGCGACGGCCACGCCGGCCGCGACCGCGTAGATGTCGTGCGTCCCTCCGAAGTCCGTGGGCGCCGTCGTAGCGAGGGTGAAGCGTCCCGAAGCGTCAGTGGTGACGGTCGCGAGAACGACGCTCAGCTTGGAGTAGGAGTCGCCCATGTAGTTGGCCGTCGTGGGCTCGATGTCGGCGACCCACGTCGCCTTGCTGGTGGACCACGTAAGGGTCAGGGAGGTGTTGGCCGCCAGCCCGCTTCCGGTGATGGTCATCGGGGTGCCGGACACCGCGCTGTTAGGGGTAACGGTCAGGTTCACGTAGTTCGAGGGAACGGTGAACGGGGGGGCGACGGCGCCGGTGAAGGGCATGGCGGACACGCCCGGCAAGTCGGTCGGCGCGACCAGGGTGAGGGGCGTCACGGTCGGCGTGTCGGCGCTGCTACTGGGGATCGCGATCGCCAGCGAGAGCATGATCGACGAGGCGATCACGCTGGTGGAGAAGGACGCGAAGCCTTTCCGGAATCGTAACTTCGTCATGGTGGACCTTTCATGTTTCGTGGTGGTCTTGGTACTTCGAGGGACTTACTGCCTGGACTAATGGCCCTATTTGGTTCTGCGGTGCTGAGAAGCCCGGGCGAACGACTCAGTGGACTCGTTCGCCCGGGCTTCTCTGCGTACTATTGGATGATCACCTTGCTCAGTGGGTCGCGTTCAGCGTCAGTACCGACGACGGCGTGAAGTTCGACTTCCAGGTGCCGGTGGCACCGGCGACGGCCGGGGTCACGACGACGGTCTTCATGTAGCGCACCATGTGGTAGACGACCCGGTGGTTGACCACGACGTGCTTGTGCCTCACCATGACGGGTACGTACTTGCTGGTCGCGACCTTCTTCGTGACGGCGGGAACGGCGATCGTGTTATAGGTCACCGTGTAGTTGATGACGCCCAGCGTGTTGTACTGGCCGGCCGCGGTGCCGGTCTGCAGGACGCCGGTCCAGAAGGCGATGGCCCCGTGGGCGCCGTAGTTGAGCGTGATCGGCGTGGCGACGCCCGAGATGGTCACGGTGGCACTCGACACGTTCTTCGGGGTCAGTGCGGCGCCGCCGAGGTCCGCGTCATTGCCGTAGATACGCCAGACGATGGTCTGGCCCACCAGGAACTCATTGGCGATCGAGCAGGTGCCCAAGGGGTAGCCGGGCGTGGCCGCTCCGGTCGCTCCGCCACCGATGACGGTGTCCACGTACAACGAGATGGGCGAGGGGGTCTGACCCTGCACCGGCAGCGCCACCGTGAGGTTCAGCGCGACCGACGTCGCCGCGGCGTTAGTCACGGCGTCAGTGGGGGCCAAGGTCGCGACGAAGGCGACCGCGCCCGCCGCCACCGCCGTGTAGGGGCACAGGGCAGTGAAGGGGGAGACGGTCGCGGTCGCGAGAGCCGTGCAACCGGCGATCGCGGTGCCGTTGACCGTGAACGAGACGGAGCCGGCGACGCTGGCCGTCGCGGTAATCGCCGCCGGCGAGCCGTACAGGGCCGGTGCCTTGCCGGTCAAGACGACCGTCGTCGCGGTCGTGGCTCCCGCGGCGCTGACACCCAAGGTGGCGACGCCAGTGAGAGCAAGTACTCCCGCGGCGAGGCTTGACATAAGTCGTTTCATTTTGTACAGCCTCCTGTTTGGTTGTTGACTACTTGGTGGTCAGGGTTCCGCGGAGCGTCGCGGTGAAGGCGTCGCTCTCGTTGGAGCCTGCGGTGGTGGCTTGGATGGCGAACGAGCCCGTGACTTTGAGGGCGCCGGTCGCTCCGGCGAACTTGCCGGTCCCGCCCGTGACCAGGGCGGTGCCGTTCGAGATCGAGACGGTGGTGGGAGCGGCCGAGCCGGCCCCGCACGCCGTGGTGGACTTAATGGTGAGCTTGAGCGTGCTGCCGCCACCGCTCAAGGTGCCGACGCCATTGATTGGGTCGCACTGGCTCGACGGCGCGGCCAAGCCGGTCCCGCTCATGGTCGCGAGGCCGAGGGTGGTGCCGGTCCCGTGGCCGGAGAGGGAAGTGACCTTGACGTCATTCGAACTCCAGAGCATCGACATCATCCCCTTGTAGGTGGCAGAAAACGCCACGTGGTGGACAACGGCGGGCTTCTTGGTGGTCCAGCCCGCCGGGCACCGGGGGTGTACGGCCCGGATGTGCCGAACGACCTTGCCCCGGTAGCAGAGCAGTGTCGTCTTGCCCACGTGGGCCGTCAGAGTCTGGTGGGGCGCGGACGTGACGGAAGTCGCGGCGCCGGCGCCCGAGACTCCCGACATGCCGAGGACGGTCGCCAGCGCGAGCGCCCCTACGATTCCTGAGTTCTTAAGTGACTTCATACACCCACCTCTCCGATCGGTCATTTGATGTCGTTGAGTCCAGTATCGTCCCGAAGATAAGAATCTTCTTAGGGTCGTAAGTCATTGATAGTGCTCCGTGAAATGGGCCTGGCGGGCTGTCGTCGAGACACGCGCCACCCCCAAAACGGCCCCGGGCGGACGGCTAGCGTGGCTTCGACCATGAAGTTCAGCCACCAGATTCCCCTCACTCCGTGGCGAGCGAAAAGCCCGTGGGCGATTCGGCCCCGCACGGTATTTCCACTGGTCGTGGGACTGGCCATCTTCGGCTTCGGTGAGGGACTGCTCGTCCAGTCGCACTGGGGAGCGACCCCCTGGACGGTCTTGGCCCAGGGGGTCGCTCGCCACGCCCACCTTTCGATTGGCTGGTCGACGGCTCTGATCAGCGCGGTGGTGCTGCTCGCGTGGTTCCCTCTTCGCGAGCGCGCCGGGTTCGGGACACTCGCCAACCTGGTCATCATCGCCTACGTCTTGAACCTGACGACGTACGTGGTGGCGGTGCCCCACGGCGCGCCGCTCAGGGCGCTCTACGTCGTGGGCGCCGTCGCCGTGATCGGCGTCGGCAGCGCCCTGTACCTCACGACGGGTCTCGGACCCGGTCCGCGAGACGGTCTCATGACGGGCCTGCATCGCCAACTTCACGCGAGTGTCGTCTACGTCCGGCTCACCCTCGAGGTGATCGTGCTCGGTGTCGGGTGGCTGCTGGGGGGAACCGTCGGAGTCGGCACGGCCTTTTTCGCCGCGACGATCGGATTCAGCATTGGGGCCAACCTGAACTTCGTCGACCGGATCGTGCAGCGGACGCCGCGATGATCCGCGGCAGCCAGCTGGTCGGCTTCTTCTTGGCATCAATCGCGATCATCATGGTGCCGGGACCGAGCGTGTTGTTCACGCTGGCGCGCGGCGTCGCGTGGGGCCGGGCCGTCGCGGTCCTGACGGTGCTCGGCAACAGCATCGGCACTCTGCTCCTCTCGATCATCGTGGCTATCGGCCTCGGACCACTGCTCTCGCACTCTCGAGCCTTCGCGGTAGTCCTGCAGTTCGTCGGCGGCTGCTACTTGCTCTGGCTCGGCCTCGACGCGCTGCGCCACCGGCACGCCCACGCCCAGGCCATGACCAAGCGCGAGGGCGAGCGGCCACGCAACCTGCGCATTGTTCGCCAGGGTTTCACGGTCGGGATCCTCAATCCCAAATCGCTGGTCTTCTTCGCCGCGGTCTTCCCTCATTTCGTCGACCGGACGAGGGGCAACGTCACCGCGCAGCTGCTCGTCCTCGGGCTCCTCTTCTCGGTCATGGCCTTCCTCAGCGACTCGACCTGGGGCCTCATCGCCGGCACGGCCCGCGAGTGGCTTTCGGGCTCGGCGCAGCGCCTGGTGGCGCTGCGCACGATCGGCGCCGGAGTGATGATGGGCCTCGGCGCGCTCATTGTCGTGAGCGCAGCCTCCTCCTAGCGTCACATCCCCTCCCTACGGTGGGGGCATGGCAAAAGTTCGGCTCACTGGATCGGCTCACGGGGTCGCCACGAGCGTCGAGTCGTTCGTCGCCAACCTCCCCGAGCTGCTCGGCGCCATGGCCGTCGACCCGCGCTGCCTGGTGGCGGTGTGCGAGTTCGCCGACGGGCGCTACGTGCAGTTCTGGGTGCAGCGCGACGGGAGGGTCATCAGCGAGGTGATTTCGAATCTCCACATCGGCGACGCCGTGGCGTTGAGCGAGGACGACGAGGTGAGCCTGCGCCGCGAGGGGTGGGCCGAGCCGTCACCGGGCCCCAACCCGAACTGGCGCTACGAGAGCGACGACGTGGCGGGCCTGATCCGCGGCGTCGCGATGGTGCGCCACGCCGTCTACGAGGTGCTGCGCGAGCTCTCCTCCAACGTTGTCGAGACGCGTACCTGGGAGATGGACGCGTCGGGGGAGCTGACCACCGAGCAACAGCGGAACTTCACTCGGGTCCACTACCAGGACGCCCTGCGCGAGATCGAACGGGATCTCGAGCAGTAGTGCTCACGTCGCTCGGGCGACTTCCTACACTGCATGGGGCAATGGAGACACGATGAGCATGCACGGTGGAGCAGGAGGGATGACCGGCGGTCGTATGGGCCTCCAGTCGATGCGCAAGGACCGCTCGATCCTCGAGCACCGCATTCGCCGGGGCACGCTGCCGAGGATCCTCGAGTTCGCGCGACCGTATCGGCCGATGCTGGTCGTCTTCCTGGTGGCGGTCGTGCTCGACGCCGTCACCAGCTCCATCACGCCGCTGCTGTTGAAAACGATCATCGACAAGGGGATTTACGGGCACGCGACCGCCGGCCACCGCCAAGGACTGATCGTGGGGCTCGCAGTCCTCGCCGCCGGCCTGGCGATATTCGACGCGGTGCTCTCGCTCTTCCAGCGCCGGATTTCGGCCGTCATCGGCGAGGGATTGATCTACGACCTGCGCGCGAGGGTCTTCAGCCACATCCAGGAGATGCCCATCGCCTTCTTCTCCCGCACCCAGACCGGTGCGCTTATCAGCCGACTCAACAACGACGTCATCGGCGCCCAGCAGGCCTTCACCGACCTTTTCTCCAACGTCGTGGGCAACGTGATACTGACCGCGATCGTCCTGGCGGTCATGTTCACCTTGAGTTGGCAGATCACGCTCGTCAGCCTCGTGCTGTTGCCGGTCTTCCTGCTGCCGGCTCGACGGGTCGGGCGGCGCCTCGGCACGCTCTTTCAACGCGGCATGGAGCTGAACGCCGAGATGAACATGGTGATGACCGAGCGGTTCAACGTGGCGGGCGCGATGCTCGTCAAGCTCTTCGGGCGACCGGCCGACGAGCTGCACAACTTCGAGCGACGGGCCGGCCAAGTGCGCGACATCGGCGTGCACCAGGCGACGTACCAGCGGTTCTTCTTTATCGCCCTGTCGCTCACCGCGTCGTTGGCGACGGCCTTCGCCTACGGCTTCGGCGGTGTCGCGGCGGTGCACCACACCCTGGCCGTAGGCACCGTCGTCGCACTGACCCTCTACCTCACTCGGCTCTACGGGCCTCTCACCCAGCTCTCGAACCTCAACATCGACTACATGTCGGCAATGGTCAGCTTCGAGCGCCTCTTCGAGGTGCTCGACCTCGAGCCCATGATCAAGCAGAGCTCCGAGGCCCGGACCATCCCCGACGGCCCGGCCGAGCTTCGCTTCGAGCACGTCGACTTCTCCTACCCCGGCGCGGAGGAGGTCTCGCTCGCCTCGCTCGAGGCCGTCGCGCGCCTCGACGACACGCCGCGCACCGACGTGCTGCACGACGTGTCATTGGTCGTCGAGCCCGGGACGATGACTGCCCTGGTGGGCCACAGCGGCGCGGGCAAGACCACGATGTCGATGCTGGTCTCACGTCTCTACGACGTCGACCGCGGGTCGATCACGATCAACGGCGTCGACGTGCGCGACGCCACGACCGGCTCGCTCAACGCCGTGGTCGGCGTCGTCACTCAGGACTCGCACCTCTTCCACGACACGCTACGGGCCAACCTGGTCTTCGCCAAGCCCGACGCCACCCCCGGCGAGATCGAGACCGCGCTGCGATCGGCGCAGATCCTCGACCTCGTCGAGTCCCTGCCGCTCGGTCTCGAGACGGTGGTGGGGGAGCGCGGCTACCGTCTCTCGGGCGGCGAGAAGCAGCGGGTGGCCCTCGCTCGACTGCTCTTGAAGGCGCCGCGCCTCGTGGTGCTCGACGAGGCGACCGCCCACCTGGACGCCGAGAGCGAGGCGGCCGTGCAGCGCGCCCTCGACGAGACGATGTCGACGCGCACGTCACTGGTCATCGCGCACCGTCTCTCCACGGTTCGCAACGCCGACCAGATACTCGTCGTGGAGAATGGCTCGATCGTCCAGCGCGGCACCCACGCCGAGCTGTTGTTGGCCGGTGGCCTCTACCACGACCTCTACGAGACTCAGTTCGCCCAGCAGGAGCGCTAGCCCCGCACCTCGGGTCTTTCGGAAATACTTTCAGCGACCTTGACGATGCCGGTGCCTCGCCCGTCGAGTTGCGGGCATCTCGGTCAGCACGCTTATTTCGTGGCGCAGCGCCCACCGACGAAGTCGCGACCGGCCCCATCGCTCCGTGAGCGCCGTCGAGGCGGGATTGAGCACCCGTCGGACCATCCCTTCGAGGGCTGACGGGTCCTCTGGATAGGGCGACATCGTGGCGGCCGTCAGCCCATTGCGTGGTAGCCGCCGTCGACGCGCACGATCGAGGCGGTCGTGGCGCGCATCAGGGGCGAGAGCATCGCCATCGCGGTGTCGGCCACGGCGGAGGAGTCGTAGACGTCCCAACCGAGCGGCGCCCGTTCGCCCCAGGCATCCTCGAAGAGCGCAAAGCCCGGGATCGACTTGGCGGCGACGGTGCGGATCGGTCCGGCCGCGAGCATGTTCACCCGAATGTGGTCCGGTCCCACCTCGCGGGCGAGGTAGCGCCCGAGCGACTCGAGGCCGGCCTTCATCACGCCCATCCAGTCGTAGTGGGGGTAGGCGCGCGAGCCGTCGAAGTCGAGGGCGACCACTGACGCCCCGCCGAGGACCTCGCTCTTGGCCAGCAGCGGCCTGAAGGCCCCCACGAGCGAGGCCAGCGAGTACGTCGAGATCTGCATCGCGACCGCGACGTCGTCGAAGGACGCGGTGAACATCCCACTGCCGAGACACGACGGGGGGGCGTAGCCGATCGCGTGGACGAGGCCGTCCAGCCGACCGAACCGGTGCTCGATCTCGGCGGCGGCGGCCGTGACCTGGGCCGGCTGGGTGACGTCGAGCTCAATGATTTCACCGACGTCGCCGAGCTTGCGGGCCGTCCGTCGGGTCAGGGAGGTGCCCCGTCCCGCGCCGGAGAGGGCGATGGTGGCGCCCTCCTCGAGGGCGCGCCGAGCGATACCGAATGCCAGCGAGTCGTCGGTCAGGACGCCCGTGATGAGGATTCGGTGATCATTGAGTAGTCCCATCTTGTTAGCGTACTTCTCAACTCCTAAATCAAAGGCGACGATGATGGCAACAGTGGGCATTCTTGGTGGCACCGGACCGGCCGGACGCGGGGTCGCGGTCCGGTTGGCGAGTTCGGGCTACGCCGTGGTGATCGGCTCGCGCGACGCCGAGCGCGCGCGGTTGGCCGCGCACGACGTCGTGCACCGGGGCGAGGGGACTGTCGACGGCGGCACGAACGAGGAGGCCGCCGCGTGCGATCTCGTCATAGTGGCGACGCCGTGGGACTCGGCGGTCGCCACGGTCAGCGCGCTGCGCAAGGAGTTGGCCGGCAAGACCGTCGTCTCGATGGTCAACGCCCTGGCGCGCGAGGGCCGCGAGATGGTGCCGCTCTACCCGGCGCGCGGATCAATGGCCGCACAGCTCGCCTTCGCCCTGCCCGCGAGCCAGATCGTCGGCGCTTTCCATCACCTGCCGGCCGCGCAGATGCAGGACCTCGACAGCGACCTCGACGCCGACGTCGTCGTCTTCTCCGACGACGACGACGCCCGCCGTCAGATCGCCGCCATGGTCGACGAGATGCCGGGGTTGCGCGCGGTCATCGCCGGGTCGATGTCGCTGGCCAGCGCCATCGAGGCCTTCACGGCGGTGTGCATCTCGATCAACATCCGCCACAAGGTCCACAGCTACGTGAAGATGGCCGGACTGTAGCCAATGCGGCTCTACGACAGCGCCCGCGAGGGGCTCTTCCCGCTCGACGTCGGCCACACGGTCACGATGTACAGCTGCGGCATCACGCCCTACGACGCCGCGCACCTGGGCCACGCCTACGTATACCTGTCGTTTGATCTGCTGCAGCGTCGCCTGCGCGACGCGGGCCACGAGACGCGCTGCGTGCGCAACGTCACCGACGTCGACGACGACATCTTGCGCAAGGCCCGCGAGCTCGGCGTCAACTACCTCGACCTCGCCGCCCAGGAGATGGCCAAGTTCGAGCGCGACATGCAACTCATCAACCTGCTGCCGGTCTGCAGTGAGCCGCGCGCGACCGGCGCGATCCCCGAGATCCTCACGGTGATCGGCCAGACCTTCGACCAGGGCATCGCCTACGAGGTCGACGGGTGGGTCTACTTCGAGGTCTCGAAGTTCCCGCGCTTCGGTCAGGTCAGCCACGCCAGTCGCGAGCTCATGCTCGAGCTGTCGGCCCTCCACGGCGGACAGCCCGACGACCCGCGCAAGCGCGACCCCCTCGATTTCGTGCTGTGGCAACCCTCGCTCAACGACGAGCCGGCCTGGGAGTCGCGCTGGGGGGCCGGTCGACCGGGCTGGCACATCGAATGCTCGGCGCTGGCGCTGCGCGAACTGGGCGAGACCGTCGACGTGCACGGGGGAGGGCGCGACCTCGCCTTCCCGCACCACGAGTGCGAGGCCGCCCAGAGCGAGTCGGTGACCGGCACGGCGTTCGTGAAGCATTGGATGCACGTCGGGCTGGTCGGACTCGACGGCGCGAAGATGTCCAAGTCGCTCGGCAACCTCGTCTTCGTCCACGAACTCGCCGGTCGGGCCGAGCCGACGGCCGTGCGTCTGGCCCTGCTGGACCAGCACTACCGCGTCGACTGGGAGTGGCGTGACGAGCTGTTGTTCCTCGCCCAGTCCCGTCTGGCGACCTGGCGCTCGACGTTGATCACGGGACGTTCGAGCTCGGTCCTCGAGGACGTGCGCGCCGCGCTCGACGACGACCTCGACAGCCCGGCCGCGCTGCGCGCGATCGACGACGCGGCGCTCGCGGGTTACGCCGTCGCCCCCGCCGCCGCGTTGTTGGGCATTACCCTGTAGGGAGCGAAAGGCCACGATGTCCGACCTCGAAGTCCTACTCCCCGACGGGACTCGCCGCACCCTGGCGCCTGGTTCGACGGCCCTCGACCTCGCCGGGGCCATTGGAAAGCGTCTCGCGAAGGACGCCCTCGCCGCCGAGGTCAACGGGGACCTCCTCGACCTCGACGTCGCGCTGCCCGACGGCGCCGCGGTGTCGATTGTGACCCCGGCCAGCCCGAAGGGCCGCGAGGTGCTTCGCCACTCCACCGCCCACGTCCTCGCCCAGGCCGTCACGAGGCTCTGGCCCGGAGCGCACTTCGCCATCGGACCCTCGATCGAGAACGGCTTCTACTACGACTTCGACCTGCCGGGCGGGGAGCGGTTCACCGACGACGACCTTCCCCGGATCGAGGACGAGATGCGACACATCGTGAAGGAGGATCAACCCTTCACGAGGTCCGAGCACTCGCTGGAGGAGGGCCTCGAGCTCTTCAAGGACCAGCCCTTCAAGGTCGAGATCATCAACGCCGTCGCCCAGGGAGCCAGTGATGAGGAGGACCTCGTCGAGGTCTCTAGCGCTTCGGTGGTGTCGGCCTACTCGAACAGCACCGCCTTCACCGATCTCTGTCGCGGTCCGCACGTGCCCTCCACGTCGCGGCTGGGCCACTTCAAGCTCATGCGCGTCGCGGGCGCCTACTGGCGAGGCGACGAGCAGCGCCCCCAACTCCAGCGCATCTACGGCACGGCGTGGGAATCCGACGCGGCCCTCGAGGCCCACCTCGAGCAGCTCGCCGAGGCCGAGAAGCGCGATCACCGCAAGCTCGCCGTCGAGCTGGACCTGCTTAGCTTCCCCCAGGAACTGGGGGGAGGACTGGCCGTCTGGCACCCCCGCGGCGGCATCGTGCGCAAGCAGATGGAGGACTACTCGCGCGAGCGCCACCTCCACGGCGGCTACCAGTTCGTCGTGACGCCGCACCTGGCGAACGCGAGGCTCTTTGAGACGTCGGGTCACCTCGGGTACTACAAGGACGCGATGTACCCGCCCATGGAGATGGACAACGGCTCGTATTACCTGAAGCCGATGAACTGCCCGATGCACTGCCTCATCTTCAAGAGCCGTCCGCGCAGCTATCGCGAACTTCCGCTGCGCCTGTTCGAACTGGGTACCGTGTATCGCTACGAGCGCGCCGGCACGCTACACGGCCTGATGCGCATCCGCGGCTTCACCCAGGACGACAGCCACATCTACTGCACCGAGGACCAGCTCGCCGGCGAGATCGCCTCGCTCTTGGAGTTCGTCACGAGCGTGCTGCGGGCCTTTGGTTTCAGCGACTTCACGGCGAACCTCTCCACCCAGGACCCCAAGAAGTACGTCGGAAGCGACGAGATCTGGGAGAAGTCGACCGGGGCGCTGCGCTCGGCACTCGACCGTTTCGGCCTGGCCTACGAGGTCAAGCAGGGCGACGCCGCCTTCTACGGCCCCAAGATCGACATCGACGTCCGCGACGCGATCGGACGGACGTGGCAACTGAGCACCATCCAGTGCGACTTCAATCATCCCGCGAGGTTCGACCTGGAGTACGTGGGCGCGGACAACCAGCGCCACGCCCCGATCATGGTGCACCGCGCCCTGTTCGGCTCCTTCGAGCGATTCTTCGGCGTGGTCCTCGAGCACTACGCCGGGAACCTGCCCACCTGGCTCAGCCCGGAGCAGGTTCGCGTGCTCGGCGTGCGTGACGACCACGACGCCTACGCGCTACGCGTCGCCGCGGGGCTCTCGGAGTACGACGTGCGCGCGTCGGTGGAGGAGGCGACCGAGCCGCTCGGCGCGAGGATCCGCCGAGCCAAGCTCGAGAAGGTCCCCTACATCCTCGTGGTCGGCGACGACGACGTCGCGTCGGGCACGGTCGGCGTCAACGCGCGCGGCTCGAACGACCCCGAGCGCGGAGTGCCCGTAGAGACCTTCCGCACCCGCCTCCTCGCCGAGATCGTCGCGCACGGCTCGCCCGAGGACGACTAGTGGCGCTCGAGCGGTTCTCGGCCGCCTGGCGCGAGGACTACGTCGCGAGCGTGGGGGCGACCGAGAACGCCGCGGCCGGCGGCGGGTGCGTGTTCTGCGAGTTGGCCGGCGAACCGGTCGACGAATCGACGGGCGTCCTCGCGAGAACCGAACTCAGTTACGTCGTGCTGAACGCCTTCCCCTACGGTTCGGGTCACCTCCTGATCCTGCCGCGGCGTCACGTGGCGACCTTGCCCGAGATGAGCGACGCCGAGTACGAGGACTTCTCGTTACTCCTGCGCGCCACCGTTGTCGCACTCGAGAAGGCTTACGGACCCGACGGAATGAACGTGGGGATGAACCTGGGCCAGGCGGCCGGGGCCGGCATCCCGCAACACCTCCACGGCCACGTCCTGCCGCGCTGGAGCGGGGACACCAACTTCATGACCACGATCGGCGAGGTCCGGGTGCTGCCCGAGTCCCTGCAGTCCACGTGGCAAAAGGTCCACGCCCACCTCTAGGCCCCTCGCTGTAGCGGTTCGATATACTTCCTCCAGTAGATCCGGAGGATCGATGCTCGACGGAAACTTTAGGAAGTCGGTGGAGACGGTGACCCTGCCCGCCGGCCGGTGGCTCGTGCGGATTGGCTTCTCCGCCGATGTCCTGACCACTTCGGGCCTACTCTTCTCCGGCGCGACGGCGTGGGCGATTGCCTCGGGCCATCACTGGATCGCGGCAATGCTGCTCACCCTGACCGGCTTTCACGACCTCTTCGACGGACCGGTCGCCAAGGCCTCGAAGCGCGCGAGCCAGCGGGGCAGTTTCTTTGACTCGGTCGTGGACCGTCTCACCGACTCGATGCTGCTGGGCGGCGTCGCCTACTACCTGACGGCGCACCACCACGGCCAACTCGTGCTGCTGCCCTTCGCGATCCTCACCACGACCTTCATGATCTCCTACCAGCGATCGAAGGCCGAGAGCCTCGGCCTCGCGGCCAAGGGCGGTCTAATGGAGCGCGCCGAGCGCATGATCCTGCTCGGAGTCGGCCTGCTCGCCAAGTCCATCTTCATCCCCATCCTGTGGGTCATGCTGGTCCTCACCGCCATGACCGCCGCCGGCCGCTTCTGGCGCGTGTGGCAGATCGCCGCCAGCCCCGAGCCCCCGCTCGTCCAGTCCGGGCGGATCCACCACCACTCGAGTCGCATCCGTCGAGGGGTGAGTCGCACCTCGCGCCAGTAGCCGTGGCCGGTCAGGCGCGCGTCGCGCTCTTCAAGTCGATGGGGGCCGTGCTCGAAGTCCTGCCCGAGCGATTCGACGTCGCGCTGGCCCAGGCCCTCGCCTCGGTCTACGGCCGTCGGGCCGGGGCGGCCCGCGGACGGCTTCGTCGCAACCTCGCCCACGCCCTGCGTCCGCTCGAGGGCGCCGTCGATCCCGAGTTGCTGGACCGGTTCGTCGTCCGGGCCTTCGCGAGCTACGGCCAGTACTGGGCCGAGGGCGCCAAGCTGCCCGGCCTCGAGCCGAAGAAGATCTTCGAGCGATTCCGAATCGGCGAGGGGCTCGAGCACCTCTACGTCGCCAAGGAGCGGGGGCGGGGCACCGTGATCGCGCTGCCCCATATGGGTAGCTGGGAGTGGGGGGGATCATTCCTCAACTCGCTCGGCCTCGGGATGACGGCGGTCGCCGAGGACCTCGAGCCGCCCGAGCTCTTCGCGTGGTTCAAGCAGAAGCGCGAGGCCATCGGCATCCGGATCGAACCGCTCGACGAGCACGCCGGCACGGTGCTGCTCCAGACCCTGCGCGACGGCGGCGTCGTTGGCCTGCTCTGTGACCGCGACATCCAGGGCAACGGCGTCGACGTCGATTTCTTCGGCGAGCGAGTGCCCATCCCCGCCGGCCCCGCGACGTTGGCCCTTCGCACCGGCGCGACGCTGGTGGCGGCCGCCTGCTACGCGGGCCCCGGACGCGACCACTTCGCGGTCATCACGGCGCCAATCCCGACCGAGCGCACCGGGCGACTCCGCGACGACGTGGCGCGGGTCAGCCAGCTCGTCGCCGTCGAGCTCGAGGGCCTCATCCGACGGGCCCCCGAGCAGTGGCACGTGCTCCAGCATCGCTTCGAAGAGGCCTAGCGTGCGCGTCGCCCTGGTCTCGCCCTACGCGTTGAGCGCCTTTGGCGGTGTCCAGGAGCAGACCCTGGCCATGAGCCGCGAGCTGGCGCGACGGGGCCACGAAGTCCTGGTCGTCGCCCCCGACGGCGACGACGCCACCACCTACGACACGCCCGCGACGGTGCGGCGCTTCGGGCGGGTCATCACACTGCGCGCCAACGGGTCGAGGGCGCCCCTCACCCTCTCGGCGCTCGCGACGCGCCGGGCCTGGTTCGCCGTGGCGAACTTCGAGCCCGACGTCGTCCACTTCCACGAACCCTTCGCCCCGCTGATCGGCTGGGGAGTCCTGCGCACGCACGGCGCGGCCAGCGTCGCCACGTTTCACCGCGGCGGTGACGGCCCGGCGTTGCGCCTGACCCGACCGCTGCTGCGTCGCCTCGCCCGAGACATCGACGTCGCCGCCGCGGTGAGCGAGCGGGCGGCCTCGACGGTGCGCGCCGCGTGCGGACTTGACCCCACGGTGCTCTTTAACGGCTTCGAAGTGGAGCGGTTCTCGGCCCCGGCGCGAGAGCGGGCAGGCGAGACG
Source organism: Acidimicrobiales bacterium (assembly GCA_043782995.1). Lineage (GTDB taxonomy): Bacteria > Actinomycetota > Acidimicrobiia > Acidimicrobiales > RAAP-2 > RAAP-2. The sequence continues at coordinate 6,016 of JAYVZV010000036.1, read as the reverse complement.
CTCCTCGTCACCGTCGGGCGCTTCGAGGAGCGCAAGGGCGTCGAGCACGCCGTGCGCGCCGTGCGCGCCCACAACGCGAGGGGGAGAGGACGGTGGCGACTCGTCGTCGTGGGCGACGGCCCCGGTCGCGAGACCCTCGAGACCCTCGCGCGAGGCGACGACGCGATCGACTTCGTGGGCGCGGTGGACGACGCGCAGAAGCGGTCGTGGATGCGTCGGGCCCACGCGCTGATCGCGCCGGCACTGCGCGGGGAGAGTTTCGGACTCGTGCTGCTCGAGGGGATGGCGAGCGAGACCCTCGTCGTAGCGAGCGACATCCCGGGATACCGCGAGGCGTCGGGGGGCCACGCCACGCTCTTCGAGCCGGGCGACGACCTCGGTCTTGAGCGCGCCCTCGAGGCGGCGCTGGCCGCCGAGAGCGCCGAGGGGATCGCGGCCGCGAGGGCCCACGCGGCCCAGTGGTCCATGTCGGCGCTGATGGACGAGTACGAGGGCCTGTACGCGAGGGCCCGTGATCGTTTCGGGTCCGACAACTAGCCTTGGGGCCATGGCCACCAAGCAGCGAAACCGTTCACGCCGGTCCGGCCCCTCGAGGGACCGGACCCCGCACCACGTCGAGCCGGTCCTCGACCCCACGTGGCAGAGCCCCTACGCACCCTCCAGCGCCGAGAAGCACGCCAACCATCGGGCCGTGCGGGCCTTCGCACTGCGCAAGAAGATGCCCCTCACCGTCCTCGCCGGCGCCGTGGCCCTGGCGCTGGTCGTGGGCGTCGTCGCGTCGCCGTGGCTGCCGCTCCTCGGCGTCGCCGTCGCGGCCCTCTACGGCTGGGATCTTCGACGGGCCCTCGTGCGCTACGAGCGGCGGGGCCGCCTGCTCGGCAACCTCGTGTTGGACCGATTCCGCGCCGGCGGGAGCCCGACCGACCATCTTCGCTTGACTACCGTGCTCGACCGTTTGGCCGCGACCTTCGGCGTCGACGCCGTCTCGACGTTCATCGTCGAGGACCCGGGCTACAACGCCGCGCTCGTGCCCAACGGTCCGGGCCACTCGCTCTTCGTCACCACCGCCATGATGCGCGACTTCGAGCTCATCGAGATCGAGGGCGTCGTCGCGCACTGCTTGGCTCGCCACCGTCTCGGTCTGTTGAGGCGCCAGGGCGTCTCGGCCGTGTCCAACCTCAGTGACGACGCTCGGGCCGAACTGGCGGGCGCCGGCATGGCCTACCGGGCCGACGAGGTTGCCGCGGCCGCCATCCGCTACCCCCTCGGGATCGCCGGGGCGCTGCGCCGGTGCGAGCGCCAGGTGACGCCGCCGGACTCGTTCTTCGCCTCCACGACCTACGCCCAGTGGCGCTGGATCTGGTTCGACGTCTGGGCCGACCGGCGCGAGTCGGACCTCGCCGACCTGGACGACGTGCAGTTGCGCGCCCTCGCCCTCGAGGAGTGGTAACGGCAGTCGAGAGTTAGGCTGAGGGTATGAGTACTGTGCCCGACCCCTCCACCACCGGGTCCGCGCTGGTCAAGCGCGGCCTCGCCGACATGCTGCGCGGCGGCGTCATCATGGACGTCGTCAACCCCGAGCAGGCCAAGATCGCCGAGGACGCCGGGGCCGTCGCCGTGATGGCCCTGGAACGGGTCCCGTCGGACATCCGGCGTGACGGGGGCGTCGCCCGCATGAGCGACCCCCAGATGATCCGGGAGATCCAGGCGACGGTCACCATCCCCGTGATGGCCAAGGCCCGCATCGGTCACTTCGCCGAGGCCCAGATCCTCCAGGCCCTCGACGTCGACTACATCGACGAGTCCGAGGTCCTCACCCCGGCCGACGAGGAGCACCACATCGACAAGTGGGCCTTCACCGTGCCGTTCGTGTGCGGCGCGACGAACCTCGGCGAGGCCCTTCGACGGATCGGCGAAGGGGCCTGCCTCATCCGCTCCAAGGGCGAGGCCGGCACCGGCAACGTCGTCGAGGCCGTGCGTCACCTACGCACCATCAACGCCCAGATGCGCCGTCTTGCGAGCGCCGACGACGCCGAGCTGTTCGCCCTGGCGAAGGACCTCGGCGCGCCCCTGCCCCTCGTCCAGGAGGTCGCGCGCACCGGACGGTTGCCGGTCCCGCTCTTTTGTGCGGGCGGCATCTCGACCCCGGCCGACGCCTCGCTCGTCTTGCAGCTCGGCGCCGAGGCCGTCTTCGTGGGATCGGGCATCTTCAAGAGCGACGACCCCGTGCGCATGGCCGAGGCCATCGTGGAGGCGGCGACCCACTATTTGGACGCCGGCGTCGTAGCCAAGGTCTCCACGGGACTCGGGGCGGCGATGAAGGGCCTGGAGACGGCCACCCTCGAACAGCGCCTGGCCGAGCGCGGCTGGTAGTGCTGCGCGTCGGCGTGCTCGCCCTCCAGGGCGACGTGCGCGAGCACACCGCGGTGCTCGAGTCGATCGGGACCGAGGTCGTGGCGGTTCGGAGGCCCGAGCATTTGGAGGGTCTCGATGGACTGGTCTTTCCCGGCGGCGAGTCGACCACGATCGCGCGGCTGCTCACGACCTCCGAGGTCCGTCCGGCGCTGGCGGAAAAGCTCCTCGGGGGGTTCCCGGTCTTTGGCACCTGCGCGGGACTGAGCCTGCTCAGCTCGTCGATCCTCGACGGGCGCCGCGACCAGTGGAGCTTCGGGGCGCTGCCGCTCGGCGTGCGGCGCAACGGCTACGGACGCCAGATCGCGAGCTTCGAGACCCCGGTCGACGTCGAGGGCGTGGGCACCGTGCCCGGGGTCTTCATCCGGGCGCCCAAGATCGAAACCTGGAGCCAAGTCACCGTGCTCGCGATGCACGATCACGGCGACGGGGATCATCCGGTACTCGTGCGACTCGGGTCGGTGTGGGGCTGCTCGTTCCATCCCGAACTGACGAGCGACGACCGCATCCACCGTCTCTTCGTGGAGTCACTCTGAGAATTCGGTACGATGACGATGCCCCGCGGGGCGGGAGGAACCATGTCCGGCCATTCGAAGTGGGCAACGACCAAGCACCGTAAGGGCGCCAAGGACTCGGCGCGCGCCAAGGTTTTCGCCAAACTCATCCGACAGGTGGAGGTGGCCGCCCGCGAAGGCGGTAGCGACCTCAACACCAATGCGTCACTGCGCACCATGTACCAGAAGGCCCGCGAGGCCTCGGTGCCCCTTGACACGATCGAGCGCGCCATCAAACGCGGTACGGGCGAGCTCGAGGGCGTGCGCTACGAGGCCATCAGCTACGAGGGCTACGGCCCCGACGGCGTCGCCGTCATCGTCGAGACCCTCACGGACAATCGCAACCGCACCAGCGCCGAGATCAAACACGTCTTCGCGCGCAACGGCGGGACCATCGCCGAGCCCGGGGCCGTCTCGTGGCAGTTCGATCGCAAGGGCGTCATTGAAGTGAAGGGGCCGATCGATGAGGACCAGCTTCTCGAGTGGGTCATGGAGGCCGGCGGCGAGAACTTCGAGGCGAGCGGCGACGACTACACCATCACGACCGAGCCCCACGACGTCGGCCGTGTCCGCGACGCGCTCGAGGGCTACGGGGTGAAGGTACTCTCGGCCGAATTGACCCTGGTGCCCCAGAACACGATCCCGGTCGAGACCGAGTCCGAGGCGAAGAGGATCCTTCGACTGATGGACGCGATCGACGACCACGACGACGTCCAGAACGTCTTTTCGAACTTCGACATCCCCGACCAGATGCTGGCCGCCTACGAGGGTTGAATTCCCGGTTCGGACCGGTCCCGGACGGTAGTATCGAACATATGTTCGTACTCGGGATCGACCCCGGACTCACGCGCTGCGGCTACGGCCTGGTGGAAGGCTCGTTCCGGGGGGTGGAGTCGTTCCGGGCCGTTCGCGCCGGCACCATCGAGACCGATCACGAGACGCCCGTCGAAGAGCGCCTCGGCCTAGTCCTGGTGGAGCTTCGCCTTCTGCTCGAGGAGACCAGGCCCGACGCGGTCGTCGTGGAACGGGTTTTCTACCAGCGCAACGCCAAGACCGCCATCCCCGTCGCTCAGGCGAGCGGCGTCGCGGTCGCGCTCGCGGCGGCGATTCCCCTGCCGGTGCGCCAGTTCAACGCCCAGGAGGTGAAGCTGGCCGTCACGGGCTACGGCGCGGCCAGCAAGGCCCAGGTCCAGGGAATGGTGGCGCGCCTCTGTGGACTGGCCGAGGTCCCCCAGCCCCCCGACGCGGCGGACGCGCTGGCGCTCGCGATCACCTACTTCATGGTCGTGCGTAGCGAGCAGAAGTACCCCGTCTCGAGCCCGGCATGATCGGGTGGCTGCACGGGACGATCCTGCATCACCACGGAAGCGGCGCGGTCGTACTCGACGTGCACGGTGTCGGCTACGAGGTCCACGTCGCGTCCCACGACGAGTACCGGACCGGCGACGTCGTCGAGCTGTTCGTCTACACCGTCGTGCGCGCCGACGCGATCCTGCTCTACGGCTTCGCCTCGTACGAGGACCGCGAGTTCTTCGAGCTGCTGCTCGCCACCCCGGGAGTGGGCCCGTCGACGGCGCTCGCCGCCCTGCGCACGATGTCGATCGGGGACCTCGCCTCCGCCATCGAGAACGACGACGCCAAACTCGTCGCCACGATCCCCGGGATCGGCGCCAAGACCGCGAGCCGGATCGTGCTCGAGCTGAAGGGCAAGGTCATGGTGCCGGGCGCCTACGTCGCGACGGCGACCTCGACCCGGGAGAACGACACCATCGAGGACGCCCTACGCGGACTGGGCTACACGACGTTGGAAGTGCGCCAGGCCCTGGCCGGCGTGACCCTGCCCCACGACGAGTCGGCGGCCCTGCGCCACGCGCTCTCGCTGCTGAGGCGTCCGTGAGGTCGCGATGAGCCGACACGAGATCGACGTCGAGCAGCTCTCGCGCGGCATCGTGGCGCCGGTCGCCGACGAGCTCGAGCGCCGGTCCGAAGTGTCACTGCGCCCTACGACGCTCTGCGAGTTCATTGGCCAGCCCGAACTGGTGCGCCACCTCGAGATCGTGCTCGGCTCGGCCCGGGCCCGTCACCAGACCGCCGACCACCTGCTCTTCGCCGGCCCCCCGGGCCTCGGCAAGACCTCGCTCGCGAGCATCGTCGCCGCCGAGATGGGCGCCGGCTTTCGCATCACGTCGGGCCCGGTGCTGTCGCGCCCGGGGGACCTGGCGGCGCTGCTGACCGACCTGCAAGACGGCGACGTGCTCTTCGTCGACGAGATCCACCGGCTGAGCCGGGCCGTAGAGGAGGTGCTCTATCCCGCGATGGAGGACCGGCGCCTCGACGTGATGATCGGACGCGGTCCCTCGGCGCGCGCGATTCGCCTCGATCTGCCCAACTTCACGCTCGTCGGGGCGACGACGCGCACCGGACTGGTCGCCGCGCCGTTGCGCGACCGCTTCGGTTTCGTCGGTCAGCTCGACCTCTACGACGTCGACGAGCTCGCGGTCATCGTGACCCGCTCGGCCGAACTCTTGGAGGTCACCCTGGCGGGCATCGCCGCCAAGGTCATCGCCGGGCGCAGCCGCGGTACGCCGCGCATCGCTAACCGGCTGCTGCGCCGGGTGCGCGACTTCGCCGCGGTCGAGGGACAGCGTATCGTCGACGAGTCGGTCGCGGTCGAGGCGCTGGCCCTCTTCGGGGTCGACGAGTACGGGCTCGACAAGATCGACCGGCGGATCCTTACGCTGCTCTGCCAGCAGTTCGCGCACCAGCCGGTGGGGCTCTCGACACTGGCCCACGCCTGCGGCGAGGAGACCTCGACGATCGAGGACGCCTACGAGCCGTATCTGCTGCGCGAGGGGCTGCTGGTGCGCACCCCGCGCGGACGAGTCGCCACCGAGCGGGCGTACGCCCACCTGGGGATCACGCCACGCGCCGGAGGCCTGCTCTAGGTTCGGGCGCCCCAGCGAGTAGGGTTTCTTGGGTCTATTGACGGAGGAAATCCATATGTTGTTGGCCAAGGCGAGCGGCGGTACGTCGTCGATACTCATCATCTA
>JAYVZV010000035.1:0-5949 GCA_043782995.1 Acidimicrobiales bacterium | reverse complement strand
GGCCCAGCCAACAGAACCCCTCGTCAGGAGGTCTGAGTCGGACCGGCGACATCTCCGGCCTAGACGCTTGACATATCTAGCACTTGACTGGTATACTGCTGTTGTGCCGGAAAACCCGCCACATTCCCCCTATGAAGGAGTTCCCCATGGTTACTTCAGCCAACACCAAGGCCAAGGCTTCAACCGAGATTCCCGAGATCGCTCAGAAGGTTCGCGAGCAGCTGCTCACGACGGTCCACCAGGCCCAGCAGTCGACGCTCGAAGCCGCTCAGGCGTGGACCAAGGCCTCGTCGGTCTTCCCCACCTCCGAGTTGCCCACGATCCCCGGCTTCTCGGCGATCCCCGGTGCCGAGGCCGTCACCAAGTACACGTTCGACGTCGTCGCCGACCTGCTCAACGCACAGCGCGACTTCGCGATCGAGCTGTCCAAGCTGCTGACCCCCGAGAAGACGGCCTAGTCGTCGTCGGATCGTCTCATGGAAAGTACTGAAGCCCCTAAGGCTTCGCCCGATGAAGTTGCCCGGCAGATGCTGGGCAACTTCATCCGTGCGCAGCGTCAGATGGCCGACCTCTCGCTTCGCCAGCTCTCGGCCCTGACCGAAGTCTCGAACCCGTACCTCAGCCAGATCGAGCGCGGACTCCACGAGCCGTCGCTGCGGGTACTCCGCTCCATCGCCGACGCGCTGAACGTCTCGACCGAGACCCTCCTCGAGCAGGCCGGTCTCACCAAGCACTACGCCGAGGACGACGACGCGACCGAACGTTCCATCCGCACCGACCGTCTGCTCACCGAGGCGCAGCGACTGGCCCTGCTCGGCGTCTACCGAAGTTACGTTGAATCCAACCAGAAGTAAGGTGCGCTCCGCGCACACCCGCCCACACGTCGCGGCTATCAAGGACCGAGTCACATGAGCTCTGAACCCACGCCAGAATCACCATTCCCCTCCGCCGACGACGTACCCGGGGCCGAAGACGCAATGTTCAGCGCCGACCCCATGGCGCTCTTTCGCGCCCTCGCCGACGCCGGCGCGGCACTGCTCGCCAATCCGGCGGCCGTGGCCGCGGCGAATCTACGAATGAGCATGGGGCTGCTGGCCGCCACCCGCGCCGCGGCCGATCGGACCCTCGGGGGCGACACGCCCGGTCCCGTCGCCCCGGCGACGGGCGACAACCGCTTCAGCGACGAGGCCTTCTCCGAGAACCCCGCGTACTTCTTGATGCAGCAGCAGTACCTCCTCTCGTGCCAGATGGTCTACGAGCTGCTCGACGCCGCCGGCCTCGACAAGGCCGAAGACGCCAAGGCCCGCTTCGGCGCGAAGTTCGTCCTCGACTCGCTCAGCCCGACCAACACGGTGCTGGGCAATCCGGCCGCGGTGCGCGAAGCCCTCGAGACCAACGGGATGAGCCTGGTGCGCGGAGCCACGAACATGCTCGACGACATGCGCGACAACGGCGGCTGGCCCTCGCAGGTCGACGCCAGTGGATTCGAGCTGGGAGTCAACATGGCCGCCACCGCCGGCTCGGTGGTCTTTCGCAACGAATTGATCGAGCTCATTGAGTACGCGCCCCAGACTGCGACGGTCCACGCCGTACCCCTGCTGTTCTGCCCGGCGTGGATCAACAAGTACTACATCTCGGATCTGGCGCCCGGCAAGAGCCTCATCGAGTGGGCCCTCCAGCACGGCCAGCGGTGCTTCGCGATCAGCTACCGCAATCCCGACTCCTCGATGCGCGACCTCAGCTTTGAGGACTACCTGCTCCAGGGCCCCGAGGAGGCGGTGCGCGTCATCCGCGAGATCACCGGTGCCCCGCAGGTCAATACGGTTTCAATCTGCCTCGGGGGCACGCTGACCGCCATTCAACTGGCCCGCAACGCCGCCAACGGCGACGACTCCATCAAGTCCGCCACGCTTCTCAACACCCACACCGACTTCTCTAACCCCGGTACCCTCGGCGTCTTCACCAGTGAGGAGACGATCGACGGCCTCGAGAAGCAGATGGACAAGGAGGGCTACCTCGCCGGAGACCAGATGGCGCACGTCTTCGACGCGCTTCGAGCCAACGACCTCATCTTCAACTACGTGGCCAACAACTGGCTGCTCGGCAAGAAACCGCCGGCCTTCGACCTGCTCGTGTGGAACAAGGACAGCACCCGGATGCCGGCCAAGATGCACACGCGCTACCTGCGCTCGTGCTACCAGAACAACGAGTTCGCACGCGGCGAGTTCGAGTTCAACGGCCAGAAGCTCGACCCGCGCAAGGTCACGGTCGACACCTACCTCCTCTCGGCGATCGACGATCACATTGTGCCCTGGGTCTCGGGCTACAAGACGTCCCAGCTGTTCAGCGGTCACAACCGCTACGTGCTCTCGAACTCGGGCCACATCGCCGGAATCGTCAATCCCCCGAACCCCAAGTGCCGACGCTGGTTCCTCGAGGGCGAGTTGCCCGCCGACCCCCTGGAATGGAAGGAGCGCGCCGAGCTCTTCGAGGGCTCGTGGTGGGAGGACTGGGCCACGTGGATCGCCCAGCAGGGCGGTCCCCTGGTCGACGCGCCAAGTCATCAAGGGAACGCGGACCACCCACCCACCGAGGCCGCTCCGGGCAGTTACGTACTGGACCGCGCATGACCGATCGGTCAGTGTCGCTCGACGAAGAACAGCTGGTCGCCGTCCTCGGGTTCCCGGTGCAAGTGAAGGTCCAAGGCGAGGGTGACCCGATCCTCCTGATCAATGGGTTGACCCGGCCCCTGGCCAGCTGGGAGCCGTTCGCCGCGGAGCTGCGGAATCGCCAGGTCATCACCTTTGACGTCCCGGGCATCGGCGCGAGCCCCACCCCGCTCTGGCCGCTTTCGATCCCCCGGCTGGCGGCCATCGCCGCCGCCGTGCTCGACGAGGTGGGTGTCGAGCGGGCCGACGTGTTGGGCTACTCCCACGGCGGCACCATTGCCCAGGAGTTGGCCCACGAGTCACCGCAACGGGTTCGCGGGCTGATCCTGGTCTCGACGTCGTGCGGCGTCGGTTCGACGGTGGGCGACGCCGACGTGCTGACGAGCCTCGGCTCGGTAACAGGTAGTCACCCCTGGCCCCGCGTCGACTCGATCGGAGTGCTCTGGCACTCGCTCGCGGTAGCGAGCTGGTCGAGCATACCCTTCCTGGGCTCGATAGTCGCGCCGACGTTGGTCGTCACCGGCGAACACGACCGACTGGTGCCGCCGACGAACGCTGCGCTGTTGGCCCGTCGAATACCGGGCGCCACGATGGTCAAACTATCGGCCGGTCACGACCTGCAGCAGCCCCATCACGCCGAAGCCTTGGCTCGAGCGGTCGCTGACTTCCTGACGTCCCTGGACGTCACCGCCTAAGGACGTCGCGGACATCGCGACTCACATGTCCAGTCCGCCGTTCACCGCGATGACCGAACCGGTGATGTAGGCGGCTCCGTCGTCGAGCAGGAACATCACGGCGTTGGCGATCTCCTCGGCTTCGCCGAGACGCCCCACAGGGATTCGCTTGACGATGCCTTCCAGGACCTTCTCGGGCACGGACGACATCATGTCGGTGTTGATGAATCCCGGCGCCACGCAGTTCACCGTGATGCCCTTACCGGCGAGTTCCAGGGCCAGGGTCTTCGTGAGGCCGAACATCCCCGACTTGGCCGTGGCGTAGTTGGCCTGTCCGACGTTGCCGGTCTGTCCGATGATCGAGCTGATGTTGACGATCCGTCCCGATCCGCGCTCGATCATGTGCTCGATCAGGCCCTTCACCATGTAGAAGCACCCCGAGATATTGACCCGCATAACCGAGTGCCATTCGTCGACCGTCATTCGCCGCACGGTCCGATCGACATTGATCCCCGCGTTGTTGATGAGGTAGTCCACCCGGCCGTACTTCTCGAGCACCTCGCTCACGAAGCGCAGGCAGTCGTCAGGATTACCGACGTCGGCCTGATGGACGCTGATCACGCTGCCGAGTTCCTTCGCCTCCTTGCGAGTCTCCTTGGCGGCGTCGGCGTTGGTCGCGTAAGTGGCCGCGACGGCCACGCCCTTCGCCCCGAGGGCGAAGGTGATGGCCTTTCCTATCCCCCGGGTTCCCCCGGTCACAATGGCTACCTTCTGCTCTGACACTGTTATCACCCCCATGAAAGTCATAGCAGCGATAGTGAAAGTTTGCCCAAATACGGGTGATCGGCGGCGGCGACGTCAGGCATCGGGGCCTCCTCGACCTGAATCTATAGTCAGAGGATGATGTCGCCGTGCCCGCCGCCGACCGAGTCATATCCGGTGTCGCGATGACCGTATTGCAACCCTCGGCCACAGTTCGGGCCGGTCAGGGAATGGTCTGCTCGGTCGATCACCTAGCGTCTCAGGCCGGCGTCGGCATGCTTCGCGCCGGGGGGACCGCGGTCGACGCGGCGGTGGCGACGAGCGCGGTCCTCTCGGTCACGTCGCCCCACCTCTGCGGCATGGGCGGGGACCTATTGGCCGTTGTCGTGATTCCCGGACGAGATCCCATGGCGCTGAACGCCTCGGGGCGCGCCGGGTCGGGGGCCGACGCACAGCAACTTCGCGATCAAGGCCACTCGATCATGCCGATGCGCGGCGACATCCGCTCCGTCACCGTGCCCGGTTGCGTCGACGGATGGTTGGCCCTGCACGGGCAGTACGGGAGGTTGTCCCTCGCCGAAGTGCTGGCGCCGGCGAAGAGCTACGCCGTGAATGGATTTCCGGCGTCGCCGACACTGGCGGCGAGCGTTGACGGCGTGGCCGACCTGCCCGAGGCCGCCGACCTGACCGAATCTGGTCCGGTCTCCCCCGGCACGTGGCTGCACCGCCCGGGCGTGGCTCGCGCCATCTCCGCCATCATCGCCCACGGCCGGGCCGGCTTCTACGAGGGCGAGTTTGGAGAAGGTCTCATCGCCCTCGGCGCGGGAGAGTACACCGAGGACGATCTGTCGACGCCTCAGTCCGAGTGGGTTGACGCCCTCGGCATCGACGCGTGGGGTCGACGGCTCTGGACCGTCCCTCCCAACTCACAGGGCTACCTCACCTTGGCGTCATCGTGGATCGCCTCGGGCTTGGACTTACCCTCGGACGTGAACGACCCATTGTGGCCTCATCTTCTCGTCGAGGCGTCGCGCCAGGCCGGGTACGACCGGCTCGCCGTCCTCTACGAGGGGGCCGACGGCAACGCGCTGCTGGACGAAACGACGCTGGCCCGTCGACGGAACCGTATCAATCCGGTCCACGCCGTTGCGCTCGGCGACAGCTACCGCGCCGGCGACACGATCGCCCTGTGCGCGGTCGACCGCGACCGGATGGGAGTGTCCCTGTTGCAGTCGAACGCATCAGGATTCGGAGCACACCTGGTCGTCCCGGGGGTGCGCATCTTCCTTCACAATCGCGGCATCGGTTTCTCGCTCGAAGCGGGCCACCCCGGTGAGTTGGGTCCGCGCCGGCGCCCGTCGCACACGCTGTCTCCGGTCGCGGTGACGAACCCCGACGGCGGACTGCGCGCCGTCGGGGGCACGATGGGCGGCGATGGACAGCCGCAGATCCTCCTTCAGGTGCTGGCTCGCAGCCTCTTCAATGGACAGCAACCCGGCCCCGCCGTCGCCGCCGGTAGGTGGGTCCTCACCGGAGGTCGGACCGGTTTCGACACCTGGAATGAGGGTGGTGACGGCATGACGGTTCTCATCGAGGGTCACGCCCCCTCGCAGTGGGCCGATGGACTCACGAAACGGGGACACCGGGTGTCACTGACCGATGATTTCTCACACGCTTTCGGTCACGCCCATCTGATCGTGGCCGAAGAGGACCATCTCTCGGCGGGCACCGATCCTCGACCTCTCTTCGGTAGCGCCAGCGGATATTGAGTCTTAGAATTAACTGTGAATTTCCAAGGACTCATACTTCAGTTTTCACAGTAGCGACAGAAGCGTAAGTGAATC
>JAYVZV010000034.1:0-18029 GCA_043782995.1 Acidimicrobiales bacterium | reverse complement strand
GCTTGCTGCTTAGGCAGCAACGTCCACCTAGACCCAGCCCTGCGGTTTAGATAACGGGCGTCATTAAGTAGGGCTTACCGACGAGACTCGTTAGTGGTGTCGCCGGGACAATTCAGCTGACTACGGAACGCCATCGGTGCTGGCAGTAGCGACGTTCCCGACAATTCCCTGCCAGCTGCGCTCGGAGAATGTTCACCAAGAAGCTGATGGACCTGGGTTCGAATCCCAGCACCTCCACTAGAAAGCGGTCCGCACTCATCATGTGGACCGCTTTCTTTCTCTCCATTGATGGGTGAGCGCTCCGGTAGTTTGACGAAATGTCCGGCCTCAACCAACGTCCGTCAGACGCAAAGTTATTGCGGCCTCCAGAGAACCAACGGTCCCTAATGATCTCGGTCGTTCGTCACGTTCCACCCGACTGGGCGGCCGTCGCCGACGACTTCGGTCGAGTGCACTTGGGCCGGTTGTCTGACCAACGCGGGATTCGTCAGCGACCTCGACGATGGGGGCGTCACGATGCTTAGCCAATGGGTCGGCCAACGCACGCGTTGTTGGCACGACGTCGTTAGAAATCCGATTTCTTTGTCACCACTGACGTTCCAACATCGCTACGGAGATACCTTCGAAATTTACGAATCTCTCGTCGAGAATCGCCGCACTCGGGACCATGACGTACTTACGGCGCTGCTGGGCCGATGAGGGAACTACCCGATCGGACTGTCGCGCCGCCAGTCAGGTCCCGCTAGTTCCGCTAGACATTCATCCACCGATGTCGCGGCGCCGATCTCTACCGCGAGTCGCTGTGCTGCCTCGCGGTAGGAGTCTTTGGTGAGGACATCGGTGACCGCCGCCCTGATCCGCGCGACGTCGCTCGGACCGAGGACTCGAAAGCCCGAAGAGGGCACCTCGCCCACGACCGTCGCCGCACCGGCGTCGCTGATCAGACGGGCGTTCGTGTGCTGATCAGCGAACATCGGCACGAACACGGTAGGCAACCCGGCCGCGAGCGCGCCGTAGCTGGTACCCGAGCCCCCGTGGCAGACCACCGCGCTCGCCCGGGCGAAGACCTCGGACTGGGGCACCCACCGTTCGACGAACACGTCAGTCGGAAGTGGGTCCAGAGCCGTCAGGTCGAAGTCACGACCCGTCGTGACGAGAACGGTCAGTCCCAGGCCGGTGACCGCCTCAATAGCGATGCGAAAGGCCGCGGCGCCCAACGCGAGCCCGTCGGCAATCGAACCGAAAGTCACGTAGAGGAGCGGACGCCGACCGGTCACCCACGGACCGTCAATAGTCTGCGGCCGCGCCGCGACCGCCTCGCGGTAGCGGATGGTCCTCGGGTACGGCGAAGGGTCGAGGCTCGCGGGAAAGCGGGTGAGGTACGGAGCGGCCCGCAGGGCCGACTCGATGTCGTCTCCATATTCGCTCAGGATTGGCGCCACCAATTCGGCCAGACCCCACTCTGCCTCGGCCGTCGAAATCGCGACCTGGGCATGCGCGATAGTCCGTTGTCGGGCCGCGACGACGCCCGCGTAGGCGCACGGCTCTCGAAGTATCACTTCCGGTCCGAACTGGTCGCACGTCTCTTCGACCATCGGCAACATTGCCTCGGTACAGAGCCGCCCGAAGAACTCGCCGTCGATCAGTCCGACGGCCTCGCTCTTGGGCGCCTCGGCGGCGCGGTCCCAGATCGACTCCGCCGCGTCCGAGTCGGGCTCATCGCTGATCCGATACGAGACGCCCATCCCCTCGAGGACCTCCTTGAGTTTCGGGGGCACCACGACCATCACCTCATCCCCGCGGGCCTGCGCCGCTTCAATGAACGGGACCAGAGGATTGAAGTGCCCCACCAGGCCCACCGAACAGAAGAGGATCCGCATCGGGGACATCCTTTCAGCCGATCGTCCATTGTAGACACGCGCTCAGAGCCAGCGAGGCGAGGACAGCGTACGATTCCGAGATGAAGGATCTCGTCGGCAAGGTCGCCGTCGTCACCGGCGCGGCCAGTGGAATCGGCCTCGCGCTGGCCGAGATGTTCAGCGCCGAGGGGATGAAGGTGGTGCTGGCCGACGTTGACGCCATCGGACTCGAGGCGGTGGAAAAGCAGTTCACCGCCCAGGGTGCCGACGTCGCGACGATGGCGTGCGACACCTCGTCGGAGTCGGCGGTCGCCGCACTTGCCACGTTTACCCTCGAGACGTACGGAGCGGCGCACGTACTCTGCAACAACGCCGGCGTCACCGGCGACGGCGACGCGTGGACCTGCTCGATGGACGAGTGGTCCCGCACAATTGGCGTCAACCTCTATGGGGTGATCCACGGCGTGCGATCGTTCCTGCCGATCATGAGCGACCAGGGTGAGGGGCACATTGTCAACACCGCGTCGATGGCCGGCCTGATAGCGATGCCGGGGCTCGCCCCCTACAACGTCACCAAACATGGAGTCGTCGCCCTCAGTGAAGGGCTCTACCTCGAGTTAAAGTTCACGGGATCGCCGGTCGAGGTGAGCGTTCTCTGTCCGGGCTGGGTTAAGACACGGATCATGGAGCACGAGCAGACGGTCGGCACGTCGCCCATGTCCCAGATCATGTTCGAGATCGCTCGAACGTCGATCGACAACGACGCGATGTCGACCGCCGAGGTCGCCCAGCAGGTGCTCGACGCCATTCACCGCGACCAGTTTTGGATACTCACCCACGACGACTTCCGCCGCCAGCCGGTAGATCGGATGACGCGGGCGGCCGAGCAGGTCAACCCGATCCTCTGGTGACAGCGCTTGAGAGTGCGGCGCCGACCGATCGCCGCGGCCACGACCGCCGGCATTAGACTTCGCGTCCGATGGACCATCCGCCCGCTCTCGTGCGCCGCGCCTTCGCCGACGCAGTGGACAATTTTCTCCAGACGGCCGCCCTCATAGACGCCGCGAAGTGGGACGACGCGGGAACCGATCAGTGGTCGGTTCTCCAACTCTTCTCTCACACCGCCCGCGGCATGAACGTCGTAGTCGACTATCTCGACGTCGTAGTAGATCCCTCCATCACGGCGAGCGTCGACAGTGCGTCGTCGTACTTCCGAGTAGCACTGTCGAACGAAGGTATCCACCAGGGAATTGTCGAACGCGCGATGGCGGCGGCCGCCGACTACCGCGACGATCCACTCGGCACCGTCACCGACACCGCCGCTCGCGTGCTCACCCGCGTGGCGGTAACGCCCGACGATCGAGTCACGCAGGTCTTCGCCGAGACGATTCGGTTCGTCGACTACCTCGAGACGAGAACCGTCGAGCTCGTTCTGCACACGTTCGACCTGCAACTCGCCTGCGGTCTCGAACTGCGAGCGCCCTTGACGAGCCTCGGCGTCGTCAACGACCTGCTACTCACTCTCGTCGAACGGGCCGATGGTTCGGCACTGGCCCTGGCCCTCTCGGGACGTCCGAGTCCGCTCATCTGCAACGTACTCGGATGAACGCGGTGGGGCGGCGGTAGCGCGCTCTACCGTCCCCGAACGGTGGCGAAGTTCCGCGGCTCCGAGGACGGTGCCCTCACTCGGACCGCGCCGTCGACGAGTTCCGACCGCCAGCCCTCCCACTCGAAGTCTTGAAGGGCGCTGAGCCCCTCTTGGACGAGTCGCCGAGCGACGACGCCCTTTACGGCCTTCGCATCGTGACCGGCCGCCCCCGCACCGTCGGCGTCGACGAAGGCGACGTCGACGACTCGACCGCGCTCGCCCAGTGCCGCTTTGTCGATCGCGGCCGCGTGCTGGCCCGGCAGCAGGTTCACAATCGTTGCGCGACCGACGTGTGACGCCACCACCGACGCGAGCCGGGGTCGCCAGAAGGCCGCGACGTTGCCGAGGGGCGCGACCGTGACGTCCATGCGCAACCGGAAGTCGGCGATCGGGTCCGCGGCCGTCGTCACGCCGTACAGCCCGGACGGAACGAGCAGCCGGCGACGTTCGCCGATGGTCAACGTCGACGGATCGAGGTGCGACCACACCACCCCGGAGTAACGGCGCCAGGCGGGTGACAGGGGCGCGCGACCCTCGACGAGCAGCCTGGTCGCGGCGAGTGCACGCTCGAGCAGCGGTCCGCGAACTCGGAGCACTCGCTCCCACGATTGGAGGTCGTCGGTGGCCAGCAATAGCGCCAACGCGTCTAGCGCGAATTGGCGGGCGTCACGCAGCGCCTCGTCGAACGCGCCCGGCCGTGCGTGGCGCACGCCTCCCACCGACTTCGCCTCCGAAGGCGGTACGAGGACGAAGAGTCTGGAGGACACGCTCCCCCACGGTACCGTTCGGGGCTAGGCCGCCCGGAGCACGTCCTCCGAGACTCCGAAGGAGCGCAGAAAGTGTCGGACCTTCACCACCTGATCCTCGGTCAGGTCGCGGCTGCGCGTCGAACCGAAGGACGTCGTCTCGCCATCGACCGTGACGGCCCAGTTTCCGCGATGCGTCTCGTAGACCTCGCCGAAACGGCCCAGCAGGGAACAGACGTCATGCCACTGGATGTTGTGGCAGAGCGGGTGACCGAACAATTTTTGTGCCGTAATGCGGTGGTGGTGGTCCAACTTGAACGACATGCTCAACCCCCTCGAGAGAGCCGAGGTCTTCTGCCCTCAACTTCACTCTGGTCCCTCTAGGGGGCAAAGTCAAGGTTTGCGACAAGTTCCACATGCTCGGTCATTGGAAACAGGTCGTAGACCCTCAGATCGGCTAGGGCGAACCCTCCGGCGGCCAGCAACTTGAGGTCCCGGGCGAAGGTCGAGGCGTCGCACGACACGTAGACGAGCCTCCGCGGCGCCCGACGTACCAGCGCCGCAGCCACTCCCTTGGCCAAGCCCCCCCGTGGCGGGTCCAGGACGACCACGTCGCCCTCACCGACGGCGTCATTGACCGACCGGGGCGAGACGGACCACTCGCGCACCTTCATCTGACGGAGTCCGTCGGCGTTCTGGCGAGCGTCACGCACGGCGTAGGGCGACGACTCGACCGCCGTGACCTTGCCCCCGATGCCCACCGCGAGGGCCAACGGAACACTGAACAGCCCGACGCCGGAGAAGAGATCCGCGACGTGGTCGCCCGGCGCGACGTCGGCGAGGTCGAGGACCGTGTCGAGCAGCAGCTCGGGCGCCGCACGGTGCGACTGCCAGAAGGAGCGCGGGCCGACGGAGAAGACGTGACCGTGCACCGAGACACGCGACTGCGTCGACGGCTCGAGGGGCTCGCCGCGCAGGGAGCAGATCTCGTAGATGGTGCCTCGGTGGGTGTCGCGTTTGACGACCGCGAACGGCTGCCCGTCGCCAATCGCGCGCAGCTCCACCTCTTCCGCCCCGTCCCACGAGGTCCGAAAGGCCGGTGCCAGCGACGGATCGGCGATCCAGCAGTTCTCGAGGCCGATCAACTCGTGCGACCTCGCTGCGCGAAGACAGAGTCGACCCTCGGCGTCCACCGCACAGCGCAGCCGAGTGCGCGAACCACCGGCGTCGAGGTCCGTCTCGATCACGCGAACCTCCCGGTCGACGCCGGCGATCCTCTTCAGATGTTCGACGACCAGCTGTGCCTTCCACGACACCTGCGCCTCCAGTGAGGCGTGTTGGAGGTCGCAGCCCCCACAGCCTCCGGGATACGCATAGGGGCAGGGTGCGACGACCCGGTCGGGGCTGGGCTCGATGACCTCCACGGCGTCGGCCCGAGAAAAGTTGGCCGTGGTCTCGGTGATCTCGACACGCACGAGCTCACCGGGCAGGCTGTGGCGCACAAAGACGACGCGTCCATCGACCGTCCGTCCGACGCCCCCGCCGGTCGCGGGGCGATCGATCCGCACGGGCGCCGGCACGGCGGTTGACTCACTCACCACTGCAGCCTACTAAGGCACCTCGGTCGGGCGACTTTGACGGAGGTCGATATCCGTCGCGCGACGACGTCGCTACGTCATTGACGGAGCGCTGTGCGCGAGGAAGAGATCGACGAGGGCGCCGGCACGCACGCGCGCCGCCGGCGACTCACGGACCGTCTCTTCCATCAGCGCCTCGACGTCGACGCCGAACTCCCGGGCCTCCTGGTCGCCGCCCGCGAACCAGTCACGCAGCTGCAGGTGGTCGATCTCCGGGTGGAACTGCACGCCGACGTTGCGCCCCACGCAGAAGGCCTGGACCGCCCGGGGCGAGGTGGCCCACAGCTCGGCGTCCTCGGGCAGGGTGCAGTTGTCGAAATGGAACTCGAACCACGGACCGGGTTCGAGTCCCGACCCGCCGGTCGGCTCGATCTCGTACCAGCCGATCTCGGGCGCATCGGAACGCTCAACCACGCCACCGTGGAAGATGCAGAGAGCCTGGGCCCCGAAGCAGATGCCCAAGATGGGGATGTCGCGGCGCTGTGCCTCGCCAATCAATTCAAGTTCCCGGCCGAACCAGGCTTCGCCGACCTTCTGGTCGTAGACTGCGCTCTTGGAGCCGAGGATCACGATGATGTCGTAGCCGTCGAGCGGTGGACTGGGGCTCTCTGAGTTCATCATCCGCAGGTCAAGCTCGAAGCCACGCTCCTCGAAAGCCTGTCCGATCAGTCCCGAGTGATCTTCCAGATGATGGCGTAGGACGAGGGCGCGCGACATGACTCACACCCTACCGAGAGGCCGAGCGGCCGCTCTGAGGGACACGCGATTCAGCTGCCCGGCAACGACCAGCCCAGGGCCTGGGCGATCTCGCGACAGGTGGGACAGACCGGATACTTCTGGGGATCGCGTCCGGGCACCCACACCTTGCCGCAGAGGGCCTTCACCGGTGTCGAGTTGACCATGGCGCCGACGACCGAGTTGTCGAGGGGGACGAACTCCCCGTCTTTGGGGGTGTAGCCCTCGAGGACGATGTGGGTGAAGCGCTCGTGGTCGCCCTCGTCCACCTGGACCGTCGATCGCGTGACCTGCTGGGTCTCTTGCGGAGTCTCTTGCTGGGTGCTCACGACTAGCACCCTACCGAGGTGGATAGTGTCGAAGTGCCATGAAGCGCCGTCACCGCAACACTCCCCCGACCCGAACCCTGGGCGGACTGGCGTCGCACTTCACCCGTGAGGGTTCGCCGAAGAGCTCGTACCGCACGGAGGCCGAGGCGAGGGAGGCCGCGCAGTTGGCGTGGACGCTGAACGGCGTCGACCTCAATGCTTACCGCTGCGATCACTGCCATCAGTGGCATATCGGCAAGCGGTTCCGCGAGGATTAGCGAAATCGCTCGAAAACGGGCAATATGGATGCACTTGACACGAAAGGTTCCTCATGGGCGTCCAGGCGTACATCTTGATTCAGTCCGAGATCGGCTCGAGTGAGGCCGTTGTACTGGCGACGCGCGCCGTGCCCGGAGTGCTCGAGTCCTACGAGGTGACCGGCCCCTACGACGTCATTGTGCGCTGCAACGCCGAGAGTGTGGACGACCTGGGCAAGTTCATCGTGGGGGCCATCCAGAAGGTCCCGGGCATCACCCGCACCCTCACCTGCCCCGTGGTCAACATCTAGCCGAAGGCGCCGGCGCGACGAAGTGCCGACTGACGTTCGTCGTCGATCCCCCACTCGGTGAGGCCCTCGCGCGTCCCCGAGCCCGGCCGGCGAGGCGGACGTTGGACCGAACCGGGGGTCTTCGAGAAGCGCGGCGCCGGCGTGGGCTGGACGGCCCCGTTGAGGTCAAAGACCGTGCGCGCAGTGTTGTAGGGGTGAGCCGCCGCCTCGCGCGGCGAGAGCACCGGCGTAACACAGGCGTCCACGTCGGCGAATACCTCGGTCCACTCGTCGCGGGTCCTCGAGGCGAATATCGCAGCGAACCGTTCCTTCATCACCGGCCACTGCGCGCGTTCGAACTGGGCCGGGAGCGTCGTGGGGTCGAGACCGAGCCCCTGCAACAGTGCCTCGTAGAACTGCGGCTCAATGGCGCCCACCGCGACGTAGCGTTGATCGCTCGTCTCGTAGACGTCGTAGAAGTGCGCGCCGGTGTCGAGCACGTTGACGCCGCGCTCCTCGAGCCAGTAACCGCTGTTCAGAAACGAGTGGGTCATCGCCATCATCGACGCCGAGCCGTCAACCATCGACGCATCGACGACCTGACCCTCGCCCGTCGCTCTCGCGCTGAGGACCGCGGCGACGACGCCGAACGCGAGGTACAGCGCGCCGCCACCAAAGTCGCCGACGAGGTTAAGGGGGGGCACCGGGGGGCCGCCGGCGCGCCCGACTGGCCACAGCGCTCCGGACACGGCGATGTAGTTGATGTCGTGGCCGGCGCGCTGGGCGAGGGGACCCTGCTGGCCGTAGCCGGTCATTCGCCCGTAGACGAGACGGGGATTGCGCGCCCAGACCTGATCGGGACCGAGGCCCAGCCGTTCGGTCACGCCCGGTCGAAAGCCCTCGATGAGCACTTCGGCCTGCTCACACAGTTCGAGGACGAGGTCGCGACCGACGGCGTTCTTGAGGTCGATCGCGACCGAGTGGCGCGAGCGGTTGAGCAGGTCCCACGTGACGTCGGGCGCGGCGTCGGCGTCGGCCCGCTCGAGTCGCAGCACGTTGGCGCCGAGGTCGGCGAGGAGCATGCACGCGAAGGGACTCGGGCCGATGCCGGCCAACTCGAGTACCTTGAGGCCCCGCAACGGTCCGCTCACGGCATCACCCCCAGCGCCATTCGACGCCTAGTCCCACCACAGGTCGTGGCCGAGGACGCCCTTGCCGATGAGACCCAGTTGGACCTGACTCGTACCTTCGACGATGGTGAGTTGACGGGCGTCGCGGTAGTACAGCTCGGTGGGGTGGTCCTCCATGTAGCCGGCCGCGCCGAGCAGCTGCAGCGCCAGGCCCGACGCCTTCACCGCCACCTCGGAGGCGTAGTACTTGCACATCGAGAGCATCGGGACGTACTCCTTGGTGAACATGCCCTGGTCCGCGAGCCACGCTCCGCGATACGTCAGCAGTCGAGCCGCCTCGATCTCGGTCGCGCACTTGGCGATCTCCCACTGGATGCCCTGGAACTCCGAGATGGTCTTGCCGAAGGCGGGGCGGGCCTTGACGTACTCCGTGGCGTACATCAGGGCGCCCTCGGCCAGTCCGAGTCCCCTCGCGGCGACAATGGGGCGCATGGCGTTGAGCGACTGCATGACCAGCGCGAAACCGCCGCCGATCACCTGGCCGGGTCCGACTCTGACGTTCTCGAACACGATCTCCGCGGTGTCGATGCCCTTGACGCCCATTTTCTTGTCGACGCGCGGACGCGACAGGCCCGGCGAATCGGCCTCGACGATGAAGCTGGCGATGCCGGTGTGCTGGCGCGACGAGGGGTCGCCGGTCTTGGCGAAGACGACGAACCAGTCGGCCTGCATCCCGCCCGAGATCCAGCACTTAGTTCCGTTGAGGATGTAGCCGCCCTCGACGTCGGGGTCGGGCGCGGCGCGGGTCTGCATGCCCGCCACGTCCGAGCCCGCTCCGGGCTCGGAGAGGCAGAAGGCCGCCCGGTGAGTGCCCTTGGCGATGCCCGGGAGGTAGCGCTGCTTTTGCTCCTCGGTGCCCGCGATCATGATCGGACCGGTCGGGAGCCTGGTCAGCAGGAGCATCAGGCCGAGCACGTTGGAGTACTTGGTCACCTCCTCGATCGTGAGGGTGAGGCCCATGATCCCGGCGCCCGAGCCGCCGTACTCCTCGGGGATGCACAGACCCAGTAGGTCGGCTCTTCGGAACTCGTCGAAGATGTCCTGGGGGTAGGCGCCGGTCGTGTCGATCTCGCGGGCCCGGGGCTTGATCTTGTCCTGGGCGAGGCGACGCACGTTCTGCTGGAGGGCACGGAGCTCGTCGGTAAGTTGAAAGTCCATACCTTTCAACGTAGTTCGGTCCGTGTGCGAACATTGCGGGTGGCCACATTCCGACGTGACGAGGTCCTCGCGGCCATGATGCACGCCACCTACGACGTCGTGGTCATTGGCGCGGGCATGACCGGGGCTGGCGTCGCTGTCGATGCGGCGTCGCGGGGGCTCAAGGTCGCGCTGGTCGATGCCGGCGACGTCGCCTCGGGCACCAGCTCGAAGTCCTCCAAAATGGTCCACGGAGGCCTGCGGTACCTGCAGCAGAGGGAGTTCCGCCTCGTCTACGAGAACCTGCGCGAGCGCCAGCGATTACTGGAGAATGCGCCATTCCTGGTCCGTCCGCTCCCCTTCCTCGTTCCCCTCTTCGGTCGCAACGGCGTCGTCGCCAAGGCCGTCGTCAAGGGCTACTCGGAGGCCCTGCGCCTCTACGAGTTGAGCGGCGGGTGGCGCATTGGACAGCGCCACCGCCGGATCACCCAGAACGAGGCCCTCGTCCACCTCCCGACGCTGAACGTCGAGCACCTCGTGGCGGGCTTCATCTACTTCGACGCGCGCGGCGACGACGCGCGGGTGGCGCTCGCGTTGGCCAAGACCGCCGCGATCGATTTTGAGGCGCACGTCGCGAACTACGTTCGCGCCGTTGACATCGCGCACGGACCGGACGGTCGAGTTATCGGGGTCCTCTGTCGCGACGAGATCGGATCGACGTCGTTCACGCTGGCAACCTCCGCCGTCGTCAACGCGACCGGGGTCTGGGCTGACGAGGTCTTCTCCATGGCCGAGCACCAGTCGACCCCGCGCATCACGCCGGCCAAGGGAGTGCACCTCAGCGTGCCTCGAGCACGGCTGCCGGCCGACATCGCCGCGATCCTCAACGTGGCGGGCGATCGTCGCACCATCTTCGTCGTGCCCTTCGAAGACGCGCCCTACACCTACATCGGCACGACCGACACCGCCTACAGCGGCTCACTCGACCGGCCCTACTGCACCCCCGTCGACGTCGCCTACCTGCTCGACGCGGTCAACGCCTCAACGTCGTCACGGCTCACCACCGACGACGTGACGGGCGTGTGGGCCGGGTTGCGTCCGCTGCTCGCGCCCGCCAAGGGCAAGGAGTTGAAGGAGCGCACCGCCGACCTCTCGCGGCGCCACCAGGTCACCGACTCGAAGGACGGCGTCATCCACGTCACCGGCGGCAAGTGGACGACGTACCGGCAGATGGCCGAGGACGCCGTCGACGCGCTCGCGCCCTACGTCACCGACCTTAAGCGGGTCCGCACGAAGTGCCTTCGCCTTCACGGCGTGTCGGACTGGCGACCCGCCACCGAACTCGAAACCTACCTGTATCAGCGCTTCGGCAGCGAAACGTTGACTTTGCTCGAGATGATTGCTCACGACGCCTCCCTCGCGCAGCGTCCGATCGACAATCAGCCCTACCTCGCGGCCGAGTTCGTCTTCGCCGTCCGCCACGAGATGGCGACCTCGCTTGTCGATCTCCTCACTCGGCGGACCCGGGCCCACCTGCACGACGCGCGCTGCACTGTGGCGGCGGCCGACGCCGTCGCCCGACTGGTCGCTCCTGAATTCGGATGGAGCGACGACGAGGTCGACCGACAGGTACTGCTTTACGTCGGGTTGGCACAGCGCGAGTTCGACCATGCCGGACTCTCGCTGTAAGGTGCCGCGATGACCCGGCCGACGATGCCCAACGAGTACCCGAGCGGCTCGTTCGACGGCCCCGTACCCGACCCCGCCGCCCCTGAACTGCTGCGGGCCCTCGACTCGGCCAAGGTTGACTGCGACATCAGCGTCGAGGGACGGGCCGATCACGGTCGAGACTGGTGGCCTCTCTCAATCCCCGACGTCGCCGCCGGTCGGGTGCCGCACTGGCCGGGCGTCGTGGTTCGCCCAACCCGGACCACTGACCTCAAGCGCATTCTCATCACCGCCTCGCACCACGGAGTCGCGGTGACGCCCCAAGGGGGCCGTTCCGGCGTCGTCGGTGGCGCCGTCGCGCCAGACGGGGCCATCGCTCTCGACATGACCGGGCTCGATCGAATCCTGGGCGTCGACGCCGTCTCGGGCACGGTGAGCGTCGAGGCCGGCGTCTTCGGACCGGACCTCGAGCGTCACGTGCGCCCGCTCGGCTGGACGGTCGGCCACTTTCCCCAGTCGTTCGAGCTGGCGACGGTCGGCGGATGGATCGCCTGTCGCGGGGCTGGCCAGTACTCGAACCGCTACGGCAAAATCGAGGACATCGTGCGCGGTCTCAGCGTCGTGCTGGCCAACGGGGACGAGGTGGACATCGGCGGACGCGGACCGCGCCAGGCGATCGGCCCGGACCTGCTATCGCTCTTCGTCGGCTCCGAGGGCACGCTCGGGGTCATCACGCGCGCCACGCTCGTCATGCACCCGTTGCCCGAATGCGAGCGGCGCGCCGCCTACGGGTTCGCCACCTTCGACGAGGGTCTCGAAGCCTGTCGACGCATCATGCAACGCGACGCCCGACCGGCGGTCCTTCGCCTCTACGACGAGACCGAGTCGCGGCGGATCTTCGACGTTGACCAGTGCGCCCTCGTCGTGCTCGACGAAGGCGACGAGCTGCTGGTGACGGCGACGATGAGGATCGTCGAACTCGAGTGCGCGCGCGCCGCGTCCCTGGACGACGGCATCGTGGGTCGTTGGCTCGAACACCGTAACGACGTCGGCGCCTTAGCTCCTCTGTGGGAGCACGGCATCGTGGTCGACACGATCGAAGTTGCCGGACCTTGGGTCACGCTCGAGCCGATGCGTCAGCGCGTTACTTCGGCGCTGCGGGACCTGCCCGACATGATGGTGGCGTCAGTGCACCAGAGCCACGCCTACCTCGACGGCGCGTGCCTCTACTTCACCTTCGCCGGTCGTCCGGCGTCGGACCCTACGGCGTTCTACCGCGCCGCGTGGGACGTCGCGACGGACGCCGTGCTCGGTAGCGGTGGCGCTCTCAGCCACCACCACGGCGTGGGGCGCAACCGAGCCCGCTTCGTCGAGACGGCTCTCGGAAGCGCCTATCCGTTGTTGAGCGCGCTGAAGGCGCAGCTGGACCCCCTGGGCATCATGAATCCCGGCGCCCTCGGACTGGGCGGCGCACCGTGGTGAAAGCCCTCGCAATCGACGTCGGGACGTCGTCGGTTCGGACCAGCGTGGTCGACGCCGAGGGCGGGGTCAGCCACGCCCACCAGGCCCGACTCTCCGTGCGAACCCCCAATCCCGGCGAGGTCGAGCTCGACGCCATGGAGATAGCCCAGCTCTCGATCGAGTTGGCGAAGCGAACCCTCGCCGACGGTGGACCCTGCGAGGTGGTGGGCATCACCAACCAGCGCGCGACGACCATCGTCTTCGACCCCGCCACCGGCGAGCCGGTCGGTCCGGCGATCGGATGGCAGGACCTGCGCACGGTGCTCGACTGCCTCGTCCTGCAAGGCGAGGGCGTGCGGCTCGCCCCGAACCAGTCGGCCACCAAGGCCCGCTGGCTCGTGGCCCAATCGGGCCGCGAGGCCCGGGACCTGCGTTTCGCCACCATTGAGACGTGGGTCGCGTGGCACCTGACGCAGGGCGCCGCCCACGTCACCGATCGCTCGAACGCCGGGGTCAACGGCCTGGTGGGGCTCGACGTCGCCCATTGGGACGACCGCATCCTCTCGCTCCTGGGCCTCGACCCGGCGATGATGCCCACCATCGTCGATACCATGTGCTCGGTCGGACCGGCCACGGCGCTCTCGGGCGCACCGCTCATCACCGCCCTGGTGGGCGACCAGTCGGCGTCGCTATTCGGCCAGTCCTGCGTCACCCGGGGCGCGAAGATCACCTTCGGCACCGGCGCGATGCTCGACATGGTGCGCGGCGAGGCGGGGCCGAGCACGCTTACTCGATTCGCGTCGGGGTGCTTTCCAATCGTCGCCTACAGCCGCGACGGCGTCGTGACCTGGGGCATCGAGGGCATCGTGCTTTCGGCCGGCGCCTGTATTGAGTGGCTGCGCGACGACCTGGGCCTAGTAGCTGACACCGACGAGACCGAGTCGCTGGCCTCGTCGGTCGCCTCGAGCGACGGCGTCTCGTTCGTGCCCGCCCTCTCGGGTCTCGGGACGCCTCAGTGGGACTTCGGCGCCCGCGGCGGCTTCTTTGGCATCACTCGAGGCTCGACTCGGGCCCACCTGGTCCGAGCGGTGCTCGAGGGCATCGCCCAGCGCGGCGCTGACCTCGTCGACGCCGCCGAGCAGGAGACGGGCACCCCCCTCGAGGAGGTCCGCGTCGACGGGGGGATGAGCGTCAACCGGCTCTTGCTCCAACGCCTCGCTGACTTCTCCGGGCGGCGCGTCGCCCTCTCGCCCGAGCGCGAGGCCACCACTCTAGGCGCCGGTCTGATGGCGCTGGTCAGCGCGGGCCACCTCACGGTCGGCGACGTCGAGGCGCTCTGGTCACCGGCCGAGGTCTTCGTCCCCACGATCGGCGACGTCGAACGACGCGCCTCACGACTGGCGTGGTCCGAGTCGTTGAAGCGCGCCGAGCGCACCGTGCCGGAACTCTCCGCAGTCAAGTTCTAGCCCGCCCACGGGGCGAGCTCAAGTGCCCGCTCCAGCGGCGTCGGCGACTCGAGGAGATGTCGCGCCAACATGAGCGCTCGGGGCTGGCCGAGCGCGACGATGCCGTTAACGACGCCGTTACGCGAGTACAGGGCGAGCCACTTGCCCTCACCCGGTGCTCCGAGGACGCGCACCACGTCGTCGGTCGCACGGACGTGGCCGAGCATCTGGATCTTCTTACCGTACTGGTCGGACCAGAAGTACGGCACCAACGGGGCGGACGCGACGACCCCGGTCACCCACTCGTGGGCGAGCATCATCGCGTGGTCGTTGGCCACCTGCCAGTGCTCGACGCGGATCCGCTCCTCGCCCAGGACCCCGAGCCACGTGAAACGCGCCACGTCACCGATCGCGGCCACGCGGGGAGCGGCCATCAGCCGCTCGTCGACCACGACGCCATCGTCGAGATCCAGACCTGACGTGGCCAGCCACTCGACGTTAGCGACGGCCCCGACGCTGACAACGACCGCGCTCGCCGCGAGCTCCTCGCCGTCGGCAAAACGTATCGCGAGCCCCTCGCCGTTTCGCACGACGTCGCGCACCTGCACCCCCGAGCGCAACTCAATGCCCGCATCCGAGGCCAGGTCCTCGAGCCAGAGAGCCACGTCGCGGCCCAATGCGCCGACGAGGGGCCGCTCCGCCACCTCGAGCACTACCGGACGCAGGCCGCGGGCGTGCAGTTGCGTCGCGACCTCCGCGCCGACGAAGCCGCCCCCGACGATTCCCACGACGCTGCCGGGCGCCAGCGGCGCCACCTCCTCGAGCAACCCCACGACGTCGTCACGGCTGCGCAGGTAGTGCAGGTCCGCGCCGGCGCTGAACTCCAGTCGGCGGGCCCTCGCCCCGGTCGCGATGACGACGTGGGTTCCGGCGAGCACCCGCCCGTCGAGCAAACGCACCGACGTCGTCGCGACGTCGAGACCGGTGGCCGCGACGCCGAGGACGAGCGTGACCTCGTTCTGGGCGACCAGTTCGGGCGTCGCGAGCGTCGCCTTCGCCACCTCCCACTTGCCGACCAGTACCTGCTTGGAGAGCGGCGGTCGGTCGTAGGGGGCGTGGGGCTCGTCACCGACCAAGGTGATCTGACCGTCGAAGCCCTCGCGGCGAAGCGCCTCGGCGAAACGCCAGCCGGCGAACCCGGCGCCGACGACCAGCACGTGGTCGGACGGTTCCAGCACGGCTACCGGCCGAACATCGCGAGCCACTGCTCGGCCGTGGCCGGCACCAGGGCCCGGTTGAGACGGCGAACGTCGCCCATCGGCGCGCTCGGGTCGGCCGAGTAGAGGTGTCCGGGGTAGAGCACGGTGTCGTCGCTGACGTCGGACAGTCGCTGGGTTAAGGTGCGGTACATCTCCTCGGGGTCCGAGCCCGGAAGGTCGGTGCGACCGCATCCGTCGAGGAAGAGCGTGTCGCCGCTAATCAGGTGGCCCTCGACGAGGAGGCACTGGCTGCCCGGAGTGTGACCGGGGGTGTGGATCAGCGTGACGTCGAAGGCGCCGACGCTCACCTGGTCGCCCGAGTCGTGTTGGTGGAGGGCGTCGGGCCCGACGCCCGTACGCTTCATCACCCACTCGGCCTCGTCGGCCTGCACGTGGACGGGCACGTCGGTTCGTTCGAGCAGCTCCACGATGCCCGCGACCTGGTGCTGGGCCAGGAGGTTACCGCCGACGTGGTCGGCGTGGTAGTGGGTGGCGAGCACCCCGACCACCCGGAGGCCGTCGGACTCGACGAGGTCGACGAGCTCGTCGGGCCGGTACGCCGGGTCAACGAGCAGCGCCTCGCCGGTCTCGCGGTCGCCCAGCGCGTAGGCGAAGTTCACCATCTGCTCGGCGACCGGGTCGCCGATCGCGAAGTCGAGACCGCCCAGCAGCTGGCGGAAGTAGAACCGATCGGTCATTGGGGTTCGGCGACCTTCGTCAGCCGCGGCGCCAGCTCGTCGACCTTGGCCCGGGTCGCGTCGAGGCGCGACTCGAGCGCCTCGATGATTGCCGTGGCGCGTTCGAGCTTCACGAAGAGGTCGTCGACCGAGACCTCGCCCTCGTCGAACGACGCGACTATCAAATCGAGCTCGCCCGCCGCCTCCTTCCATTCACCGATGTCGCTCATGACACTCCATTCTTCTCGTCGACCGTGGATATCAGTGTTCCGTCACTCACCCGAACGTTGATCGCCTCGCCGATCGCCACGTCAGCGAGGCACGACACGATAACGCCGTCGGGGCCGGTGACGATCGACCAGCCCTGGGCGAGTCGACGCTTCGGATCATAGGCACCGAGTAGCAGGCGGCCGTGACTCAGATGAGTCGCCGCGGTGTTGAGCAGGTGGCGGCTGTGCATCAGCAATCCCCCGCGCACGCTGGCGAGATGGCGCTGCTCGGCGCGCAGGCGGTCGCGCACCGCGAAGATCATGGTCCGACGGCGCTCGGCGACGTACTCGGTCGCCTCGCCGATCACCTCGGCGCTTCCATCGAGGAGGCGCTGTGCCGGTGCTCGGACGTGGCGTTGGTGCCAGTCGTGCACGATCGAGACGATCTGCTCGCCCAGCTTGGTCGGCGTGATAGCCCGGGTGTGGGCGGCGAGATCGGCGACGGACTCGTCGCCGGTGTGGCCGATCCCGGTGAAGACGGGCGTCGTCGCGGCGGCGATCGCCCGCGCCACGCGCTCGTCGTCGAAGCAGGCCAGATCGCCCTTGGAGCCGCCGCCGCGTACGATGCAGATGAGGTCCACCCCGTGTGCGTTTAGCGCGGCGATGGCGTCGACGATCTGGGCCGGTGCCGCCTCGCCCTGCACGGCGGTGCGCACCAGCGTGACCACGAATCCGTAGCCGGAGTTGAGTAGTTGACCAGTGAAGTCGCTGTATCCCTCCGTGCCGGGGCTCGCCACCAATCCCACGCGCAGCGGCACCGCCGCGAGCGCGGTGCGCTTGTTCGCCTCGAGGAGACCCTCGGCCGCGAGGCGCGCGATGAGTTCGGCCCGTCGGCGCGCGACGTCGCCGAGCAGTCCCTGCACGTCGACCTGAGTGATGGTGAATCCGATCTTGCCCTGGGGGGCGTAGACGTCGACGTAGCCGAAGAAGTTGACGAGTACGCCCGGCGCGAGACTTATCCCCTCGGCCGCGAGGCGCTTCTTGATCGGCGCCCAGGGCGTGCCCCAGCAGTGGGTGTTCAACACTGGACGTTTCGTGTCCGAGGCCATTGAACCAGCGTCCACGAGGTCGATGTAGATGTGGCCCTTCTCGTAGACCTTGGCGATCTCGCCGCGCACCCAGTGGGGATGGCGCCGTCCGAAGGCCGACTCCAGTCGCGCGGTCAGGAGCTGGTAGAACTCGCCGACCTCGAGCACGGTTTCGCTCGGCGTCGCGTCGTCGGATTCCACGTGGCGAGGCTACATCCGTATTACGAACTGGTTACACCCCTTGTCGCCCCGGTACTGGTGTGTCAGACTTGTCGCGGATGGTGAGTCGACTGGGTGGCCGCACCGCCCGGCAACGGGCGGTGAGGAAAGTCGGGGCTCCAGAGGGCAAGGTGCTCGCGAAACGTGAGTCACGGTGACGTGCAGGACAGTGCCACAGAGAACAGACCGCCGATGG